>NYZE01000147.1 GCA_002685965.1 Planctomycetota bacterium | reverse complement strand
GGCTGGCGGTGTCGCGCCTCGATGCTCTACGACGCTGTGAAGCCGACCGCGACTTGACCGAACTCTCGGAGGAAGCAATGCGACGCGCCAAGCTGATTCTGGCGCGAACACAAAAGCTCGGCCTCCAGGGCGAACTAGCGCACCACCTTGTCCGCGAACTCACGGGCCCCATGACCGGAGTGGTCGGTTTGGCTCAGTTCCTCTCACACCAAAGCAACGTGAGCTACCAGGAGGAAGTCGAAGAGCTGGCCAGCGAGAGCCTCCGATGTCGCCGCATCCTCGAGCAGTTCGCTGCCGCATCGCTCGCCGATGTCGGTCAACAGGGACGGGAAGTCGTCGACGTGGCGCTGGTGTTGCGCGAGTTGATCGAAACGACGAGAGGACGCTTCAAGTCAGCCGGAATCAAGCAGCGCCTGTCGCTGCCGGACCAAGGCGTCCTGCTGCAAACCACGCCCACGACCCTGTCGCGCTTGTTCAGCGACGTGATCCTCGCAGGGCTCGCCCACTGCACCGCAGAGGGGGCATCGCAGTCGGGAGAGACTGCCGTCCGCCTCGTCGAGGAAGACGAGGCGCTGCGCTTTGACTTCCTGGCTGTCCGCGGTGGAAGCGTGCCGATCGATACGCCACCGTGGCGCGAGGTCGACGAACAGATGGACCTGTGGAACGACCTGGACACGATCAACCTGGCGGTGCTGCAGTCGATGACGCGTTGCCTCGGAGGGGTCCTTCAGGCGGACGTCAAGGGGGCCCGGCTGCATGTTCGAGTGCAGCTCCCGGTCGGCAAGGCCGCGATCCCCTTGCACGCTGGCGTTCTTTCACCTTATGGTCCATTTGAAGAGGGTGACTCCGCGGCAAGCCCCCTTCCTTCCACGGCGGAAGATCTCGAAGGTGTTCCGAGCCGCAGCGTGGCCGAGGAGGCCTCGAAACAGACATGACAGAAGCGACGGCGGACGGGTCTTCCTGCCCCGCGTCTGAATCGCCCGACGAGCCTCCACCTCCGGCAGCCGGGGGCCCGAGGGCTCACCGATTCGCGCACAGTTCCCTTTCAGCCTTCCTTCTGGTTCCCGCGCTCGAGAGCAACGGGTGGCCGCCGCTTGGCGGTGGCACCTGGGTGGCGGTTGGGCTGGCGCTGGCATTCACGGCGGCACTGATCCGCAACGCCCTCGACAAGTTCTCGCCTTCGCTCCTGCAAATGCGCATGGAGAAGAAGGCGGAAAAATCCGAGAGCCTCGAGGAAGAACTCGACGACGCTGACAAGTGCCTGCCCACCGCGGTCCTGCTCGAGTTCACCGGACTCGCGGTCGCACTCATCGGAGCCTACGCCCTCTTGGACGGCGCCACGCTGTGGCCGAGCGGTTGGCCCGGACCCGTTCTGCTCTTCGTCTTGGCCGTGCTCGCGTCAGGTGTGCTGCCGGCCAAGGTGACCGACTTCCGCGCCGAGTCCATCGTCGAGCGGACGCTACCGGTCATGAGCGTGTTACGCCTCCTCCTGCTGCCGATCACCGCGCCTGTGGCCAAGCTCGCCGAACTCGTCGTCCGCAACGTGCTGGGTATCCGCGAGGAGCTCGAGAACGCCAACGGGCACGAGCAACTCGCCGACGAGATTCGTGCCGCAGTCGAGGACAGCGATGAGACCGAGCAACTGGCCGACGAAGAGAAGGAGTGGATCGAGAACATCGTCGACTTCGGCAAGGAAGACGCCGCGGGGATCATGACCCCACGCACCGACATGGTGTGCGTCGAGGCGGGCTTGGCCTTCGGCGACGCGGTCCGCATCGGCGTCGACGCCGGGCACTCGCGCCTGCCGGTGTTCGAACAGAAACTCGACAACATCGTCGGCGTTTTCTATCTGCGTGATGCCGTCGGAATGATGGCAGAAGGCAAAGCGGAGCTACTCGCGACCCCGGTCGCCGAGTCGATGCGCCATCCGATCTACGTCGTGCCCGAAAGCAAGAAGGTCGCGGAGCTACTGCGCGAGTTTCGTACACGCCGGGTGCAAATCGCAATCGTCGTCGATGAATACGGCGGCACTGCCGGCTTGGTGTCGATCGAGGACATCCTCGAAGAGATCGTCGGCGACATCGAGGACGAGTATGACCCGGAACGGCAGAGCCCCTTCGTCGCCGATGCGGACGGCCGCGCGGCCGAGGTCGACGCCAAGCTCCGCATCGGCGAGCTGAACAAGAAGCTCGGCTCCGATTTGCCGGAGTCGCAGGACTACGAGACGATCGGCGGGTTCGTGTTCAGCGAACTGGGGCGCATACCGCGCGCTGGCGAGAGCTTCCAGTACGGGCAACTCGAGGTAACCGTGGTGAGCGCGGGAGAGCGCAAGATCGAACGCGTCCGCATTCGACTCTTGGAGCCGGCGTAGGCGATCGCTCGGACGAAGGCGCGTGCCCAAACCCTCCAAGACCATCGCGATCGTCACACGGCGCCAGGACTTTCAGGAATCGTCGCGGCTCGTGCAACTGGTCACACGCGATTACGGGCGACGCACCTTTCTCGCCAAGGGCGCACACCGCACCAAGAGTCCGTTCCTCGGCGCGATCGACTTGTTGCACGTGTGTGAGGCGCGGGTCGGCGTGCGCGAAGGTCGCGGCATCCAGATCGTCTACGGTCTGTGGGTCATCCAGGGCAATCGACCGTTCCGGCGCGACGGGTTGCGCCTCGCGCTCGCGGCGCAGACGACCGAGTCGATGCGCGCCGCCCTGCCCGAAGGACGGCCCGACCCGGAGCTGTTCGACCTCTTTCGCGGTGCACTGGCCCTGTTTCGCTCGGCGCCGCGGTCGAACCTGCTGACCATCGACGTCGGTATTCGATTGCGGCAGCTACAGCTGATGGGGTGGCTACCGACTCTGGACGTCTGCCCACAGACGAACCGACCGTTCCCAAGAAAGGGCCGCGTCGGCTTCGACCCCGCCCTCGGTGGCTTCGTCGCGGCCAGCGAGACCGACCGCGTCGTGAGCGCCGATCTCCCTCAGTTGGCGACACAGTTGCTCAGTCTCGACGGAAGGACCCTCGGCGCTTCGCAACTCGACGCGAAACCGTTGCTGGAACTGCGTATGTTGACGCTCGAGCTGATGGGCTGGCACCTCGGCTTCCAGTCGCGGGTCACGGTTCCCTGGGAAACCTTGGCTCTTGCCGGCGGGGCGCGGACAATCACGGGATGATCGGTCGGCTCGCGGTTCTGGGATGTGCACTGCTCGCTTCTTGCGAAACCGTAGCGCTGCCCGAAACGTCGCTGGGGTACCTGGTCAAGGCACGCGCCTACCTGGACAAGGGTCGAAGCGACAACGCCCTCTATCTGCTGGAGTCGATCGACGAGTCGAGCTTCAACGGCGAGGACCTGGCGAGGTACAAAATCCAGCTCGCCGAAGCTCACTACCAGCTCGGGGCCTACTGGAGCGCGTTCACGATGCTCGAGGAGTTCCCGCGCCAGTTCTGGACCAGCAGGTTCCGCATTCGAGCCGAGCGGCTGCAGTTCGACTGCGGCAGGAAGCTCGCGGCGTCCGGGTGGACCATGCTCGGGATCGTCAGCGACCTCTCAGACGGCGTCTCCGTGCTCGAGCACTTCGTCACCTACTATCCGCGGTCACCGCATTTGGCCGACGCCCTACACATTCTGGGCGAGGCCGCATTCAAGACCCACGACTACGAGCTCGCCATCGAGCGCTATAGCGCCCTCGTGCAGAAGGCTCCCGAGAGCGAATGGAGCGACCAGGCCGCGTTTCGACTCGCGATGTCGCACTTCAATCTGATCGAGGGATCCAGCTACGACTCGGGCCAGATGCACCGGGCAAAGCAAGAGCTGGCCGGGTATCTGCAGTCGCCGACAACCAACAAGGCCTTCGTCGAGGCAACCCGCAAGGCACTCGGCGAGACGCTGCGTCTGATCGAGGAGAAGCACCTGCAAGTGGCCCGTTTCTACCTCACGGTCGGGAATCCGTTCGGCGCCCTGCGCGAAGTCGATCTGATCCTGGCACAGCCCGACCCGATCTACGGCGCTGAAGCGCGCGAGGTGAAGCAGCGAGCCACGGCGATGGAGGCCGCGGCGGAGCGCAAGTCACGATGAAGACCGCGCTGACCCTGGTCCTACTCACCGCATCGTGTGGCTACACGCACGGCTTTCACGCGCCAGAGCGCCTTGGCATTCGCACGGTCGCGGTCTTGACCGTCAGCAACGAGACCTTCCGCCAGGGCCTCGACACGGACCTGACGCGACAACTCGGCCGGGACCTGACTCACTTCACCGGGTTGGTGCCGGGTGGCCCAGGGTCGGCGGATGCACGGCTCGAGGTCACTCTGCGTGAGGTGGCGGGACGACCGGTCACGGAGCAGGGAGGCGGCGCGCTCATCGAGGGAGCCATCATGCTCGCCGCCGAGGTTCGCTTGGTCGAGCAGCGCTCCGGGAGGGTGCTCTACGAGGGCAAGCACCTGGATTGGGCGGCGTTCCGGGCAACCGTCGGTGAAACACTGTCTTCGGCACTCTCCGAGTCCATTGCGGACCTTTCTCGTAAGATCCTGATTACCATGGACGGTCGATTCCCGGGCAACCGGCGCAGCGCCACAAGACCTGACCCCAAACGCGAGCCCAGTTCCGCTCCGGATCGAGCAAAACCCCTGAAAGGCGACTGAATCCGTCCTAAATGCGAGTTACACAAGAACGAGACGCAGAAGTTCGAAAATAGGACCAGCGGCGTCGGCCATTCGATTGCCCGAGCTTCCTACAAGGTTTCATGACCAAGCAGCCACACGAAACACCGCCGACCAAGGGACGTGGGGATTCGCAGAAGAGGCCAAAGGGCATGGGTGGTGTCTTCATCATCATGCTCCTGCTGCTGGCGCTGTTCCTCGTCGTCAACCGCAGCGGGGAGACGACCAAGCGCACGAACTACGACTTCCTGCACAAGCTGGTGACCGGCCAGCTCACCAAGGTCACGATCGAGAGCGACGATCACGTCGTCGGCAAGTTCCGGAGAAAGGACAATCGCGAAGGTCAGATCGAGACTGACTTCAAGCAGCTGACCCCGGAGTGGGTGCAGATGTTCCGCGACCTGCAGGGACGCCCGATCGACGAAGATTCGTACCGTCAGGGCGGTCTCAGCAAGTTCAACGAGGACTTGAAGAGCGGACAGATCTACGTCGTCAAGGCGTGGCTGATCAACCAGACAGTCGCGCGCAAGGAGACAGAGGGAGCGCGACGCGCCCCCAATGAAGCCGAGCATCGGGACGCGAAGACCTACCTCACCGCGATCGTCGTTCACGACAACACCGAGAATTACGTTCTGGTACCCCAGCTCGGCACCGGGGCGACGTTGCGCGAAGTGGCGCAGACCCTGGCGACCAACGAGGTCGCCGTGCACCACATAGCGATCAGCCCGGACAACAGCTTCGAGGTCGAGAAGGTAGACACGCTCACTTACTACCTGATAGGCACGCTCGGCCCGTGGATCCTGATCATCGGTCTGTTCTGGTTCTTCATCATTCGGCAAATGCGCTCGCCCGGTGGCACCGGCAGCGTCCTGTCATTCGGGCGTTCGCGCGCCAGTCGCCACAACAAGGAACAAAAGACTCAGGTCACGTTCAGCGACGTCGAGGGCATGAACGAGGCCAAGGAGGAGGTCCGCGAGGTCATCGAGTTCCTCAAGAACCGCCCGAAGTTCCAACGACTCGGCGGCCGCATCCCGCGCGGCGTCTTGCTGGTCGGTGCTCCAGGCACCGGCAAGACGCTGCTGGCCAAGGCAATCGCCGGCGAAGCCGAAGTGCCGTTCTTCTCGATCTCCGGCTCGGACTTCGTCGAGATGTTCGTCGGCGTTGGCGCCAGTCGCGTGCGCGACCTGTTCAAGCAGGCGCGCGAGCATGCACCCTGCATCGTCTTCCTCGACGAGATCGACGCCGTAGGCCGCAAACGCGGCACCGGCATGGGCGGTGGCCACGACGAGCGTGAGCAAACGCTGAACGCGATCCTCGTCGAGATGGACGGCTTCGACACGGACGAGGGCATCATCCTGGTCGCCGCCACCAACCGGCCCGACGTCCTGGATCCGGCTCTGTTGCGGCCTGGCCGCTTCGACCGTCAGGTCGCGATCGACATGCCGGACGTGCAGGGGCGCGAGGCCATCCTCAGGGTCCACGCCAAGACGGTGAAGTGCTCACCGGAGGTCGATTTCGCGAGGCTGGCGCGTGCGACACCCGGCTTCTCGGGCGCTGAGCTGGCGGCACTGATCAACGAGGCCGCGATCCTCGCCGGCATGGCCGGCGACGAAGAGGTCTTCCTGGTGCACCTCGAAGAGGCGCGCGACCGCGTGCGCTGGGGTCGTGAGAAGCGCTCGCGCCGCATGCAGGACGACGATCGCAAGGTCACCGCCTATCACGAAGCCGGACACGCCTTGGTAGGCGTCATGACGCCGCAGGTCGACCCTGTGCACAAAGTGACGATCATCGCGCGCGGACAGGCGCTTGGCGCCACGATGTACCTGCCGGAGCGAGACGACTACCACATGCGCAAGAGCAAGCTGATGGGCATGATCGCGATGAGCTACGGTGGTCGAATCGCCGAGGACCTGGTCTTCAACGACGTGTCCGCGGGCGCTCAGAACGACATCAAACACGCCACGCACATCGCGCGGATGATGGTTGCGGAGTGGGGTATGTCGGACGTGGTCGGCCCACTCAACTACGCCGACCAACCCGAGAACTACTTCCTTGGCCACGACTTCCGCTTCGGCCACGACCATTCGGAAGAAACCGCGAAGTTGATCGACCAAGAGGTCAAGAGTCTCTGTGATCAGGGCTACCAGCGTGCGACCGAGATCCTGGCCGAGAACAGGGACAAGCTGGACCGCGTGGCGGAGGCGCTGCTCGTCTACGAAACGATCTCGGGCGAAGAGGTGCTCGAACTCATCGCCGGAACGTCAGTCGCTGGCCTGCGCCCGGAGACCGAGGATTCAACGCCGCACCCGGTCTCCGATGTTCCGACTCCACAACGTGCCGCACCGGAGCCCGAGGACGACCTGGGGCTCTCCGGTGCGGAAGGGCTCGCAACGTCCTAGCTCGGACTCGTGCCGTGTCGTAGGACGGGGGCCACCTTGACCCTCGACCGCACATTCATGATTCCGAGCAAGCACCCGCTGACCGTCGGGCCGAACGTGCCCGCGGTCATGGGCATCGTCAATCTGACGCCCGACTCGTTCTCCGATGGCGGCCAGTTACCCACCGTCGCGGCCGCCGTGGCGCACGCACTGGGGCTCGAGCGGGACGGTGCGGCGATTCTCGACCTCGGCGCCGAGTCGTCGCGACCGGGCGCCGAGGCAGTCTCGGCCGACGAAGAGATGCGGCGACTCCTGCCGGTCCTCGAAGAACTGCGCCCGCAGACCCAAGTGCCGATCTCGGTCGACACGACCAAGGCCGAGGTCGCGGCGGCCGCCCTCGAACGCGGCGCGGACTGGATCAATGACATCACCGCGCTACGGGCTGATCCCGAGCTGTCCCGGGTCGCAGCCGAGCACGGCGCCCCGGTTGTCCTGATGCACATGCAGGGGCTGCCCGCCACCATGCAGGCGGCGCCGTCCTACGACGACGTTGTGGCCGAGGTGGTGGACAGCCTCGAGGAGCGGCTGGGCGCCGCGGTTGCGGCCGGGATCCCGGCCGAGCACGTCCTGGTCGACCCTGGGATCGGCTTCGGCAAGCGCCTCGAGCACAACACCGGGCTCCTGCTTGGCCTGGCACGCCTGCGCCGGCTCGGACGGCCTGTCGTGCTAGGGGTGTCTCGCAAGAGTTTCCTCGGCGAGCTCCTGACCGGGGACAGGCTAGAACCGCCTTCCGCTGAGCGCGATGTGGCCACGGTCGCCGCCATGGCGGTGGGCCACGCTGCCGGTGTATGTGTTCACCGCGTTCACAACGTGCGATACGCTAGGGACGCGCTCAGGACACTTACCGGGATCGGTCGGCTCGAAGGATGAACGGCGCCACGGGTAGCGTCGTCCCCCACTCCCCCAGCGGTTCGGTCACGAGCAGGAGAGACTGCGAGCAGTGAACCTCGACGAAATCTTCAAGATGGTCCTGGAGATCCTGATCCTTGCAGGATTCATCTACGTCGTCTTGAGGTTCCTTCTCGAGACGCGTGGCACGGGCGTCATCCGCGGTTTGACGATTCTCGGCGGCGGCGCGTTCGTGCTCTTCTTCGTGCTGATCGAGACCCTGGGCCTCTACCACCTGCGGGCGCTGTTCTCGGACCTCTTCCGGATTGCGGTCATCTCGCTCGTCGTCGTGTTCGCGCCCGAGATTCGGCGCGCGATCACGCACATCGGCGACCACCGCATCATGGGTCGCCTGTTCGGCAAGATCCTGCGCAGCCATCGCGACAGCCAGGTCATGCAGCAGATTCTGGCCGCCGTGCAGAACATGGCACGGAACCGGATCGGCGCGATCATCGCGATCGAACAAGTCGCCTCGCTGGTGCCCTACACGGCCAAGGGCACAGCGCTCGACGCGGACGTCCACAATCTGATGCTGGAATCGATCTTCTTCCCGGGCAACCCGCTCCACGACGGCGCGGTCATCGTGCACGGCAACAAGGTGGTCGGTGCGGGCTGCGTGCTGCCACTGTCGGACAACGAGTCTCTCAGCAAGCGCCTCGGCACGCGGCACCGCGCGGCACTCGGCCTGTCCGAGCAGACCGACGCGTTGATCATCGTCGTCTCCGAAGAGACCGGGGCGATTTCGGTCGTCTACCAGGAACGCCTCTACAGCGATCTCAAGGACGCAGAGCTCAAGTCCCACCTCGGCCTCAGCGACACACCTTCGGAGGCGCTCCGTGAAGCAGCCGGACACGCTTGACCTGCCACCAGCCACGGCGGACGACCGCCGCGCTGATGCAGCGCCTTCGCAGACGTGGCGGAAGCACTGGCCCGCACCAGTGTCGCTCGTGCTCGCCGTGGTCTACTGGATCTACCTGAACGAACAGGTGACCAGGGAAGAGAGCGCGAAGGTGGCCATCGAGATGGTCAACCGCCGTAGCGACCTGGCGCAGAAGGCGCTCAACATCCGCACGCCAGGGCCGGAGTACGTGATCACGAAGATCCGCGACGACAGCGACAAGGAACTCGATCCCGAGACGACGAAGGTCCTGTTCAAGTTCCAGGGCCCGGGTGGCTACTTCAAGTCCATCGAGACACAGCTGACTCTGATCGTCGACGTCGAGATCGAAAAGGCCGTGGGGGTTGTCGACCGCCGTGAGACCCGTTTCAGATTCACGCTGAACGACGTCAAGGACGCCAAAGGGGAACTGACCGGCTTCATCACGGAAATGAAGCCCGATGCGATCACTGTCTACGTGCAACGCGCGCGCACGGAGACGCTCGGCCTCGACCCGGCGAAAGTAACGATCCAGCACCCTGACGATGGGGAATGGGACACGCGGATCGACAAGGACAGCTTGGTCTTTACGCCGACCTTCGCGATCCTGAACGGACCGGTCGGCGAGCTCGAAGACATCGGCGACAGGGCGGATGTCTTCGTCATGGACATCGCTGACAAGCTGCTGAACGCAAAGAGCTGGCGGCCAGAGCGCAAGGCGATCCCGGCACAGCTCCGTCTCAAGCAAACCTGGATCGATCGCGGCATTCGACTCGTGAACCAGCCGACTGCTTCGGTGCTCGTGGCGCCGCGAGCGGTCATGTTCAACAACTTCAAGGTCGCCGTGACAACCGATTGGATCGCCTCCAATCTCGACCGCAACGAGTTCAAGGTGGTTGAGAGCGTCGAAGTCGACGTCAAGAGCTATAACGACCGGCTGACCCAGATCCTCTCGTCGCCAGCCAAAGCCAAGCGATGGGTGCAGGAGTGGGTCAAGTGCACGGTCTTCGCCCGCGAGATCGACAGTGGATTGGATCACTCGCAAAAAGACTTCACGACGTATCTCATGCCGCACTTCACCGTCTTTGATGACCGCTTCAAAGATGGACGCGATGTCTTCATCATTCGCCGAGACCAGATCAAGGTGACACGCAAGACGCCGTGAGGCGCCCAGGCACGGCATGACGGACACCGCGACGAAGAAGCTGTTCGGCACGGACGGTATCCGTGGCCTAGCCAACACCCCGCCCCTCGATCCCGAGACCCTCGTCGAGCTCGGAGCGGTGATTGGCTCCCTCGTACGCGAACAGAGCGGCGACACCGCGGGAGTCCTGCTCGCCCACGACGGCCGCCTCTCGGCGGAGATGATCCGCGCTGCGCTCACCGCCGGCCTCTTGTCGCAGGGACTCGGCACCTTCGACGCCGGCCTGTGCACGACACCGGCGCTAGCGCACGAGACGAGACTCGGCGGCTTCGCCGCCGGCATCATGATTTCTGCTTCGCACAACCCGGCCGGCGACAACGGGATCAAGCTGTTCGGCGGCGACGGGGCCAAGATCGCCGACGAGTTCGAGGCCGAGGTCGAAGCGAACATGCACGCGCAGCCGCTCGAGAGACCACACCGCCAACCTGGGCGCGGGCGACGGCTCGACCTCGGGGCAGCGCGCTATCGGGCTTTTCTCACCGACGCCTTCGAGGACCTGGACCTTGCCGGCACACGAATGTTCATCGACTGTGCCAACGGCGCGGGCTCGCAGCTCGCGCCCGACGCTCTCGAGTCGTTCGGCGCCGAAGTAGTCCGCTGCAATAACACACCAGACGGCGTCAACATCAACAAGGGCTGCGGCGCCCTGTATCCCGACCAAGTCGCCGCGCGAGTCGCGGCCGAAGGATGCCGCCTCGGCCTCTGCCTCGATGGCGACGGCGACCGCGCAATCTTCATCGACGAGCTGGGCAACGTCGTCCACGGAGACGCGGTGCTGACCCTGCTCGGTCTCGAGTGGAAGCGTACCGGCAAGCTCGACGGAGATGCGGTCGCCGTCACCGTGATGAGCAACCTCGGCCTCAAGAAGCGGCTCGCAAAGGACGGGGTGAGTGTCGTCGAAACGCCGGTCGGCGATCGATCCGTGATGGCCGCGATGCGCGAGCACGGTATCTGCCTGGGCGGAGAGAACTCCGGACACGTGCTTTTCGGCGAGGAGCACCATTACGCCGGGGATGGCCTCTACACCGGGCTGCGGCTGTTGGGAATCATGAACGACACCGGCGCGACGCTGTCAGAGCTGGCCGCCTGCTTCGAGCCCTTCCCACAGTTGCTCGTCAACGTGCCGGTGCGCAACAAGCCCAAGCTCATGTCACTGCCGCTGGTGGTCCAAGCGGTCAAGGAGAGCGAAGTCGAACTCGCCGGCGACGGCCGCGTCGTCCTCCGCTACTCGGGAACCGAGAACCTGTGCCGCGTGATGGTCGAAGCGCCGACTGACGACGTTGTGCAGCGTTTGGTCAATCGGATCGTCGTCGCCGTGAAGCAATCCCTCGGAGCCTGACGACGACGATGCCCCTCCGACTCGCGGTCGAGACCGCGTTTCCCACCGTGTCGGTCGCCCTCGACGCAAACGGCACGCTGCTCGAGCCCGGCGTCGACCTGTCGGCGAGGCGCGCCGCAGGGTTGCACGCGGCTGTGGCGGACCTGGTACACCAAGCAGACGCCACGGTGAAGAACCTCGACGAAGTTTGGGTGGACGTGGGACCAGGCTCCTACACCGGGCTACGTGTCGGTATCGCTCTCGTGCGAACGCTGGCCGAACTCGTCGATGTCGAGATCAAGACCCTGCGCAGCACGGACCAGCTCGCGCGAGCTGTACAGGGCCAGATGGCCGACCATGCTGACTTCGTCGTGTGCCTCGACGCGCGCCGCAACCGTTGGTACTGCGCCCGTTACCGCGTCGCCTCCGATGGTCTCGAGCTGGTAGAGGCGCCAACCTGCCTCACGCCGGAAGAGTTGCACACGACTGCCTCGGGTGCGGAGGCCGTGGTCACGAATGGCGCTGCTCCGCCGCTCGACCTACCTGTGATCGATGCGGCGGTGCCAAGCGCGGGCTCACTCTTCGAGCTCGCCCACCTGGCCCGGGTGGATCCAGAGCCGGCGCCAATCTACTTGATGGCACCGGTCTGAGGTTCCCCGCGGCGGGCTCGAGGGCTAGCGGCCCTTGGCCTTTTTGCTCTTCTTCGACGCCTCCCAGACCCGGTTCATCTCCTCGATGATCGCGTCCTCGAGTTCGTCGGGCTTGAAGCCAAAGGGGCCGCGACCGCCGGCGTAGGCGATCTTGCCGTCCTGGCCGACCAGGAACAGTCGATCCGGCCAGGCGCTGTAGGCCACGCCGGTCTTGTCGTCGATGCGGTCGAGCACGGCACGCATCGGCAGGTTCAGCTTCGACACGCAGTTGTTGGCAATGATCTGGCGCTCATCGGTCGTAACCGGGTCTTCGACCAGAAGCCTGGCCATCGGCGAACGCGAGTCGATCGCGTGCGCTTCGCGCACATAGACGAGGACAAACTCGACATCCTGACTGTAGTCCTGGTAGAGCTCTTTCAGCCGACCGGCTGAAGCAACGAAAGGCGGTCAGGTGTAGCTGCCGAAGATGAGCGCGACAGGTCGCTTGCCACGGAAGTTCGAAAGGCGAAGCGTCTGCTTCACGCTCTCGACCAACGGTAGGTCGAAGTCGGGTGCGACTTCGCCACGCTGCGGCACGCGCTGCGTTTGTTGGCCACCGCGCTGGTTGCGGCCCATCTCGTTGCGGCCGAGCGAGCCGTCTTTGTTCTTGTCCAGCTTGGCGAACAACGCGGCCAGTTCGTCCTTCTGGACCTCGCCGTCGTCGCTCGTATCGACCAGCGAGCCGAGCATGCGCATCATCCTCTGTGCGGTACGACCCGTGCCGAACAGAGACTCCAGGTCACCACCCGCGTGCTGCTCGACGAAGGCTGCCCACTCCTTGCCAGTGACGTCGCCACTTTGATCCTTGTCAGCCCGACGGGCGAGACGCGGCAGCATCTGCTCCGGCCGCATCTGGCGACGGCCGCCGCCACGACCGCCCGCGCCCTCGAAGTCCGCCTTGGTCAGGATCCCGTCACCATCCTTATCGTAGGTGCGGAACTTGGCTTCGCCGCGGTCGTACTCGGCGACTGCGATCTTGCCGTCCTTGTTCTTGTCGTACTTCTTGGCGAGGAACTCCCAGACCCTGCCCTGTCCACCACCGCCGCGGCGACCAAAGCCTTGCGCCTCGGATTCTGGCGCGAACAGAGCGGCGACTGCCGCTGCGACAACGAACGCTTTCATCGATCGATCCTCCAGGAGAACAGTGCCCAATCTACGGATACCAGCGGCGGTAGTTGGGTCCAAGTCGACGGTTCTGTAACAACGAGTGCAACTAGCCGCCTCAATAGCCAGCCGCGCAGCCGTCCTTGCGCATCTCGGAAGCCCCGAAGTAGACCTGCCGCTTCGCGTCCCAGCGGATCGCCTGATAGCCACCGAAGCCACCGCGCCCGAAGCTCACCCGGTGCCCGCGCTGCTTTAACTCGCCGATCGCATCCTCCGAGAAGCCGCGCTCGATCAGCACCTGCCCGCCGTCATGCATAGCCTCGCCCGTCGGCTGTGACGAACCGGAGTGGCGCACGCGCGGTGCATCGCCGGCTTCTTGCGTGTTCATGCCGAAGTCGATCATGTTGCACAGGACCTGCACGTGGCCCTGCGGTTGCATCGCGCCACCCATAACACCAAAGCACAGCCACGGCTCGCCGTCTTTCGTCGCGAACGCGGGAATGATCGTGTGGAAGGGTCGCTTGCCGGGGGCGTAGGTGTTCGGTCGTCCCACCTTGAGGTCGAACAGCTCGCCACGATCCTGTAGCACGAAGCCGAGCCCCGGCGGCACGATCCCGGACCCCATGCCGCGGTAGTTGCTCTGGATCAACGACACCATGTTGCCGTGCGCGTCCGCCGCACACAGGTAGACAGTGTCGCCGTGATCGATCTTCGGATCGTATGCCGGATACTCGGTTGCGGCCTTCTTGCGGTCGATCAAAGCGCGTCGCTTGTCGGCGTAAGGCTTCGACACCAATCGATCGATCGGTAGATCGCCGAACGCCGGATCGGCGTACCAACGCGCGCGGTCTTCAAAGGCCAACTTCTTGGCCTCGAGCAACACGTGCAGGTGATCGGCACTACCAAAGCCCATGCTCTTCAAATCAAAGCCTTCGAGCACGTTGAGCATCTGCAGCGCCGCGATGCCCTGCCCGTTCGGTGGTAGCTCGAACACACGATGGTCGCGGTAGGTCGTCGACACCGGATCGACCCACTCCGAACGATGCGCTGCGAGGTCCTCGTAGCTCAGGAAGCCACCTTGCTCAGCTACGAAGCCCGCGATGATGCGGGCAATCTTGCCCTCGTAGAAGGCATCGCGGCCGCCCTCGGCAATCGCTTCGAGCGTGGAGGCCAGCCGCGGATTCTGGAACGTGTCGCCCGCATGCGGCGCCTTGCCATCCGGCATGAACGTCTCAGCGAAGTTGGGGAAGTCGCGCAGCACACGGGCGTTGGCGTTCCAGGACATCGCGATCACTTCCGTCAGCGGAAAGCCCTCTTTCGCGTAGCGGATCGCCGGCGCCAGCAGATCTTTCATGGCGAGCTTGCCGAACTTGCCGTGCAACTCGAACCAGCCATCGACACATCCGGGCACACTGATCGGCAGGGCTCCGTGCGCGGGAATCTTGGTCTCGCCAGCCGCTGCAACAAGCTCGCGCAGCTTGCTCAGCGCCAGCGACTTGGGCGAGCGGCCGCTCGCGTTGAGCCCCCACAACCGCTTCCCCTCCGCCTGGTAGACGATCGCGAACAGATCACCGCCGAGACCGCAGCCGGTCGGCTCGGTCAGGCACAACATGGCGTTGGCAGCAATCGCCGCGTCGACCGCGCTGCCGCCACGCTTCAGGATCTCGAGGCCGATCTCTGTCGCAAGCGGCTGCGACGTGCAAACCACCCCGTTCTTGGCCGCGACTTCGGAGCGAGTCGCGCTACGGTTGCCGGTCAATCGGTTCTGTCCGGATAGCGTCATGGCGAGGAGGAGCGGTAAAAGTAGCGCTGCTCTCATGCACACAGCAAACCAGGAACATCCGCAAACGTGAAGATCACCCGCACGAAACACGGCGCACGCATGAGCCAGGGCGGCGCCGTACTGAGCGAAGTCCTCGCGAAACCCGGCCCGACACACAGCGTCTTCGACCTACTCGCGGCGCTGGTCCACGTGCTCGCACCCGGTCCGCGCGTCGGCGTGCTCGGCTTCGCGGGGGGCGGCATAATCGCGCCGCTGCGCGCCATGGGCGGCGAACATCGTATCCGCGCGGTCGACAGTGACCCGCGCGGCGGGCGCCTGTTCTTCGACATCTGTGGCGACTGGGCTGGCGAGGTTCAAGTGGACGAGGACGACGCCGTGGACTGGCTACAGCGCCGCCGCGGACGTTTCGACTGCATCCTCGAAGATCTCTCGGAACTGGGCGTCGAGGGCGAGACCAAGCCGGTCGTCTCCGTGGTCAGACTGCCCGAACTCGTTGCACAACGGCTGGACCCCAGTGGCATCAGCATCGTCAACCTGCTGCCCGTCCCCGCCGTGGCCTGGCGGCGCCTAACTCCCCAGGTCATCGCACCTTTCGGCAAAGCCCTGGTCGTCTTTCTGACCGAGTTCGAGAATCGAATCGCGATCGCCGGTGAACGCCTACCGCGGGCCGACACGCTCGAGCGACGCACCAAGTCCGCATTGGCAACAATCGGCTCTCGCATGGAGCGCGGCTTTCAGATCAAGAAGCCATGAAACCGCCTGTGGAGTAAGCTTTGTCAGGCACAATAGATTGGGCAGAAAAGAGAACTCATGTCGCGGAAGCATTTCACTCCTCGTCAAGCCAGTCGCGCACTTCCTCTGGTCAAGCAGATCGTCGCCGACATCATCGAGAGTGGACGCGAGCTGCGCTCTTGCGCCGAAGCCGGCGATAGCGAGGAGAACCGCAATCGCCTGGTTCACATCGGCGACCGCATCCGCGAACTCCGTGAAGAACTCCAGATGATCGGCTGCGAATACAAGGACTGGACCTTCGAGACTGGCCTCGTCGACTTCCCTTCCGAGATTGACGGCCGACCCGTTCTCCTCTGTTGGCGCAGCGACGAACCAAGCGTCGCCTGGTACCACGACTACGAGGCGGGCTACACGGGACGGCAGCCGATCCCGGCTAGCCTGCTCGAAGAAGTCGAAGCCACCAAGTAAGAGCCGCAGAACCTCGCAGAGCCTCGCAGAGCCGAGCTCGTGCCCTGCTCCTCCGTTCAGCGGCGAAAGTCCTTCAACAACCTCTCCACCACCTCGCGTGCTGGTTTGTCCCACACGGCGTAGGTGTGGTCCTTCGGGCCGCCTTGTTCGAAGAAGCCGTACACGTAGACACCGTGCAGAAACGTTGCGTCGGCCATGACCTGCGCAAAGGCCTCGAAGCAGTCGGCCTGCTCGCGTAGGTCGATGTCGCCCGTGGCGAGCAGGTAGTTCCAGGGGGCCGTGTTGGCGCCGTCCTGGCTCGCGTAGCCGAGCTCGGTCAGCACGATCGGCCGGTCCAGCCGCTTGCTGACCTGTTCGATTTCCTTGCGCACACGGCGCCAAGCGGCGGTCAGCTGGGCGAGCCTCGCGTTCTTGTCCTCGGTCAGCTCGAAGTAGCCGGTCATGCCAACCTGATCGAGCAAGTGCCAGAAGCGCGGCACCTGGTAGTGGTCCCAGTTGACCGAGTAGGTCAGCCATCCGGCATATCGACCGCGCGCGTTCTGAATCAGGCGCGGCCATACGTCCCAGTGTTTTTCGAGCGAACAGAGCTCTGACCCGACCGAAAACATGTCGACCTTCTCTTCACGCGCGATGTCGAGGTAGCGGCACAGCAAGCTGTCGTAGCTCCGCCAGAACTTCCCGGGATCGGCGGGCCGAAGGGTGCCACGCCAGTCGTCATCGTTGTCCGCGTTGCGGATCAACAGGACAGGGAGCAGGGAGACACGCAAGCCTGACTTCAGCGCGTAGCGAATCGTCTCTCGCAGTCGGGCGTCGCTGACCGTGCGCTTGGGGTCACGTTCGATGGTCGACGAGTCCACCCTGTCAACGAAGACCGTCAGCAGTAACTGCACCCAGTCGGCGCCGATCTTCGCGATCCGATCTAGTTGCAGGTGATAGTCGCGGTCGACCTTGAAATACAGCCCGAGCGAGGCGCCGCGCTGCAGCGGCGGCGCACCCGCGCACCGGCGCACTCCGCGCCAAACACCGAGCCCGGCCCGCCTGGCACGTTCGGTCGCGGCGGCCAGGGCTCCGTGCTCACCTACACTCTTGGTCGTTGTGCGATAGAAGCCGACGCCCCGCGCCAGCAGCACTTCGTTGAGGCTGGCCGCTTCGCCCTTCCGGCGCACGATCGCGATGGCATGGCCGTCTTGCTTACCATCGACGCGCACGTCGATCTCGGCGTCGGCGATCAAACGACGCAAGTGGGCAGCAAGCTCAGCGCCGGAGGCGTCGACACCCTGCAGACGAACCCGACCGATGCCCTCCGCAACGATGGTGCCGTCAGCCTCGATCACGGGTCGGGCTTGGGCCGCTGCAAGTGTGACGGACAGCGCGGCGGCGGCGAGAACGGACGGACGGACCATCGCCCTACTCTAGCCCCGACGATCCATGAGCCGGACTCGCGTCGGTTACCATGGCCGGCCAGTGAGCACCCTCTTCGCCGCAACTCTTCTTACCCTCGCGAGCGCCCCACAAGCGCTCCAGCAGGCGCCTCGCCCGCTAGAACGCCGCGCAGGAGTGCATGGCACGGTCCTCGATCCGAACAAGAAGCCTGTCAGTGGCGCCGAGGTGTGGCTATTGCACCGCCCGATGCCATGGACGGAACGTGCCGGTCACTTCGACATGGTCCGCGCCCGATCGGGAAGGAACGGCAAGTTCAAGGCGCAGCTGTTGACGGGCCGCCCCTACGCCGCCTGGGCGGCCTGGGGCCTGGTCAAGGGCACAGGACCAGTCACAACGGTCGTCGACAATGTGGTCGCGGGCGATCGAGTCACGCTCACGGCGCCGCGCATGAAGTTCGGCACTCGCGTCGAGATGAAGGGGCTCGCTCAGTGGCAGGCCTACGCACCGCTGGAGTTCCGGCTGCGACCGATGATCGCAACCATGTGGACACGGCCGTTCAAGCTCAACAAGAACTCGATCGGCACGCTCCCCGTGGTCCCCATGGGCACCACGGGCGACATCGAGATCCTCGCTTCCGACGGTTCGCTGATCGGCTGCTTACCGACCTTCCTGTCGAGCCGTTCGGGCATGCTGCGAGAGATCGAGGTGCCACCACCGTCCACCATCGCCCTCGCGATCTTCTCGGCGAAGACCGAGCAGGCCATCGAAGGCGCCGTGGTCCAGCGCAGAGCGTGGTCGAGGCCTGGCAACACGTACCCCGGCAGGAACTGGGGCATGGCCGGACGCTCCAATCCCGAGGGCTCCTGCAAGATCCGAGTCATGGCCAGTCGCGATCCGATCCAGCGCCCCGACGAGGCCGAAGAGTCGTGGGTCGTCTCGGCCGAGGGCTATGCCGACCAGATGCTCGGCGCCCACCGTGGCTCGCTCTTCGTCGCCAACTCCTACGTCACACGGCAAATGCGCGGACCGATCGTCGTCCGCCTCAACGACGCGAAGCCCTTGACGGGTCGCTTGATGATCTCCCCCGGCATCCCAGGGTCGAACATTCGGCTCATGGCGCGCGTCGCCTGGCAGGTGGCAGGCGCTCCGGTGTTCGATCCGGACCCAAAGCGTCCGCTGCTCCTGCCCGACTATCACACGGTGGCCAACGAGCGCGGCGAATACTCGTTCCCGAGCATCCCGGAGCAGGTCCGGGCGATCTCGATCTGCGCGGTCCTGGATCGTGCGGACAGTAAAGAACTTCCAGACTTCGAAGTCGACGGCTTCTGCACATCGCCCTTCCTGCCGATCTACGAGGGCCCCTCCCGACCGACCGACCTCCCCAGCGTGAGCCTCGAACGATTCGAACGCGTCCGCGTGAGCTACGAAGCACCCGCTGGTGCTGAGCACCGCCCGCTGCGCGTGCGCGTCCACCGCCGCTCGGTCGGCAGCCCGCCGCCGTGCTCGCTCGATATCGAACGCTTCACCGACGATCAGGGCCGCATCGGCATCTGGTTGCGACGCGGCGAGACGTACGACCTGTTCGCATACCGTGTCGACATCGGCTGGGTCACGCACACGTTGCGGCTCCCGACCGACGGCAAGGTCGTCGACGTGCCGTTGCGGCCGTTCGCGCGCATCGCCGGCAAGATCCTGACCCACAAGCAGAGTATCCCGGCCTGGGCACACATCGACGTCAACAAGGCCAGCGCCAAGCGCGCGGCCGGGGTTGCGGGGGAGATCTCCATGATCAACGAGCAGCTGCTGCACGGCTGGATCGACGACGAGGGTCACTTCGCGCTGCGCTACATCCCGGCCGCAGCCAGTCCGCTGGTGCTGATTGCCAAGGGGCGGCAACGCCCGACGATGAACTGCCCGCTCTACGAGAGCAAACCGCTGGTCCTGGGGACCAAGTCGAAGAAGGGCATCGTGATCGTGCTCGACGTGCCACCGGAATGGCTGCGCGAGGACGGGAAGTGAACGTTCGCCTGGCTCGCCCAAATGACGCGGCGGACCCCGGTCAAGGTTGCTCAGGACGACGATAGCGCCAAGCAGACCATCAAACACTTCGCCGGCAAGGTCGGTGCCAACGGCAACCTCCGCACCGTCATCGACCCCATCGACCTCGACAGGGGCGGCGGGCTCGAGAACCGGTTCGAGGCCCCTGGGGCCAAGATCCGCATCGAGTTCGCCACGAAGTGACGGCGATGTCGTCCGCACCCTTGCAACGAGCCCCGCCGCACCGATGATCGCTCGACCGGATTCCCAGGGTGCCACGCCGCGACGACATACAGTCAATCTTGCTCCTAGGCTCCGGTCCAATCGTGATCGGACAGGCCTGCGAGTTCGACTATTCCGGCACGCAGGCCTGCAAAGCCCTCCGCGAGGAAGGCTACCGAGTGATCCTCGTCAACAGCAATCCGGCGACGATCATGACGGACCCGGAGACAGCGGACGCGACCTACATCGAGCCGCTCACCCCAGAAGTGGTCGAACGGATCCTGGAGCGCGAACGCCCGGACGCCTTGCTGCCGACTATGGGTGGACAGACCGCGCTCAACCTCGCGCTGCAGCTCGCCGACCGCGGCATTCTCGACAAGCACGGCGTGCAGATGATCGGCGCCAGCCGCGACAGCATCGCCAAGGCCGAAGGGCGCCAGGAGTTCCGCACGGCGATGGCCAACATAGGGCTCGAAGTGCCACGCTCGGGCCTCGCGAACTCGCTCGAGGAGGCACACACCGCGCTCGAATCGCTCGGCCTGCCGTGCGTGATCCGTCCCAGCTACACGCTGGGCGGTTCCGGCGGCGGCATCGCCTTCAACGTCGACGAGTTCGAGGACATCGTCCGGCGCGGACTCGATCTTTCGCTGACGCAGGAGATCCTGATCGAGGAATCGGTGCTCGGCTGGAAGGAGTTCGAGCTCGAGGTCATGCGCGACCAAGAGGACAACTGCGTCATCATCTGCTCGATAGAGAACTTCGATGCGATGGGCGTGCATACGGGCGACTCGATCACGGTCGCACCCGCGCAGACGCTGACTGACCGCGAGTACCAGCTCATGCGCAACGCCGCCATCGCGATCATTCGCGAAATCGGCGTCGACACCGGGGGCAGCAACTGTCAGTTCGCGATCGATCCGCGCACCGGCCGCATGGTCGTAATCGAGATGAACCCGCGCGTGTCACGCAGCTCGGCACTCGCCTCGAAGGCAACGGGTTTTCCGATCGCCAAGATCGCCGCCAAGCTCGCGGTGGGATACACGCTCGACGAGGTCCAGAACGACATCACTCGCGAGACGCCGGCCTGCTTCGAGCCGACGATCGACTACACCGTGGTCAAGATCCCGCGCTGGGCGTTCGAAAAGTTTCCGACTGCGGATCCGACGCTCGGCACGCAGATGAAGAGCGTCGGCGAGGTCATGGCAATCGGCCGCACCTTCAAGGAGGGCCTGCAAAAGGCGCTACGCGGTCTCGAGACCGGCTATGTCGGCTTTGGTCCGGTGCCCGGTTTGATGCCCTGGCCAGACGGTGAGGCGCCGAGCCGCGAGGAGATTCGCGCCAAGCTGGTCACACCGCACCCGTCCCGCATCAAGTGGATCCATATCGCGCTGGTGGCCGGCATGAGCGTCGAGGAGATCCACGACGCGACCAAGATCGATCCGTGGTTCCTGGACCAGTGCTGGCAGCTCTTCAGGGAGGAGGGCGTGATCGGCGACCGCGCCAAGGGCGGCCTCACCGCCTTCCACCGGGACGATCTCTTTCGGGCCAAACGGCTCGGCTACTCCGACCGCCAACTGGCAGCTGCGACCGGGGTCGACGAGCGTGCCGTCGCCGCACGGCGTGCCGAGTTAGGCGTCATGCCGAGCTACAAGCTGGTCGACACCTGCGCCGCCGAGTTCGAGGCCTACACCCCGTACTTCTACTCCACCTGGGAAGACGAGGATGAGCTGCGTGTCAGTGACAAGAAGCGCATCGTGATCCTCGGTGGGGGACCCAACCGCATCGGCCAGGGCATAGAGTTCGACTATTGCTGCTGCCACGCAGCCTTCGCGCTCAAGGATCTCGGCTTCGAGACCGTCATGGTCAACAGCAACCCGGAGACGGTATCGACCGACTTCGACACGTCGGACCTCTTGTTCTTCGAACCACTGACGCTCGAGGATGTGCTGCACATCACCGACCGACTCGACCCGGTAGGCGTCATCGTCCAGTTCGGCGGCCAGACGCCGATCAACCTCGCCAAGGGCCTTGACGACGCCGGCGTGACCCTACTCGGCACTCCGATCGAGAGCATCGACGCCTGCGAGGACCGCAAGCAGTTCAAGGAGCTTCTGGAACGGCTCGAGATCCGCCAGCCCGATAACGGGATCGCGACGAACGGCGCCGAGGCGTTGAACGTGGCGGCCGAGATCGGCTACCCGGTCGTCGTGCGACCCTCGTACGTCCTCGGCGGCCGTGGGATGGAGATCGTCTACGACAACAAGTCGCTCGAGCACTACATGAAGGATGCGGTGCAAGCGAGCGAAGAGCGGCCAGTGCTGATCGACAAGTTCCTCGAGGACGCGATCGAGGTCGATGTCGATCTGATCGGCGACGGCGAGACCTTCGTGATCGGCGGCATCATGGAACACATCGAGGAGGCCGGCATTCACTCCGGCGACTCGTGCTGCTCCCTGCCCCCGTACACCCTGGCCGACGACATCGTCGACGACATCCGCGCCCAGACCATCGCGATGGCGCGCGACCTCGGCATCCGTGGCCTCATGAACGTGCAGTTCGCGGTCAAGGGCAACCTGGTCTTCGTGCTCGAGGTCAACCCACGCGCTTCGCGGACCGTGCCGTTCGTATCGAAGGCCATCGGCGTACCGCTGGCAAAGCTAGCAGCTCGCGTTCAAGCCGGTGAGATGCTGGTCGACCTCGGCTACACCGAGGAGCTCATCCCGTCGCACTTCTCGGTCAAGGCACCGGTGTTTCCCTTCGTCAAGTTTCCCGGTGTTGACACCGTGCTGGGCCCCGAGATGCGCTCGACTGGTGAAGTCATGGGCATCGACAAGAACTTCGGCGCGGCGTTCGCGAAGGCCATGGACGCGGCGAGCTTCGACTTGCCACGCGAGGGGAGCGTTTTCCTGTCGGTCAAGGATGCCGACAAGCGCCAGATCGTCGGGCTCGCGGCCCGCCTCAGCGCCCTCGGCTACCGGCTCGTGGCGACCGGCGGCACGCACAAGGCCATCACCAACAACGGCGTCGCGTGTGAGCAGGTCAACAAGATCCACGAGGGCCGCCCACACGTCATCGACCTGATCAAGAACCGCGGCGTGTCGCTGATCATCAACACGCCGTCCGGCAAGCTCGAGCGCTCTGACGACATATCCATCCGCTCGACGGCAGTCTCTTACGAGGTGCCGTGTCTGACCAACCTTGCGGCCGCGGCCGCGGCGATCCAGGCGATGACGGTCATGCGGCAAGGCCCGCTCGAAGTGATCAAGCTGCAGGACCTCTTCGAGTAGAACGCAAGCAGTGCCGGGCCGCCTGCGGGCGCCGGGCGCCCGCAAGTCAGTTCCGGCGTTGCCGTCCCCTCTAGCGCTGCTGAATCCGCAGCGTCGCGCACAGGCTCTCGACGCGAATCGGCGCGCCGACGACCTTGTTGGTCAGAGCATCGATCGTCACGACTTGCGGGATTCGGTGTGCGCTGTCCTCGGCGACGCTCACATAGACCAGCGCTCCGTCGGGCGTCGTGTCGATGCCGAGCGGGCCGCCGCCGGTCTGGTAGGCAACCGGGTCGATGCGCAGGGTTCGCGTGCCCTTGAAGCGCTGTGTGCTGTGCTTGTCAATATCGACGCGCAACACCTCTCCATAACCACCGCGACCGAGCTGTGCGACCCAGACGTTGCGCTGCATGCGATCAACAGCGAGTTCGCTGGCCTGGAATCCCTGGGTCGGGACCACGGCGAACTCCTGATCGATCGGTGTGAAGATGGCCTTGACCAGCCCACCGTTCGCAAAGCCGCGCACGAACTGACCTAGCTTGGCTGGATCAACGCCCCACTCGCACACGTACACCCACAACCCATCCAGTGACACCTTGATCCGCGGGTGCGTCGCGAACTCTAACGACGCGGAGAGCCGCAACGTGCCGCCGGTCGTGATCGGGATCAACTTCTCGGTCGGCGGGGTCTTGGTCAGATCGATCACGCTGACGTGCGACTTGGCCGGGTAGACGAGTTTCTCTCCGTGCGAAACGTAGAGTTTGCGGCCATCCGGCGTCACCGCGACATCGAGCGGGCCAGTCAAGATCGTGCCTGAGTTGCCGGTGATCTTGGTCGAGATCTTGAATAGCTCCTTCATGAACGTGGTGCTGGTCGGATCGCTGTCGACCACCGCAACGCCGTCGTGAACCGGCGCATATAGCCGCTTTCCGTCGCGCGAGACATCGCAGCCATATCGAATACCACCCGACACCGAGGCCGTGCCGCGCACCGTGATCGGCCGCCTGGACAGGTCGTAGAATACGACGCGGTTGCGCTGGCTCCCCGGCTCACACACGTAGGCGAACCGCCGGTCCGACGAGAATGTGATGTAGCCGTTCTCGCTGTTGGGCAGGCGCTGCGTGACCGCACGCGCCTGGATGTCGATGACACTGAGCGAGTTGGCGCTCTGTCGCTGGTTACCGACCATCGCGACGGGCGTGAACACGTCGACTCTGGTGCCGTCGGTAAGCCCGGCTTGGTTCTTGTCCAGGTAGACGCCCTGGATGTAGAGGCTCGCGCCGTCGAGGCCCCGCGGTAGCTGTAGCAGTACGGAGCCGTTGACGACGAAGGCGAAGAAGGCCGGGCTCGTGATATCGACCACGAGCGTCCCAATGCCCGGCACCTGCAGGTTCGCGCCCTTGGTGGATAACAGAGCGATGCCGGGCCCCGGTGACGGAAGGTCTACGAAGCGAAACGCCGTTGGCTTGCCCGGCAGCCAGCTGTCGAGCACGAAGCGAGGAACCCGACCATGACTCGCTGTCTTGCCGCCGCCCAGGTCTTCTGCAGACAGTGGAGTGAGCAGGAGCAGGACAGCGAACGAGGCCGGAAGTGGTCGGAGCATCTGTGCACGCAGCGGGATGGGGAGGGCGGGATGGGGAGGTGTTGATTCTACCCGTTCGCGCGGCACTGCGCGTATCCTGCCGTGATGCGCGCGTTGTTCCTGCCGGTTCTTCTGCTTCCGCTGGCGCTTGGGTTCCCGCAGACCCAGAGCAACAAGCAGAGACTCCGCCATACCATCGAAGACAAGGCACCGAGTTCGCGCTGGATCTGGAACGACTTCGCGCGTGCGCGCAAGCAAGCGAAGAAGAGCGGCAAGCCGATCTTCGCCCTGTTCCGCTGCGTGCCGTGACACGACTGCCGCGAGTTCGACGGGCAGGTCGTCCGCCGAGACACTCAGCTGCCCGAGGAGCTGCTTGATCGCTTCGAGTGCGTGCGCATCGTCCAACTACAGGGGCTCGACCTCAGACTGCTGCGCTTTGACTTCGACCTGACCATGGCCGGGGTCTTCCTGAACGCGGACGGGACCGTCTACTCGCGCTACGGGGCCCGCGACTCGCAAGATGCGATGAAGCTGAACAGCACCAAGGGCCTGGCTGCGGCCATGCGCAACGTCCTCGAGCTACACGCCGCCTATCCGAAGAACCGAGCCTCGCTCGTCGGCAAGCAGTCGCCGAAGCCACGCTTCCCCCGACCCGAGCTGTTCCCCGTTCCGGTCATGCGGCGCGCCAAGGGACCGGTCACGCAGAAGAACTGCGTGCACTGCCACATGGTGCACCAGGCCGAACAGGAGCTCGTCATGCAGGAGGGGAGCTACGATCCGGCCAAATTCAAGCGCTACCCGCCTCCCGTCAGCATCGGCTTGACGATGGACCGCGACGATGGCACGCGTGTCCTCGACGTCCAAGGTGACACGATCGCCCAGCGCGCCGGTGTCGCGCGTGGCGACGTCATCCGCGAACTCGCCGGCCAGCCCATCGCATCGATCGCCGACCTGGTCTGGGTGCTGCACAGCGCTCCCGACAAGGGAAAGCTCGAGGGCAACCTCGATCGCAACGGCGAGACCAAGGTCTTCACCCTCACGCTTCCCGCTGGATGGCGGCCCTTCAACCTGGGTTGGCGCGGTTCGATGTACGCAATGCCGCCGCAACCAGGAATCTGGGTCGAGGAGCTGAAGGGTTGGGACCGTGCGCGGTTATTGCTCAAGAAGGACCGCCTCGCGCTGAAGGTGCGCGGTGTGTTTCGTCAGGCCGGGCGACGAGCCGGCATACGCAAGGGCGACGTAATCATCGCCGTCGACGAGGAAGTCGAGCGGCGCAGCGCTGGTGAGTTTCACGCGCTCCTGCGCACACGGCATTGGAAAAAGGGTGCCAAGGCACGGCTGCGGGTGCTGCGCGACAAGAAGGCAATCGAGCTGGTAATGCGGTTCTGAGCGAGGCGAGCGCACAAACCGATCGCCCCGTGAACACTCGCGCCGACACTCGTCCACGTCTGGGCGGGCTCGGGCTCGGCAGTCGAGCCGGAGGCGCGGCTAGGCGTATGTCTCGGCAGAAGGACAGGCGCAGATCAGATTGCGATCCCCGTGCACGTCATCGACGCGACCAACCGGCGGCCAGTACTTGTGCCGGCGCTGCGTCGCGGTCGGGAAGGCCGCCTGCTCGCGCGAGTAAGGCCGGCTCCACTCGTCCGCCGCAACCACCTCGGAAGTGTGCGGCGCACCCTTGAGCACATTCTTCGCACGATCCGCACGTCCCTCTTCGACGTCGCGGATCTCCTCGCGAATCGCGATCATTGCCGTGCAAAAGCGATCGAGCTCAGCCTTGGACTCGCTCTCGGTCGGTTCGACCATGAGTGTCCCAGCCACCGGAAACGAAACCGTTGGCGCGTGGAAGCCGTAGTCCATGAGCCGTTTAGCAATGTCCGCGACTTCGATGCCAGCGCTGCTCTTGAACTGACGCGTATCGAGAATGCACTCGTGTGCGATCCAACCGCCAGGTCCGCGGTACAACACCGGATAGTGACCCTCGAGACGCTTGGCGATGTAGTTGGCGTTGAGGATCGCAACGGCTGTCGCGCGGCACAGCCCTTTGGCACCCATCATCGCGATGTAGGCGTAGCTGATCGGGAGAATCGATGCACTGCCCCACGGTGCGGACGAGATCGCACCGATCGCATCTTGCCCGCCGGTCGCGACGACGGGGTGCGTCGGCACGAAGGGTGCCAGCTCCTCGGTCACGCAGATAGGCCCCATCCCGGGTCCACCGCCACCGTGCGGGATACAGAACGTCTTGTGCAGGTTCAGGTGGCAGACGTCGGCACCGATCTCGCCGGGCATCGCGACACCGACCAGCGCGTTGAGGTTGGCCCCGTCGAAGTAGACGCGCCCGCCGTGCTCGTGCACAACCTCGCAGATATCGATGATCGTGGTCTCGTAGACACCGTGCGTCGACGGATAGGTGATCATCAAGGCCGCCAAGCGGTCACCAACCGCAGCACACCTGGCGCGTAGATCGGCCAGGTCGACATTGCCGGCGTCATCGCACGCCGTGACAACGACTTCCATACCTGCGAGCTTGGCGCTGGCGGGATTGGTGCCGTGGGCCGAACTCGGAATGACGCACACGTTGCGTTGCGACTGGCCGTTCTTCTGGTGCAGGGCGCGGATCATGAGGAGTCCCGCATACTCACCCTGCGAGCCCGCGTTGGGCTGCAACGAACATGCGGCGAACCCCGTCAGTTGCGACAACCAGCCCTCGAGGCGCGTGTGTAGCTCGCGGTAGCCGGTTGCCTGGTCCGCCGGGACGAAGGGATGCAACCGGGAGAAGCCCGGGTAGCCGATCGGCACCATCTCGGCCGTCGCGTTGAGCTTCATCGTGCACGAGCCGAGCGGAATCATCGACTGTGTCAGCGACAGGTCGAGGTTTTCGAGTCGCTTGAGATAGCGCAGCATCTCGGTTTCACAGTGGTAGTCGTGAAACACCGGATGACCGAGGAAGCCGCTCGTGCGAGCAAACGGTGCCGGTGGTGCCGCAACCTGATCGAACGACAACGACGCCGGATCACCACCAAAGGCCGTGAATACTTCGCGCACCTCATCGTCACCAACGGTCTCATCGAAGGTCACCCCGACGCGCCCATCACCGAAGTCGCGCAAGTTGATGCCAGCGGCCAACGCAGTCGCGACGATGTCGGCGGCGCTCTTGGGGCCGTCGTGGGCACACACGGTGTCGAACCGCGGCCCCGGGGCAACGCTGAAACCGAGACCCTCGAGGCCAGCGGCGAGCGTTTCGGTCCGCGTGCGAATCGACTGGGCGATGGCCGTCAGGCCCTCCGGCCCGTGGTAGCTCGCGTATGCCGCGGCGATCACCGCGAGCAGGACCTGTGCAGTACAGATGTTGCTGGTCGCCTTCTCGCGACGGATGTGCTGCTCGCGCGTTTGTAGGGCGAGGCGCAGCGCCGGCCGTCCGGTCGAGTCGACCGTCATGCCGACGATTCGTCCAGGCATCTGGCGCTTGTAGGCATCACGCGTCGCCAAGAAGGCAGCGTGGGGTCCGCCGTAGCCGGGCGGCACGCCGAAGCGCTGCGTGTTGCCGACGACGATGTCGGCGCCGATCTTGCCTGGCTCGCGAAACGTCGTCAGCGCGAGCAGATCGGTGCACACCGCGACGAGCGCCCCCGCGGCGTGCGCCCGTTCACACAGGGCAGTGCAGTCGACGATGCGACCATCGGTTCCTGGATATGACACGAGCGCCCCGAACGTCGTCGCGTCGAAGTCGAAGTCGTCCACGGGCTGCACGACGACTTCGATCCCGAGCGGCTCGGCGCGCGTCTGCACGACGGCAATGCTCTGCGGGTGCGTGTTCGCATCAACGAGGAAGCGGTTGCGCTCGTCGCGTTGGACCCTGTGACACAGCGTCATCGCTTCGGCAGCAGCAGTCCCTTCATCGAGCAGCGACGAGTTCGCGCACTCCATCCCAGTCAGGTCGAGGACCATCGTCTGAAAGTTGAATAAGAGCTCGAGCCGGCCCTGCGAGATCTCGGCTTGATAGGCAGTGTATTGCGTGTACCAGCCCGGGTTCTCGAGGATGTTGCGCTGGATCACCAGGGGAGTGACGCAGTCGTGGTAGCCCATGCCGATGTAGGACCGCAGCACGCTGTTCTTGCCAGCGAGTTCGGCCAGCTCCGCCAGACACTCCATTTCGCCGCGCGGCGGGGGCAAATCGAGCTTCTTCTCGGTGCGGATCGAGGGGGGTACGGCGCGGTCTACGAGCTCTTTCAGCGACTCCAGCCCCAGAATGTCGAGCATCCCGCGCAGGTCGCTGTCGCGGGGCCCGAGGTGTCGGTGCGGGAAAGAGTCGGAACGGAACGGAACGCTCATCGGCACACATGTACATTACCGCCCCGCCGAGGGCTACCTCGGCCCCCCACTGCAACCGAGACTGCTCCCCATGGCCAGACGCTCCCTGGATCGTTTCGACGAAAACTCCCCCCTCGCGGCCACCGTTCGGCGGTTGTGCCTAGCCGACTTCGACGGACCAGCGACGACGTCGTTCGACGCGGTGGCCGCTTGGCAACCGCTGCTCGATCGCGGCACCGAGCTATGGCTGGACACCGGTGACGCCAACGCCGCCGCAGCCCTGTGGTGCAGCGAGTTCACGGCGCTGACGACCAACAACACCCTGCTCAACAAGGAGGTCCAGAAAGGGATCTACGACGAGCTGGTGCCAGGGGCGGCCGCTGCCGTGCACGAAGGCAATCCGGAGATCGACGAGGCATCGGCGGTGCTCGAGATCGCGTTCATCTTGAACGCGGTGCACGGGCTGAAGCTGGTGGCGCAGTTCGGCGCCAAGGTCTCGGTCGAGTTGCACACAGACCTCGCACACGACCTCGAAGCGAGCGTCGCCTACGGCCGGCGTTACTTCTCGATCTGCCCGTCACACTTCATCGTCAAGGTTCCACTGACCGCGGAGGGAATCGTCGCTGCGCGCCGCCTGCGCGACGATGGCATTCCGATCAACTTCACGCTTGGCTTTTCGGCACGGCAGAACCTGCTCATCGCCGCCGCCGCGCAACCGGCCTACTGCAACGTCTTCATGGGCCGAGTCAATGCGTTCTTCGCGGACCGCGGATTCGGCGACGGCGTCAATGCCGGCGAGCGCGCCACAGCGGCCAGTCAACGCACGCTGATTGAACTGCGTAACGCTGGCATCAGTGACACCCGACAGATCGGTGCCTCAATGCGTGGCCCGGCCCAGGTGCCGTCGCTCGCCGGGCTCGACGTCTACACGATGCCAGCTCCGGTCGCAGCCGCTTATCTCGAGCAGGCGCTCGGGACCTCCAGCCATGGGATCAACGATGACTTCCCGGTCACGTTCGTGGACGGCGTCGACGCGGGCAAAGACGGGCTGCACGTGTTCTGGGACGTCGACGCCGAATCCCGGGCTGCCGTCGATGCGCTCGCGTCCCAACCCGTCGCCGACCTCGACGGCGACGGCGTCCGCCGCATCCTCGGCGAACATGGCGCCGCCAGCTTCTTCCCATCGTTCACGGCCGAAGAACTCGAGCGCGTCAGCGCCGACGGCAAGATCCCGGAAGTCGCTCCATGGCTTTCCGGTGTCCACGATGGCCGCCTCGCCTGGGACACGATGCTGACCATCGCCGGCCTGCAGAGCTTCGCGACGGACCAAGGCGCGTTGGATGACCGCATCCGCACGGTCACAACGGGGTAGAAGGCCTAGAGCCGGTTAGAGACGCATCTGCCGCAAGAGCGCGTCCACGGTGCCATCGAAGCGCTGTTTGAAGATGTACTCCAGGACGTCCCTTGGCGCGCCGTGACACTCCGCGACGATGCAGAAGACGGTGCGCCCGCGCTGAAACACATATCGCTTCTGCAGCCGACCCGGGTCGCCACCCTTCCAGGGCTGCGACAAGAACAGCTTGGACCAGTGCGCCTTGACTCTCTGGGGTCCAATCGGCGACTCGCCGCTCTCGACGTGCTCCGTCACGTGCAGCGGATAGCTGTCCCTGAGTAGCGAGTTGACGAGCTGCTGCTCGGTCTGGTCAGGCGCCAGGTTGGCGGCGAACAGGTACAGCGCCAGCGAAGGCGTGTGCTTCTTGCCCAGAGGATCCTCGACCGAGTAGATGTCGGTGTAGTCGAGTCGCACCTGCATCGGCGCATCGAAACGGCTCAGGCGGCAGGCGATGAACTTCTTTGTCAGCGGAACGCTGAAGCCGAGCGCTTCATTGCGCACTTGGTCCTTGGAGTGCACGCTCGTATCGACCTGGATCGGCCCGGACAGGTCGATGACATGCCGCTCGTTCTCGCGGTGCACGAGCGTGAAGATCATCGGATGCGGCGCTGCGAAGCCGTCGCGCGACGAGAGCATGGCCACTTCGACGCGGAGGATGGAACCCATCCCGCTGATGGCGCCAACGCTATCGAGACGGTACTCGAACGGCTGAGCTTGCTGGCGCACAGCCTGCTCCGTGATCCGACGCGCGAGTCGCATCGAGCTCCTGAGCTGCACCTTGCGCACCGCGCGTGGGCCGAACGTGAAACCATCGTCGACAAACCGAGCTTCTGGACCGGCCAGACCGCCCTTCCAGACATCGCAGAAGTCCTGGAGCGTCTTCTCGACATTCGCCCGCGCCGGCAACGGGGCACCACGACTGTCGACCGCGAACTCCACCTCGACCGGTTCGACGGCCGGCCATCCGGTCTTTCGCGGCGGGAACTCGAAGGTAACCACCGTTTCTCCATGGACGATGCGCACATCGGTCGGCGGGATACTGCTCGCCAGCACGCGAGCCTTCCCGGACAGCACGAGCCGGTGATACTGCGCCTCACCGAGGCGGCGGATGACGTGGAAACGATGCACGTAGCGGTTGGCACCGACCGGGAACACGATCTGCTTCGCCAGTAGACCCCGCCGGATGGAGAACGCGTAGCGCCTACCGCTGCGCTCGAACACTCGTTTCATGTCCGGCTTGAACAGGTGATAGGCGATGTCCGGCGCCTCTGGCGTGAGTGACAGTCCGGGTGGGCCCTCGATTTCGGCGTCGAGCTGACTGAAGTGACCGCGTCCACCCGGCAGCTGAAACAGATCCGGAACCAAGTGGACACCCTGCACGGCTCCGGTGACTTCCTGCAAGAGCTCGATCCGGCCATCCTCGCCGAAGGTGACGACCGAGCGGACTTGCCCGACCCCGGCCTTCTTGCGCTGATTCCATGTCGCTTCGGTCTTGCCCGGGCCATCGTCGTCCGGAGCCGACAGGCAGTAGGCGAGCCGGAAGCCGATGTCGGGCGACCCGCGGGTCTGACCGACGGGGCGACCGCGATCGAGGCGCAGCGCATCCTCCGGTGCGTGGTAGCCGCCGGCCTGCGCGAACAGCGCTCCACCGGTACCGGTCACGAGTTCGGCGACGTTGCCGACCAGGTCCAGTGCGCCCGAGTGCGAGGCCCCCAACGGCTTGCTGCCCACGCGGTCCGGCGCCGTCCGCTGGGTCGAATCCGCAACCAGGAGCGTCGAGTCAAACGATGGACCCCATGGCCATGCCCACGGACCTCCGAGCGAGCCAGCAACGCGGAACTCGTCCACCGAAGGTAGGTGGCCGCCGCGCCAGCGAGCAAACGCCTGGGCTCCGGCGACCGGCACGTTGCGCACCGGAGTGTTCAGCACTTCGGCCGGCGGCCCCGAGTCCGGCGGCCAGTCCCGCGGTTGGATCTCAGCGCGCTGCGCAGCAGAGAGCGGCGCCAAAAACTCTTGGTACTTGGCGCAGGTGACCTCGGTCTCGTCGATCAGGAACGGCGGCATGCCACGGCCGTCACCCGAGACGTAGGCCGTTCCCGGAAGCAGGTCGAGTTCGGGAAGCGCACGCAGTTTCAACTTCGTCTGCTGATCGCGAGTCAAGGCGACGATGGTCTTCGCGGTTACATGGCCCGGCGCTTCGGCCGCAACGATGTAGACGCGGCACGGCAACGCTACGCCCGCCTTGTAGGCGACCCTCTTCGAGAACTGCTGCGTGTCATCCGACCACCCGAGCACGCGAACCGTCGCTTCCGGCGGTGCGACGTCGACGACCAGAGTGCCACTGCCACGCGCCATCGCGATCCAGTGCTTGGTCTGCGACTCTTGCATGTAGAGCATCAGGCAGCGGCCGAGCATTTTCTCGGCAGCAGCGTGGCGCCCCTTGTCGGTCAGATCCTGCGCCCGCTTTCGCACCGACTCGACCCACTTGGCCTTGATAGCCTCGTCACCAAGCACCTGACGGGCATCCATGAACAGATTCGCCGCGGCTTCGGTCTTGCCGTCGCGCAGGTGCTCGAGCGCAACACCGAAAGTGCTCTGTGCGCCTTCCCGCTCGAAGCCGGCACGGAACCAGATCGTGCCACCGGTTCCAACGAGGGTGAGGACGACGCCCGCAGCTGTGCCAAGCAGCACGCGCTTGCGACGACCGAGCAACCGCCGCAGGGCGAAGCCGGCCCCAGGCGACTTGGCCTCGACGGTGTCGCCGCGGAGGAAGTTGCGCAAGTCGACGGCCAGCGCACTCGCGGAGCAGTAGCGATCCTCGCGCTTCTTGGCCAGGCACTTGAGGATGACGTTGGCGAGGTCGCGCGGGCAGTTGCGGTTGATACGGCACGGATCGACGACGTCTTCGTCGAGGATCCGTCGCATGACCTGCGTTGGGTGCTTGCCTTCGAACGGAGGACGAAGCGTCACGAGTTCGTAGAGCGTCGCGCCGAGGCCATAGACGTCACACCGCTCATCGAGCTCGCGTTCACCACGTGCCTGCTCGGGCGACATGTAGGCCGGAGTGCCAATCGCGTCACCGGTCTTGGTGATCCCGGTCGTGTCCATCCTGTCCTGCGACAGACCGAAGTCGACCAGCACGGGCGAGGCGTTCGGACGCAAGATGATGTTGGACGGCTTCAGGTCGCGGTGCAGGACCCGCTCCTTGTGGGCCGCGGCCAGCGCATCGGCGACCTCCGCGCCCCAAGCGGCCGAAGCCGCGAAGAACGGTGATCGCGGACTCGGCGGCACGAAGGTCCCGGCTTCGTTGCCCGCTTCCACGTGCAGAGGTGCACGTAGCTGGCCAGCTTCTCGGCCCCGCAACTTGAGGATGCATGCCTCGAGGGACGGTCCCTCGACGAGTTCCATCGCGAAGTAGTGCAGGTCCCGATCGTTCCCGACCATGTAGACCTTGGCGATCCCGGGGTGGTTCAGCCTGCCAGCCGTGATCGCCTCGCGCTGGAAGCGCTTCAGAGCTCCCTGGTTGAGCGAAATGTGGGATGGCAGGACCTTCAGGGCGACCGTGCGACCCAGCGAGACCTGGGTCGCACGAAAGACCACCCCCATCCCGCCACGCCCGAGCTCAGGGCCAAGCAGGAACTCGCCTAGCCGCCGTTCTCGCCCGGAAGACATGGTGTCTTCATCGACACCACCGCGCAGGCCCCTTGATCAGCCTTGCCCTTGGCCGGCAATCGGCCTAACTTCGTTCGGCTTTTCCCCGTCAAACCAACGATCCATGAGCCAACCCCAGCAAGACGACCTTCACAAGTCCCTCCCGGTAAGGCTCATGGAGGAAGTCAACGGGTCTTACCAAGAGACGACCCTGCTCCAGAAGCGCGTCCGGGAGCTGATCCGCGGCCAAAGGCCCCTCTACGAAACCCGCGAGACCAACCCGATCGCCGTAGCCCTGGAGGAAGTGCGCCGCGGCCTGATCGAGTTGGCGCCCGATCAGGACGAAACCTAGAGGGCAGATCCAACCTCGAGCCAAAGGGCACGAGGCTTGCTCCTAGAGGTCACGGGTTTCGACGACGCCCGCCAGGTCCAGCCACGCTCGATTGCTGCCGTGGCCAACGCTGACCACTGAGAGGTGGGCCAGCACCTGCCGCGCGGCAGCGGGCCCGACGACCTGAACCTCGAAGCCGTGCGGGAAGCCGTCGAGCGCATTGTCGACGAGCCCGAAGCGCCCGAGGCCCCTGTTCGGGCCGGCGACGTTGGTGGCAATCGAGAGCCGGCGATACTCCAGGTGGTCGGCACGGGCCAGACGACGGTCGACAGGCAGCTTGAACGTCGGGTCGACCGGTTGCATATCGCCAGCCGGCAGCACGTCCTGGAACGCGCCGGAGAATACGGCGCCCGGCTTCCAGGTGAGATTCGCCGGCGGATAAGGCAGCGTCGAGTTCTGCGGATTCGATCCGATGTAGAGGTGTGCGAGCAGCGGAGCGCGCTCGGCCGGGTCAGTCACCGCCTCGATCTGGTGGCCATCGATGAGTGGCTGTGACACCCAACGCACGAGATCGAGCCCGTCGACTTCCTGACCGAGCTTCGCCAGCGGCGTCTTGCGCAAGTAGTAGGCCACGATGCGGTAGAGATCGATGCGGATGTACTTGGGAGTCTCAGGATCCTGAGCAAGGTCCCACGTGTCGGTCCGGTCGTGCATCGCGAACAACAGAACGTTGCCTGTCTTTGCGCTCGCTGGCTCGTCGTCCTTGCTGAACGCCCCTGCGCTCTCGATCTTGGGCAGCCGCTCGCCGGTGAGCCCGGACCACGGTCCGCGATCCAGGCCCAAGAGGTAGCCCGCGCCCTCGCTGTCGTCGCCGAACAGCCGCACAGAGCTTGCCACGTCGCTTCGAATGCGCGACATCAGATCTTGAGTGGCACCGGTGAGCAGCGTCTGCCTCTCGACGAAGTCCTGCGCTGAGCGGCTACTCACCGCCATGCCGCCGATGGCGCCGACGAGAATGATCATGATCGCGCTGACGACGATCATCTCGACCATGGTGAAACCGTTTTGGCAGTGCTCTGACTTCATCGCATCACCTCTGGAGGTAGACCTTCACCTGGTGGAACGAGTAGTGCATTGATTCGCTCGTGCGGTAGGTCTCGACCCGGACCAGATACGAACCCTCCGGGAACTTCGTGCTCGGCGTGGGCCACACGTAGCTCTCGTCGCCCTGACCAGTATCCGCAACGAGGTAAGTCGAGTCCGTCGGTCGAACACCCGGCGTCGCCGGAGTGTCGTCCTGCATGTACCTCCATGTCTTGCTCCCGTCCAACGAGTAGAGCAGCACATACTCGAGCTCCATCTCGTCCTGGGTGTAGTCGGCCGGGAAGCTCATCGTGTAACTCTTGCCGTCCCATCGCTTCCAGATCACGGACCATTCGACGTTCACGGTGTTCGGGTCCTGGAGCTCTGTGATCTCGGTCGGCGAAATAATGCGCATGCAGGGCAAGAGCGTGATGCTGTTCGTGGCGCTCGGGTGCCCGGCTTCGAAGTACGACTGGATCAGCGACAGCACCGCGTATTTGGCGATGAACGCGCTTCCGGAGTCGAGTGTCGTGTCAAGCCCGCTCACGACGATGTGCGCCGTCTTCTGCCCATTGGGTGTCGTGAGCCCGACGACGGCAGAGCCCTCGAGATTTGACTCATGCCTGTAGTAGGACTGCTCGATCACTGCCGTGTGGCGCGGATAGTCCGTCGGGTACCAGTACTCGTCGCCGACGTAACCGTGGTAGGACAGATTCAGCCCGAACGGTCGGCTGACCTTGGCCGTCGTGGGCAGCGTGAAGTTGTAGTTCTGCGACAGCTCTTCACCAGCAGCAACGAGCGTCCCTTCCGAGTTGGGCGCGAACTGATGGTGGAAGGTCGAGGTGTGCGTTCCGATGTTGAACACCGACGTGCAACCCTCCATGAAGGCAGAGCGGTAGGTGTCCGCGAACTTCGTGCCAAACGGCAGATTATGACCAACCCACGACCGCTTGGTGCGATGAAACTGACCCACCGCGGAACCGGACGGCAAGTTGCCCGTGCTCAGCCACTGCGCGTGTGCCGAGTCCGGATAGAGCTCACCTATCCAGTGCTTGCCCCACCAGTAGTTCGCCGTGGCCGACTGGCGAATCAGTTTCTGGAAGCGCAGGTCCGGTGCACCGTTGAACGAGATGTTGTCGACGTGGCCCCAGCCGCTACTGCCGTAGGGCTTCCTGCTGACCGGAATCGACGACGGGTACCCGTTGAACAGGTCGTAGCCGATCTCACCACCGATGCCGACGTAGTAGTACGAGAAGCCTGTCAACGTCGTGAACACGCACTCGGAGTTGGTCATGGCACGCCGCATGAGCTGGGCATAGCGGGGCCAGTCGAGGTTGAGACGCCCGAGCCAGCCGTCGCGCATGCGCGGCGCGTCGAAGCCCGGCCAGAAGGGCTGCGCGTTGTTAACCCCGTCGACGAAGTTGTCAAAGTACCAGTTGTAGCCGTTCGGAAAGTTGACGCCGCCCTTCTTGAGGTCGGCATACGGGCAATGGCGCGGGTCACCAATGAACTGGTAGCGTTCAGTCCACGGCACGTCGTCGGCCAAGTCGGTCCACCAGACGAACGTCGAACTCAGGTTGCCCGGATCCTTCACTGTCGGATACGCCTGACCCGTCGTGAGGTCATCGCCGAGGCGCGTTCGAATGGTCAGCAACTGATCTTCGAGGCTCAGACCAGAGCCGGTCGCCGCGCCATCGAGCACCTCCTTAGGGATCGTGATGCGCCAGCGCGCCGTGTTCTTGGGTTTCGCGCCGACGCTTGCAAGATCAACGCTGAAGTCGTTGGCGGCTTCCGTCGAGCACGGCACGTAATCGAGGCCGTAGAGACGGTCCCCCGCGTACAAACCGCAGTCGTTCGGTGGGCTGCCGTGTGTCGGCGAGATCGAAGGCGTGTTGTACAGCTTGATGAGGGTGTACTTTTCGCCGCCGGTACCGGAGAAGTCCTTCCATTCGGCCGTCCAGTACATCTCCTTGGACAGCACCGTTGCCGTTGATTTTGGTGCAGTTTCGAATGGACGATACGTCTTGTCGGAATCGCCCGGATCGACACCGCCGGGCAAACGCTCGATCCGGAGAGTCACAGGGCCAGCCTGCGTACCGTTGACGTTCTGGGACAGCTTGGCGTTCATGATCTGCAGCGTCACGGGCTGAAGGCCCGTGAAGGAGTCAGACGCCGTGTTCGGATCCGTACGCCAGGCATACACACGCAGCGTCACATCTTCCGACGAGGACACCGTCGAACCCCTATTGGAACGAAGCCGCTCACCGTGCGTCAGTACGCGCAGGCCGGGGTGCGCCGCCGGACTCTTGGCTGCGTCAGAGTAGTTGCGAATCGCGGGCATCGGCAGGAGTTCGCCGTGCAGGTTGACGAGGATCGCCGTGTGGTAGCGATCCGGGTCCGTGGCCATGTCCTCGAGCAATAACCGCAGCGTCGGCTCATCCGCCTTCTCGAGACCGGCCGCAACGCGCTTGTTGAACAACGCACGCTCCTCGGGCAGTCGCTTCCCGTGGTTGAAGCCATCGGCAAGCGCATACGGGTGTGCGTTGTTGGCGACGTCGTAGCCGTTGATCAGGACGCCGTCTTCGCGCAAGCGAGCCTTGATCGTCGAAGGTCTGTAGTAGTAAGTACTCGCTGAGCCCTCCGGCATCTTGCCCGGATACAGGTAGACGTTATCGATGTCCTGGGTCGAGTCCTGCGCGTTGTTGATGGCTGGCGTATAGAGCTGATCGCGGCCGTAGCTCGCCTTCGTGATCCAGTGCGTGCGAAACTTGACACCCGGATTGCGTGCTTCCAGGTCCGTGATCGTCGACTCGACGAACGGCCGAATCGCATCCATGTGCACCCACCACCCCGGGATGTTCTCGATCGCGACCAGGTAGACGTCGTAGACCTGCGTCGGCGGGTAGGACGAGCCGACCGAGTTGACGACGCCGGAAAGATCCGCGAGCAGTTCCCAGTCACCCGAGCCCTGCCGGCGGAACACCTTGACCGTCGCGTAGCGCACGTTGCGGTTGTTGAGGCTCGGGAACGGCCGCACGTTGACCCGCCGCGCCCAAAGCCAACCGGAGGCACCCTTTCGATTACCCGACACCGCATGATCCGGAGCGACCGGGATGTTGTTCTCGGTCGCGATCGTCAGCACCGTGTTGTGCGCAACGCCGTCGTCGAGCGTATCGAGCGTGTTCGCCGACTGGTTCTCCGACCGGTTCACATAGGATTGGAGCTCGGACAGGATGCTCTGGGCTTTCGTGTAGGCAAAGACGCGATCCTTGTGTCCGGCGTTCCGTCGATAGAGGCTCGACACATGACTGACCAACGCGAGCGCCGCTGTCACCATGATGGCAAACGCGAACGCGAGCTCGGCGAACGTAAAACCGCCCTGGGCTTTATGGGACTGCAATCGATGGAACATGGTGAGCCCTCAGTAGTTGAGACTGTCGCGCAGACTGCTGCGCCGGATTGAGGAGCTGAGGCGGTACTGCCCCACCTCGATCATCAGCGAGTTGAGCACCGAATCGTCGTAGTCGAGCTGCGCGTAGTCGGCGAGCCCTTGGAAGAGGACTTCGCCTTGCGTGATGACGGTGCCATGGATCAGAGCGGGAGCGTTGATCGTCAGGTTCCCGGTCGTGAATAGCAGGCCGTTGAAGAACGAGTTGGACCCAGGCGTAATCGTCACGTTGCCCTCGACGTAGACAATGCCGGTGCCCTTGAGCGGCCGCAGTCCGTTGAAGGTGATGTCGGTCTCGACGAAGAGAATGTGATGCGACGGCACCGGGTTAGGGAAGGCGCCGTTGTCGCTGATCCGGTCGTCCGCCAACAAGCGAAGCTGATCGCGCTCGACACCGAAAATCGCCTCGGTCGAGTCGTCGTAGCCGTCAATGCCGACGATCGGTGGATTGCCAGTCACTTCGCCTACGATCGCTGGCTCGGGCGTGTCATTGTTCCAGCAGATCCCCGCGGCCTCGCCGCCACTGACACGACCACGTGGGGCAATGGTGCACGTATGCCCCTGCCGCAGACAGAGCGCCGCCTGTGCCGGCGGTGCCAGCGTCAAGCGACGGATCTCGGTCTCCATGACCTCGACGCCGAGCACATGATTCGGCGACTCATCGAAGGCGACATTGGGGGTCACCTTGCGGAACACGAAGCCACGACTGACCAGCTTCCAGACCGTTCCCGCAGTCTCGGCGCCGCGTCGCGTCGAGATATCAAACACCTCGGGCACAGGCTCGGTGCTGTTGGGCACGAACTTGCGCACCTCGTAGCGCCCCCAGATACCATGCGCGATCTCGAACTCGCGCACGATGCCGATCTCGGGATCCTCCGTGTCGAAGATCGGCGGACTGGCGTTCTCGTCGCGCCGCGGTGCAAAATCGGTCACCGGCTGACTCGTCTGCCGCCGGAACCAGCCCAAGGCGTCGATGAGGCCTGCTGTCGCGAACTGCCGAGCCTGGCCATCGAGCCGAAACGCGACGTCCGTCTTCTTGTGGGCCGCATCCATGACGACGGTGCCCGACAAGATCAAGCCGAGCCCGAACACCGTCATGAAGATGGCCAGGATCAAAGCTACGCCGCGTTCGCCGGCTCGCCCCACCAATACAGGATGACCATTGCTCATCCTCACTCACCCCCGGTTCGCGATCTAGAACTGCTGCTTTATCGGCAGCCGGGGGTGGCGACCGTGGTCGCAAGAGACGAATAGTGCATAGGCGTCCATGTCATCGGCCGATCACAAAGCCCCGTCGGGACGCCTCGAATCTCCAAACCTCCCTTGTGTCCACGCCGTCTCGTCCCACAATTGTCGCCCGCCCAACTGACCAGAGGTATCCATGGCCGAAGTACAGGAGCTCAACGACACCGATTTCGCGGATGTCGTGGAGAAAGCTGACGTCCCCGTTCTCGTCGACTTCTCGGCCACGTGGTGCCAGCCCTGCAAGGCACTGGCGCCCGTGATCGACGCCGTCGCGCGCGAATACGACGGCCAACTGATCGTTCGCAAGGTCGACATCGACCAGGCACGCCAGACCTCGATCCGCTTCGGGATTCAGGGAGTCCCTACCTGCATCTTCTTCAAGGACGGCAGCGAGGTCGACCGCTTCATCGGCAACAAGGACCTCAAGGACGTGAAGGCCTTGGTGGACAAGGTCATCGCCTAGAGGATCAAACCTCGTGCCCTACGGGCACTCGGTTTGCTGCATCTACGTCTACGTGCGCGGCTGCAGCTGCTACCAGTCGTAGAAGCCGGATCCTGTCTTCTTGCCGAGCTTGCCTTGGGCGACCATGTCGCACAGGAGTTGCGGCGGCTCGAAGCGCGTGTCGTCCAACTCTTGGGCGAGGTACTCGGCGATGGCGAGGCGAACGTCGAGGCCGACGAGGTCGGTGAGCTTGAGCGGCCCCATCGGGTGTCGGTAGCCAAGCTCCATGGCTTTGTCGATGTCGGCCACCGAGGCGACGTCCTCCTGCACCATGCGGATTGCCTCCAGGCCGAGAACGATGCCAAGGCGGGACGACGCGAAGCCGGGGGCGTCGCGCACGACGATCGGGTCCTTGCCTAAACGCTCACCCAGTGCGCGACAGGCTTCGACACAGACGTCCGACGTGAGGTCACCGCGCACGATCTCGAGTAGCTTCATGAGTGGCGGCGGGTTAAAGAAGTGCAGCCCGACGAAACGGTGTCGATCGGGTTCGGGCAGGCACTCGGCGATCGCGCTGATGCTCAGCGAGGACGTGTTCGTGGCCAGGATGCAGTCGTTGCTGACAACCTCCAAGATGTCGCTGAAGATCTCGCGCTTGAGGTCCAGCTTCTCCGGTGCGGCCTCGATGACGGCGTCCGCGTCGCGCACGGCGTCTTGCAACATCGTCGAGGTCGTGATGCGCGCGAGCGTCGTTTCGCGCTGCTCTTCGGAGACCTTGCCCTTCTGCACACCCTTGTCGAGCATGGCAGCGATGGCCGCGCGGCCCGTCTCGACGATCACGTCCGAGATATCGTAGAGCACGGTATTGCAGCCGGCTTGGGCGGCAACTTGCGCGATGCCATGGCCCATCGTGCCGGCGCCTAGCACGGCGACCTCTTGGATATCGTCGAGGGACTTCATGACTTCTTCTTGGCTGCTTGCTTGTCGAGGAAGGCTTGCATGCGTTCGTGCTTGTCGCGCGACTCGAAGAGGACGGCTTGGGCGGCACTCTCGAGCGCGAAGCTCGTGTCCGGGCGCACGCGGAACAGCGCGTTCATGACGCGCTTGGCGAGAAGACTCGCCATCGGCGCCATGCCGCTCACTGCATCGGCCGCCGCCAGTACCTCGGTCATGAGTTCGTCGTCGGCAACGACTCGTGACACGAGACCGACGCGCAGCGCCTCGTCGGCGTCGACGATACGGCCCGTCAGCACGAGGTCCTTGGCAACGCCCATGCCGACGAGCGCCGGCAAACGATGCATGCCGCCAGCTGCGGGGAGAATACCGAGGTTGAGCTCGGGCTGCCCGAACCGCGCCGACTGCCCGGCGATGCGCACGTCGCACGCCATCGCCAACTCCAGGCCACCGCCGAGCGTCCAGCCACGAAGAGCGGCGATCACTGGCTGGGGAAAGTCCTCGACCTGCTGGAAGAGGTTGGCGTTGATGCCAGCCAGTGACTCGGCTGCGCCGCGGTCCTTGAGTTCGGCGATGTCGGCGCCCGCGACGAAGGCCTTGTCGCCCGCGCCGTGCAGCACGACGCATCGCAACTCCTCGTCACGCGCAAGCTCACCGAGTGTGTCGGACAACGCGCGGACGAGGTCCAGGTTGAGGGCGTTGCGCTTCTCGGGCCGGTTGATGGTCAACACCACAACCGGTCCACGTCTCTGGGTTAGAACGGGCTCGCTCATATGCGGACAACTACCTTGCCAAAGACCTCACGTGCCTCGAGCACGCGATGCGCATCGACCACCTGCTCGAGTCCCGTGAAGGCGGCACCGATGACCGGTGCGAGCCGGGACTGCTCAACGAGCTTGAGGATGCGCGCGAGATCGCCCTTGCTGCCCATCGTCGAGCCGAGGATCGACAGGCTCTTGAAGAACACGTGATTGAGCATGAGATCGACCTTCGGGCCCGTTGTCGCGCCACACGTCACATAACGCCCCGCGCGCGCCAGGCTGCGCATCGACGCGGCAAAAGTATCGCGACCCACATGATCGATCACCACGTCGACGCCACGGCCGCCGGACCACTCCTTGACCGCACGAACCGTGTCGTCTTCTCCAAGGTCAATGCAACGCTCCGCACCGAGATCGACGGCACGCACGCACTTCTCCTTACTGCTGGCGGTCGCAATCACACGCGCGCCGAGGAGCCGCGCGATCTGGATCGCCGCCGACGAAACGCCGCTACCGCCGACTTGCACGAGCACGAGCTCGCCAGGCTGCAGCATCGCTCGACGGACGAGCATGTTCCAGGCGGTCAACGAGGCCAACAGCACCGCAGCCGTCTCGGGCGCACCAAGTCCGGCAGGCCGCCGCAGCACATTCGCGGCTGGCACGGTCGCCAGCTCGGCGCACAAGCCATCGCAGCTCTCGCCGAGGATGCCGTAGTCCGAGCAAAGATGATCGTCTCCGCTCCAGCACGCTGGGCATTGCCCACACGACACACCGGGAAACACGGCCACCTCGTCGCCGACTGCGACGCCGCGCACACCAACGCCAAGGGCTGCCACCGTTCCGGCACCATCCGAGGTCGGGATGATGGGCAGAGGAAACGTGTGCCCGGGGACGCCACGGCGCACCCACAGATCGAGGTGATTGATCGAGACCGCTTCCATACGCACGAGCACCTCGCCCGGACCTGGCTCGGGGTCGGCTAGTTCGACGATCTCCAGCACCTCCAGCCCACCGTGCTTGCTTATGCGGACCGCTCTCACGAGCCCCGAAACTCCGGCTTACCCTTCTCGACAAAGACAGCCAGTCCCTCGAGCGTCAGCAGCGCTACGCGCCCCACCTTGGCGCAGTCGACGAGTTCGGTCATGGACCGGCGCAGCCTACCGGATCACGTCCTCGACCGTGAAGATCTCCTCGAGTGCGCTGTCCAGCGTTCCATACTCGAACTCGAAGCCGAGTTCGAGCGCGCGTTTGGGCAGCACTCGTTGCCCCTTGAGGATCAAGTCCGAGACTTCACCTAGCGCGAGCCGCAACATGAAGCTCGGTGCCGGCAACCAGGACGGCCGTCCGAGTGAATGCCCGAGCGTGCGGGCGAACTCGACCATTCGGACCGGGTTCGGCGCGGTCGTGTTGAGCGGCTCGTCGAGGGAGTCATGGTCGATTGCAAAGACCACCAGGCGCGAGATGTCGCGCCGGTGCACCCACGACACCCACTGCCGACCGCTGCCTGCGCGACCACCAACGAACATCTTGAACGGTGTGGCCATACGCGACAGTGCACCACCACCGTTGTCGAGCACGACGCCGATGCGCAACGGCACGACGCGCACACCGTAGGCGCGCGCCGCTGCCGACGCTTCCTCCCAGTCGCCACACACGCCCGCAAGGAAGTCGTCCCCGGGCGCGGAAGTCTCCGTCAACTCTTCGTCGGCACGAGGACCGAAGTAACCGATCGCTGAAGCGCTGACGAGGACGCGCGGTCGCGGCTCGGCACGCCCGATGGCCTCCACCACCTGCCGCGTCCCGTCGATGCGGCTCTTGCGGATGCGCGTCTTCTGCTCCTCGTTCCATCGGTGCGAGAACAAGTTCTCGCCGGCCAGGTG
>NYZE01000146.1 GCA_002685965.1 Planctomycetota bacterium | reverse complement strand
GAGCTCCTTGAGCTTGACCTCGAAGTCGTCGCCTTCCTTGAGTTGGCGCGCGATCCGGTCGCACATCTTGTACTTGTCGACGTGCTCCTCGGGCGCGCCCGAGATGATGAGCGGGGTGCGTGCCTCGTCGACGAGGATCGAGTCAACCTCGTCGACGATCGCGTAGTTGAGGCTCTTCTGCACCTGCTCGTCCGCGTGCACCTTCATGTTGTCGCGCAGGTAGTCGAAGCCGAACTCGTTGTTCGTGCCGTAGGTGATGTCCGAGTCGTACTGAGCCTGACGCTCGCGCGAGTCCATCGCCGATTGAATCGCGCCAACCGTGAACCCGAGATACTCGTAGATGGGTGCCATCCACTCGCAATCCCGTTTGGCCAGGTAGTCGTTGACCGTGACCAGGTAGACGCCCTTCCCGGCTAGCGCGTTGAGCGCCACAGCCAAGGTGGCGACTAGCGTCTTGCCCTCGCCCGTCACCATCTCGGCGATGTTGCCAGAGTGCAGCACGATCCCACCGAGCAACTGCACGTCGTAGTGGCGTTCGCCGATCGTCCGTTCGGACGCGACACGCGTCATGGCGAACATCTCGGGCAGCGCCTCTTCCAGCGTTGCGTCGCCGGCGCGGACCTTCTCCTTCCACTCGCTGACGCGGGCGAGGATGGCATCTTGCCCCATCGCCTTGGCCCATTCTTCGAGGGCGCCGACCTCCTTGACGACCGACGCAAGTCTATTGACCTCGCGCTCGTTGGCCGACCCGAACACCTTCTGCAAGCCCTTGCCGATCTTCGTCGGCAGGGATCCGAAATCAAACAGTGCCATCTCTCTATCCGTTCTCCCTCAGTCCTCTGGCTGGTGTGGAACCAAAGCCCGTTCCCCACCGCGGGGAAGGGCGGTCTCAGCAGCCGGGCGCTCGAGCAGGCGGACGGACCCAGCGAAGCCGGCGCGGCGTGAACCGCTCGTGCCTGACAGCGGCGTGGTCAGAGCTTCGACAGTGGGGCGGCGCCTCGGCGTCGGTCTCGGCCGAGTCCACCCAAGCGCCTAGCTCGCCGAGCGCGGTGACGACCGTGCCAGTCGACGGACGGACGACGCCGCGCGCGCACAGGTCCCCGCTCGCCACCCAACAAACGAGGGTCACGAGCAGCGGCAGGCTCAGTCGGCTAGAGGCGACGCGCATTGCGGGCCACGATAAGCCAGGACTCGTCCCGTCGAAAGCGAGTCCCCCTGGCAGACGTCGTGACTAGCGGCGCTTATCGAGCCAACAGCCGCTCGACGAGCCTGAGCAAGTCGGCCGAGCGGAAGGGTTTCGGCAAGAACTCGTCCGCTCGCTCCCCCTCCTCCTGCAACACATCGCAGGCCGTCGTCAAGAGGATAGGCAGGGCCCGCGTCTCCTCGTGGCTACGCAGTTCACGGATAACCGCGAGCCCGTCGAGCTCCGGCATCTCGTAGTCGAGGATCACAACATCAGGCCGCACGAAAGGCAGGCGTTCTAGCGCTTCCTTGCCATCGGAGGCGAGCACCACCTGGTAACCCTCGCCACGCAGTAAGACCTCCATCGCGCGGGCTTCATCCTCCTCGTCATCGATGACGAGGATCACCCGCCCGTTGGCGGCCCGTCGTGGCGACCCAGGCAGCAGCGCGGTGCTCTCGCGGACGCTGGCCAGGGTCGGCAACCCTGCAGCCGCGAAGGCCTGCTCGATGTCCCGCTTCAGCCCCAGGTTGAAACGCTTGACCTTCATCCACGCTTCGTAGTCCGGGAAGTCCGGGCGGATCTCGAGGTGGTCGTGCGTGTCGGCACCAAAGTAGAACTCGCCAACGACCATGTGCTCCTGCACGACGAGCTTCATGTACGGATAGTTGCGATTGCCCAGGCGCATGCAGAAACGTTGCAACGGCTCTTCGTCACCCTCTTCGCGCCGGGTCTCGTCGGCGAAGCCGTCGAGCGGGGCCGAACCCGCGGCTTCCCGAAGACCGTTCCTCGGCTGCGTGCCGTAGGCGATTCGAAAGTAGATCGCGAGGGCCATATCGACCATCTCGCGCGTGATCTCGTCGCGGTGGGCCACGAAGTGCGGGCTCTCTCAGGCTGAGTGTCGATTCCGGAACCAGGGGCTGGCTTCCGGGAACGGGTGTCCGGGGGACTATTGCTCCAGGCTGCTTAGATTGTCGATGCTTTCGCCTTCCGCGACAAGTAGCTCCTCGAGCTCCTCGACAATGTGGACCCCGCATAGCGGATCGAGGAAGTGCGCCGTGCCGACCTGCACAGCGCTGGCGCCGGCGACGAGGAACTCACAGACATCCTCGGCTGTCGCGATTCCCCCCACGCCGAGGATCGGAAGGCGCACCGCCGCACGTACCAGCGCGACGAAGTGCAAGGCCACGGGTTTGATGGCTGGACCCGACAGGCCCCCACTCCCTTCGGCAAGACACGGCCGCCGCCGACGCCAGTCGATCCCCCGTCCATGGAGCGTGTTGATCAGAGTGAGGCCGTCGGCGCCGGCGGACGCGGCGGCACGGGCCACGTCTGCAACCAGGTGCGTGTTCGGCGACAGCTTGACGAAGAAGGGCAGCCTCGACACGCGACGGACCCGTCCCACGACTTCCTCGCAGGCGGCGGGGCTGGTCGCGAACGGCAACTGGCCGCCCTGGACGTTGGGGCAGGACAAGTTGACCTCCAGGGCTACCGCTCCGCAGTCCTGGACGCGCTCGGTCACCTGCTCGAACTCCTCGAGACTCTCGCCACCGACGTTGAGAATCACCGGAGGCCCCAACTCGAGCGCGCGCGGCATCTCTTCGGCCAGGAAGCGTTCGACGCCGGGGTTCTCGAGGCCGATCGAGTTGAGCATGCCCGCGGACGTCTCCCACAACCGCGGTGGCGGGTTGCCAGCACGCGGTCGCGGCGTGACGGTCTTGGTCACGAGCGCACCGAGCCGTTTTACGTCGCCGAACCGTGCGCCCTCGACACCGTGGTTGTAGCAGCCCGACGCCGACAGCACCGGATTGGCGAGCGTCAACCCCGGCAGCAGCGACGTGCGCAGGAGGCCGGCCCTCATGTCCCCGCCTCTCCCTTCCCTTGCGCGCTGCTTTGCTCGCTGCTTTGCTCGCTGCGGCTGCCTTCGCGACCAAAGGCTATGAACAGACTGATGGCTCCGACCAGGATCGCCGCATCGGCGATGTTGAAGGTCGGGTAGTGATACAAGGTGTCTCGCCACGGCAGGGGAAGGTGGAAGTCCAGGAAGTCGCGGACGCCCCTGTCCTCGCGAAACACGTTGTCGTGCAGGTTGCCGAGCGCTCCACCGGTCGTGAGGGCGAAGCCCGACAGCTTGAAGCGCTGACAAGCAGGGGTGAACCACGCGAAGGCGAGCAGGACCAGGACCATCACGCACCGCACACCGGTCAACACACCCGAGTATCCCTTGAACAAGCCCCAGATGGTGCCGGTATTCGTCGCCTTGGCCAGGCGGAACCACTCACCGAACACCGCGTACTCGCCGTAGCCACCGCCGTGCTGGTCGAGGAAGGACCAGGCCCAGGCCTTGGAAATGAGGTCGGCCGCAAGGATCACGGCCACGCCAACAACGAAGACGACGGTCAAGAGACCGGGTCTGCCGCGCTCCTCTCCTGGACTCGCTGCTACTAGCGGTGCCTCACCCATCGCTACCTTCCTAACCCAGCATCCGGCCCGATGCACCACCCCTGCCCGCGAAACCACCGTTGCCCGGCAGGCCCCGGACCGCGATCGTGATGGGCATGGCGTGGGAGGCGATGGACGGGTTCCTCGACTATCTCGACGCCGAGGTGTGCGCCTCGCCGCGAACCGTCGCGGCCTATGCCGCGGATCTTCGGCGCCTGGCCGCCGATCTCGGCGAGATCGACATCGCTCGGGTCGGCAGCCGTCACCTGGAATCACACATCGGCCGCCTCCGCGACGAGCTGGCGCCGGCCTCCGTCGCCCGAGCCCGCGCCGCCATCCGCGGTTTCTTCCGCTGGCTGGTCGCAACCGACGAGCTGGCCCGCGACCCGGCCTCGGACCTGCTCGCGGCACGCATCGAACAGACCTTGCCAACCTGCCTCTCCTTGGCGGACATTCGGCACCTGGTGGAGGCCTGTCCCGACGGTTCGCTTGCGTTACGCAATCGGGCACTCCTGCACCTCCTCTACGCCTGTGGCCTCCGCGTCACCGAGGCCGTTAGCGCACCCGTGGACGCCGTTCGCCAGGATCTTTCCTTGGTCCGCGTGCGTGGCAAGGGCGACAAGGAGCGTCTCGTGCCACTGGCCGAGCCCGCCCTGGAGGCAATCGGTGTCTACCTGGAGCGCGAACGGCCGGCGCTGGCCCGCCGCAACCCGAGGCCGCCCCCGCAGCTCTTCTTGAGCCAGCGTGGCCGCGCCCTTGACCGCACGCGCGTCTGGCGCCTCCTGCGCGAACTCGCCGCCCGGGCTGGACTCACCACCCTCCCGAGTCCACATACCCTGCGCCACAGCTTCGCGACCCACCTCGTCGAAGGCGGTGCCGACCTTCGTGCGGTGCAAGAGCTCCTTGGGCACGCGTCCCTGGCGACGACCCAGCGCTACACGCATGTCGATGCAAAACGACTGAAGAAGCTGCACGGGAAGCACCACCCACGGGGGTGAGCAACGGGCAGGGCAGGAGACTTGGTCCGTCTCGACTGCTAGCCTGTCTTGACTGCTGGTATGAACGGAGCTTAGGGGCCTTTCGTTCGTCCACGTGCCCTGACTCCTCGAAGCCACGATCCGGCAAGTCCCCTCCAGGGCATCGTCGGATAAGTCCCTACTGGACAAACGGATACTGACGAATGACAGAGAACGAAGCTGGGACGGCGCTGCCTGCCGACGACGTCGCAAGGGTCGAGAAGCTGCGTGAGGCCTACGCCACGCTCAAGGCGGAGGTGGCCAAGGTCATCGTCGGCCAGGACGAAGTCCTCGATCAGCTCTTCATCGCCCTGTTCTCGCGAGGCCACGCCCTCCTTGTCGGCGTGCCCGGGCTCGCCAAGACGCTGATGATCTCGTCGTTGGCCAAGGCCCTCGACCTGAGCTTCAACCGGATCCAGTTCACGCCTGACCTCATGCCGGCGGACGTGACGGGCACGATCGTCCTGCAGGAGAACAAGACGACGGGCGAACGTGAGCCGGCCTTCCTCAAGGGCCCGATCTTCGCCAACGTCATCCTCGCCGACGAGATCAACCGTACGCCGCCGAAGACGCAGGCCGCGATGCTCGAGAGCATGCAAGAGCACCAGGTCACGATCGCGGGCGACAAGTACCCGCTCGACGAGCCGTTCTTCGTGCTTGCGACGCAGAACCCGATCGAGCAGGAAGGCACCTACCCGCTGCCCGAGGCGCAGCTGGACCGCTTCATGTTCAGCATCAAGGTCGACTATCCGTCGCTGGACGAGGAGCGCGAGATTCTGCGTCGCACGACCGAGGACAAGAGCGTCGAAATTCAGCCGGTGTTGCAGAAGCAGGACATCGATGACCTGCAGCACATCGTGCGCCGCGTGCCAATCGCTGACCAGATGATGTACTACGCGATGGCAATCACTCGCGCTACGCGACTCAACAACCCCGATGCACCGGGCTTCGTCAAGGAGCGGCTGTCATGGGGCGCCGGCCCGCGCGCCAGCCAGTACCTGGTACTCGGCGCCAAGGCCAAGGCCATCCTGGCCGGCCGCTTCCACGTCGCCGCCGAAGACATCAAGGCAATCGCGCATCCGGTGCTGCGACACCGCATCATCACCAACTACTCGGCGAGCGCGGAAGGCATCACGCCGGACCACATCGTCGACCGGCTCCTGGAGACCATCGACCCGAACGCGAGCCCCGCGCTCGCCGATGGCAAGCTGCCAGGCGTACTGAAGTAGACCAGCGTCCAGCCGCACGCACCGATGTCCTCCACCGACGCATCCGACACCTCTGACGCCAGAAAATACCTGGACCCAAAGGCGCTCGACGCCATCAGTCGGCTCGACTTGAGGGCGCGCCTGATCGTCGAAGGTTTCGTCTCGGGCATGCACGAGTCGCCCTACCGCGGCTTCTCGGTCGAGTTTGCCCAGCACCGCGAGTACACGCCCGGTGACGACATTCGTTTCGTCGACTGGAAGGTCTGGGCTCGCTCGGACCGCATCTACATCAAGGAGTTCGAGGAGGAAACGAACCTCAGGGCCCACCTCTTCCTCGACCAGTCCGAGTCGATGACCTACGGCCGCGAGCGCGCCAAGTTCGACTACGCAGCGACCACGACCGCCGCCCTTGCCTACCTGATCCAGCAACAGTCCGATGCGGTCAGCCTGTCCCTGTTCGACACCGAGATCCGCGGCCAGCTCGCGCCCTCAAACAGCAAGGCCCAGCTCAACTCGATCCTGCACGAACTGTCGCAGGCGAAGGCCGTCGGCAAGACCAAGATCGGCGCGATCCTGCACCAGATGGCGGACGTAATCTCGACCAGGGGTCTGATCGTCATTCTGTCCGATCTCTTCGACGAGCCGAACGCCATCCTGTCGGGGCTACGCCACCTTCGCCACCGCGGCCACGACGTGATCCTGTTCCACATCCTGGATCGTGACGAGGTGGACTTCCCCTTTGAACGCATGACCATGTTCGAGGGGCTCGAGGCCCTGCCAGATTTGCTCATCGACCCCAAGCCACTGCGCCAGGCCTACCTCGATGAGGTCACCGCATTCGAGACTGCCATGCGCCGGGGTTGCCTGACCGAGCGCGTCGACTATCAGAGAATCGTGAGCGACCAGAGTCTCGACGTCGTGCTGATGACCTATTTGGCGAAGCGAGCGGCACTCTCGAAGAAACGCAGGAGATAGCAGGCCGGTGACGTTCCTGCACGCTGGGCTGCTCGGGTTGGGGGCGCTGTTCACCGTCCCGCTCCTGATTCACCTGCTCAACCGCCGCCGCTATCAACGCATGCAGTGGGCAGCGATGGACTTCCTGCTCAAGGCCTTCCGGCAGAACCGCCGGCGCCTGCGCGTCGAGAGTCTGCTGCTGTTGTTGCTGCGTTGCGCGATCCCCATCCTCCTGGCGCTCGCCGTTTCCCGGCCGCGACTCGACTCGGCGCTGCCGCTGTCG
>NYZE01000145.1 GCA_002685965.1 Planctomycetota bacterium | reverse complement strand
TGTCTTCGAAGAGACCGTCGAGCCGCACCTCGACGGGCCGGTGTTCGTCATCGACTATCCAAAGGCGATCTCACCGTTCGCCAAGCCGAGCGACGCGGACCCGAGGCTCGCCGAACGCTTCGAGTTGTTCGTGAGCCAGATGGAACTGTGCAACGCGTTCTCGGAACTCAACGACCCGATCGATCAGGAAGAGCGACTCAAGGAGCAAGTCATCTACAAGGACGACGAGACGCCAGCCGAAGTCGACTACGACTATGTCAGTGCTCTTGAGTACGGCATGCCGCCCGCAGGCGGGCTCGGGATCGGTATCGATCGACTCGTCATGCTGCTAACGGGCAAACCGTCGATCCGCGACGTCTTGCTGTTCCCGTTGCTGCGTCGCGCGCACGGCGACGACGCGCTAGCACCACCGGCTACGGAAGAACCGGAGCCGCAAGCGACGTGACGCAACGATGTACAAGTACTTCCTCGCGCTGAAGTACCTACTACGCCGGCCGATCAACCTTCTCGGTGCGATCGGCGTGACCATCGCCGTCTGGGCGTTCGTCTTGACCATCAGCGTGTTCTCGGGGTTCATCACCCAGGTGCGTGACCAGATTCGCGGCGAGCAGCCCGAGCTCTCGCTCATCGCTGACTCGGTGTCCGAGTCCCCGGAGTCCTACAGTAGCGTCGTCGAGCGGCTGCTCGACCCCGACCCCGACATCGCTGCGCACGCGCCGCGAATCCTGTTCCACGGGCTGCTTTACTTCGAGGAGGGCGTAAACAAGCCGGGCTTCGTGCACTCGGCAGAGTTCAGCACGCTAAGTTCCAACTACTTCACGGTCGCCGGCATCGACTTTGACCAAGAAGTGACAGTGACGGGCATCCACGATTGGCTTCTCAAGGCGCGGGACACCCTGCGCGTCGAGAAGGACGCGAAACCGTTCGAAGTCACACAGAAGCGGAGCCAACGGGATCTAGGCGGCCGCGGCTTGCCGGGCCTACTCATCGGCGACCTCCGAACCGCGGGACTCCGGCCGATGGCGCTGCGCGGAGACCAGGTCGTTCTGATGTCCGCTCGCCAGGTCGACGGCAAGGTCAAGGTCGTCGAGAGGCACTTCGCGCTGACCGGCTCCTACCGTTCGCAACACCACGATCCGGAAGTGAGCACGGCGTTCGTCGATATCGAGGAACTGCGCAGCGTATTCGGGCACGACCTGGCCCAGCACGACAGCGTCGACGTGTTCAGCGAGATCTCGATCGCCCTCAAGCCGGGAGTGGACATGAACGTCGTCAGAGATCGGCTCAACGCGGGAGTGGCCGAACTCGGCATCAAGGCCAAGGTCCTGTCCTGGGAAGACCGCAATGCGCGCTTCCTCGGTGCAGTCGAACACGAACGCAGCCTCATGACTCTCGTGATGTTCGCGTTCATGGTGGTCGCAACCTTCCTGATCTTCGCCACGGTATCGATGATGGTCGCGCGCAAGACGCGCGACATCGGCATCCTCAGCGCCCTCGGTGGCACACGGTCCGGTGTCACGATGCTCTTCCTGACCTGCGGCGGGGCAATCTCCATCGGCGGCACGCTCTTCGGCATCGCGGCGGGCTGCCTCTCGGTGGTCAAACTCAACACGTTCAACCTGTGGCTCAACGCTACCTTCGGCCTGCAACTGTTCCCGTTCGAGATCTTCGGGTTATCGCAGATTCCGTACGTCCTCGACCCCGTCGTCATCACCCAGATCGGACTTGGGACGATCGCTACCGCGCTCTTGTTCAGTCTCTTGCCAGCGTTGCGGGCAGCCCGTCTGGATCCGGTCCAGGCACTGCGATACGAGTGAACGCATGACCGCAGTCTTGACAGCAGTCGGCGTGCACAAGACCTATCGCCTGGGTCGGCGCGAGATCCCGGTCCTGCAGGGAATCGACATGAGCCTCATGGAAGGCGAGATCGCCGCGCTCGTCGGCGCATCCGGGGCTGGTAAGTCGACGCTCGTGCACGTCCTCGGCCTACTCGACCCACCGACGCAAGGTACCGTGCACTACGGCGAGACCGACGTCACCACGCTGCCGACACCGCAACAAGCACGCCTACGCCACGAGCACGTCGGCTTCGTGTTTCAGTTCTACCATCTGATTCCCGAACTCAACGCCCTCGAGAACGTCTGCCTCGGTTCGATGATGACGATGTCACTGCCTGGGTGGCTGTCGGGCGGCAGGCGCGTCAAACAGCGGGCTCGCGAACTGCTGAGCAAGGTCGGCCTCGAAGAGCGCCTGCGCCACCGGCCGTCGCAGTTGTCGGGCGGCGAACGCCAACGCGTCGCGATCGCACGTGCGCTGATCGCCGAACCCAAGGTCATCCTCGCCGACGAACCGACTGGCAACCTGGACTCGAACACCGCAGCAGGAATCCTCGACCTGATCTGGGAGATCAACGAGGAGCGACGCATCTCGTTTCTACTCGTGACGCACAACGAGGCTGTCGCGCGGCGCTGCGACCGACGCATCCGGCTCAGGGACGGCAGCGTCGAGAGTCGCGAGGTCGGTCGAAACTGAGTCGTGTACAAGTACTTCCTCGCAGTCCGCTACCTCGTGTCACGACCGATCAACCTGATCGGCACGATCGGTGTAACGCTCGCTGTGTGGGCGCTGATCTTCGTGGTGTCGATCTTCACGGGCTACATCCACGAGATGCGCCTCCACGTGCGAGGCACGGCGAGCGACCTATCGCTGCTGTTTGACCGCTCGCAGGACTCGTTCGCGCAAGTGGAGCCCCTGCTTCGGCATGAGGGCGTGCGCGCCATCGCGCCGCGGCTCTCGTGGTACGGCCTGCTCGATCCAGTGCGCGGCACCGCCAAGAAGCGCGTGGTCGCAGCAACAGCCGGCCAACCCACCGCGAACTTCTTCCAGGTAGTCGGCATCGATTTCGCACGCGAGGCTGAGATAGGTTCACTGCGCGACGAACTGGAAGCGGTGCCCGACGCTGATCGTCGAGTCGTGGATGGCCAGCGGCCCTTCCTGATCAAAGGCAAGCAACCGGGAATGCTGATCGGCCTGTCGCGGGCGCGGGCATGGGACGTTCGACGCGGCGACAGCGTCGCTCTGACCACCGCAATGCACACGCAAAAGCAGAAGACGGTGTCCCTGCGTACGATCGAGGAGCCCTTCGTGATCACCGGCGCCTACTCATCGCGCCACCACGAGTTCGAGAGCTCAACGGTGCTGCTCGACATCGAGACCATGCGACGCTTGGTCCCGAGCAGGGGCAGCCACCGGGATCACTTCGACGAGATCGCGATCGCCCTGCACGATCCGACGCGTGCCATCGAGATTCGTGATCTGCTCAACGCGCGCCTCGCGAAGGCCGGCGCGCACGGCCAAATCGCGGCCTGGCAGGAGCGCAAACCCATCCGGAGGTTCCTTGACAACGTAGAACACCAGCGCAGCCTCATGTCGCTCGTGCTGATCGCACTGATCGCGATCGCCTGTTTTCTCGTGCTCGCGACGCTCCTGATGATGGTCAGCGAGAAGACCCGCGACATCGGCGTGCTCACGGCGCTCGGCTCGACGCGACGGGGGATCCTGATGATCTTCCTCAACTGTGGCCTGGTGATCTCCACCCTCGGCGTTGGGCTCGGCGTCCTCGCCGGCTGGCTGACCTGCCGACACCTCAACGACATCACCGATTGGCTCGAAACGAGCTTTGGCATCAAGTTGTTCCCGAGCGAGATCTACGGGCTCAAGGAGATTCCCTACGAACTCGAACCGCGCTGGATCGTGATCGTCGCGGGTTCTGCCATTGGCGCGGTCCTGCTGTTCAGCCTGATCCCTGCCGCAGTCGCGGCCACGCGCAATCCGGTACAGGCTCTGCGCCAGACGTAGCGAACGATCGATAGGTATGCTGTGGGTGTGCACCGTGGATCCCTGGCTCTACTGCTGTTGCTGACCGGGTGCACCGGCATTGCGGACCTGGATAGCGCACGGTCCCAGTTCGGCTACCGCATCGACCACATGCGTCGCACCGCCGCCAACCTGACCAAGGCGCTGACGAAGCGTTCCCGTGCGGCACGCGAGCTGCCCGCAATGCTCTCGGACGAAGTCCGGCGGTCGTCAAGACTGGTCGGCGAACTCACACGAGCGCTGCAGAACGAAACACGCCACGCATCCAACCTGCTGGATGCACGGGCGCTCGTCCGGGCCGAGATGGCCCACCTACAGAAGCTCCCTCAACTGGTACGCGAGGCTGTCGATTCGGGCGGCCCGCTCGACGAGCGCCGTCGCGCGTCACGCGGCATCAGCAAGCTACTCGAGCTCTGGGTGAAGGAGCAGAAACTGCCGACGCTTGGCAGCAAGAGCCCGGTGCCGTTCCGCTTCTAGCCGCTAGTTGAACCCGCCGGGGAAGGCGCTCTTCGTTCTGGCCGCAGCCACTCAAAAGCACCAAGCGGCTGGCCGTCAGGTAGCGGCGCTACTTGACAACCAATGGGCGCACCGACTTCTTACCGTCGACTTCGAGCTCGACGCGGTAGGTCCCCGACTGGAGCGTCCGACTACCGCCGGTGAACCGCCGCCCGACCTGACGCATCATGCGTCCGAACCGGCCGCCGCGCTGGCCGCGACCACCACCACCGCTACGCACGAGGTTCCACGTCACGACGTGCAGGCCGGCTTCGGCTTCGAGGTCGAACTCTTTGAGCGTCGAACCCGAGGCATCTACGACACGCAGTGCAGCCTTCTTGGGTGCCGACGCCAGCAGCGCGCAGAACATCGCGCCGGGCGCCGGATTCGGCGCGGTCCATCGCCGCGCTCCCGAGGTGTAGCCGCCGTCCGGACCACGCGGGAAGCTGCGCACCGTGCGTGGCTCGATGAGCGTGCTGCCGCTCGCGGTCGCCTCCTGGTTCCAGTGCTCGAGTCCGCAGACATCGATGATCCACATGCCACGACCGTGCGTCCCGGCGATCAAGTCCGTCTCGCGCGGGTGCACGACGAGGTCGTGCACCGGCACGCGGGGAAGACCCTTGCCGAGCCGGTGCCAGGTGCCACCGCGAGTCGTCGACCCCCAAACACCGAACTCGGTGCCGACGAACAAGAGGTCCGCGTTGCGCGGATCTTCGCACACGACGTTGACCGACCCTTGCTTCGGCAGGTTGCCAGCGATCGAACGGAAGCTCAGACCGTAGTCCTCCGTGACGAGGACGAGCGGCTCGAAACGATCCTCGCGATAACCCGTGAAGGAAATGTAGCACCGCCCCTCCGCAAAGCGACTCGCCTCGACCCGGCTCACCCACAGCTTTCGCACGCTCTTCGGCAACGCTTCATTGAGGTTCTTCCAGGTCCGACCGTCATCGGGCGTGAGCCAGACCTCGCCGTCATCGGTGCCAACCCAAACGAGACCGGGTCGCGTCGGACTCTCGGCGATCGTCGTGATCGTACAGTGCGGCACGTTACCCTTGAGCTTGGCCTCGTCCTGCGTCGTCAGGTCGTCACTCACCGCGCGCCAGGTGTCACCACGGTTCAAGCTCTTGAACAGCTTGTTACCGCCGAACCAAATCGTCGCGTGGTTGTGCGGCGAGATCAGGATCGGCGAGCTCCAGTTGAAGCGATACGCCGACTCACCACGCCGCGCTCGCGGCTTGATGCTCTTGCTGGCCATGGTGCGCAGATCAACACGGCGAAGGCCGCCGAACTGCGACTCTGCGTAGACTGTGTTCGGATCCTCAGGATCGACACAGGCATAGAAGCCGTCACCGCCGGAGATCTTGTAGCCGTCCTCGACGCGAATACCGCGCGACGTCGGGCCGCTGCTCGGAACGCCCCACGTGCCGTTGTCCTGTGTGCCGCCATAGACTCGATACGGGGCCGCGCTGTCGACGCCGATCGCATAGAACTGCCCAATCGGCAAGTTCTCGAAGTGGATCCAGGTCTGGCCGTTGTCGAAGCTCTCGCACAGCCCGCCATCGTTGCCGAGCAGGACGTGGTCAGGATCGCTGGGGTCAGTCCAGAACGCGTGGTGGTCGACGTGGACGCGGCGCCCAGTGGAGCGGAAGGTCTTGCCGCCATCCTTGGAGACCACGAGCGGAACCCCCATCACCCAGACCTCGTCGGCGCTCTTGGTGTCGACGCGAATCTGCCCGTAGTAGTAGCCCGGCGTGCCACCGACACGGGTGCGGTTGACCTTCTTCCAGGTCTTGCCCGCGTCTTCGGTTCGATAGATCTCGCCGCCGATAGTGCGACCACGACCACGACGCCCCTGCTGTTCACCACGTCCAGAGCCGCCCTCGGTCCGCGCCCTACGCGCTGCGGTCAGGTTGCCGTTCTCGACCGTCGCGTAGGCAATGGCGGGGCTCGACGGCGCAAACGCGACGCCAATGCGGCCGATCTCGCCACCGGGAATGTCCTTGGCGCGCTTCCACGTGTCACCACCGTCGCTCGAGCGCCACAACCCGGATCCCGGTCCGGCCCCATCGAAGTGCCAGGCACGACGACGGCGCTCATACGTGGCCGCGAGCAGGACCTTCGAGTTGCCCGGTTGCATCGCAACGTCGACCACGCCGACGTCCGCGTTCACTTTCAAGACCAGCTCCCAGGACTTGCCACCATCGGTAGTGCGATAGAGACCTCGCTCTGGGTTCGGTGAGTACAGGTGGCCGAGCGCCGCGACGAACACACGGTTGCCATCACTCGGATCGACAACGATGCGGCCGATGTGATGACTGGCTGGTAGGCCGGTGTTCTTCCAGGTCTTGCCGGCGTCGACCGACTTGTAGACACCGTCGCCCCAATAGGACGACCGCTGGTTGTTGGCCTCGCCGGTGCCGAGCCAGATCGTCTTGCTGTTGCTCGGATCGATCGCGATGTCTCCCAGCGACGTCGTGCCCTCGGAATCGAAGATCGGCGAGAACTTGAGCCCGCGCGTGGTGGTCTTGAACAACCCGCCCGACGCAGAAGCGACGTACCAGACACGGTGGTCCTCCGGGTCGACCTCTACATCGACAACGCGGCCGCTAACGGCGACGGGGCCAATCTCACGCCAGGCCAAATCCGTGGTCAGGTCGTCCGGACTCACGTAGATCGTCACCGTGTCGCGCGAACGCTGCTGAGGACCACCACGGGGGCGCTGCCGGGCAGCGAGGTCCGCGCACACAACCATTGCCGCAACAGAAACCGCAAACGTGCAGAGCCTCATCGGATCCTCCTCTGCTGTTCGATCACCGCTTCGTCGTTGGCGGCGTTTCCGGGCTGCCCCTCACCGACCACCGCAGGCCGTGGCCACGACACATCGAGCACGGACTTGTCGTCCTCGATCTTGAACGTCTGCACCAGCTTCGTGTCGCCAACTTCGAGCGTTACCGAATACGAGCCCGCCGCTGCCGCTGCACCGCCGCGCCCGCGACCGCCGCGCCCCGCACGTCCCCGAGCCGGCGTCCGGCTGCGCGCCCCCGATCGGGCACCGCGCCGCTTGCGTAGGTTCCAGTCGACGCGGTGCAGCCCCGGCGTGGTCGCCGCCTTGGCCGAGAACATCTCAGTGCCGAGCAGGTCGCGCACGACGACCGTGGCTCCCGCCTCGGGCTTGCCCTTTAGCCAGTAGTAGAAGGTCGCCTGCTCGGGCGGATTGGGAATCGAGAAGTGCCGGTGCCCTTGCTTGCTGCGCGAGCGCTTGCGCAACCGCAGCACGTCGTTCGGCTTGACCAGGTATGCCTTCTTGCCGCGGTTGGCTTTGGTCAAGGCACGCAGCGGGCGCGCATCGACCATCCACGCGCTCCGGCCGTGCGTCGCGACGATCATGTGTTGCTCGCGCTGTTGCAGATCGAAGTCGCGACAGGCGACCGTCGGGAACGGCTTCGGCATCCGCTGCCATTTCTTGCCGCGGTCGAGCGATACCCACAGCCCCATCTCCGTGCCCAGCCAGAGCAGGTCGGCGTTGACCGGGTCCTCGAAGATCGCGTGCGCCGATCCCGCGCCCTGCGGCAAACCCTCGGCCAGGCTCTCCCACTTTGCGCCGTAGTTGTGGGTCACGAACACATACGGGTCGCGGTCGTGACTGCGGTGGCCGTCGACCGTCATGAAGGCACGACCGGTCGAGTGCTGGCTCGGGTGAATGTGGCTGACCCACAGTGGCCGCTGGTTCGGCAGAAGCTCCTGCACGTTCTTCGACAGGTTCGCCCAGTTCTTGCCATCGTCGCGCGTCAGCCAGACGTTGCCGTCGTCGGTGCCGACCCAGAGAACGCCAAGCTGGCGTTTCGACTCAGCCAGCGCAGTCGCGCTGGGCTTGGCTGACGGCGTGCCCTTGACCTCGCTGGTCAGCTTGGGACTGATGATCGAGGTGTTGCGGCCACGGTTGACCGACCTGAACACGCGGTCGCCAGCGAAGTAGATCGTCTTCGAGTTCCAGTGTGACAACAGGAACGGTGTGTCCCAGTTGAACGCCGGCCGTGACGAACGCGTGCGCCCGCCCTGCATCGTCGCGGCGACGTTACCGCCCCGCTGCACCCGGCCACGTGCTCCGGTCATGACGTTGAGCCAACCGATGTTGCCGCCCTGGCTCTCCGAGAACACGACGTTCGAGTCATTCGGATCGACACGGCAAACAAAGCCATCACCTCCGCCAATCTTGAACGCATCGATGTTCATGACACCGTCCGAGTACGGAGTGCGGGACGGGCTGCCCCAACTGCCGTTGTCCTGGTAGCCCGCATAGACCCAGTAGGGACGCCGATTGTCGGCGACCGCGTGATAGCACTGGCCGATGTCCAGGTTCTCGAGCACCTCCCAGTTCTTGCAGCGGTCGTAGGTGATGTTGATACCACCGTCGCAACCGAGAATCAGGTGCTCGCCGTCCTTCGGGTTGATCCACAGGGCGTGGTGATCGACGTGGACGCCACGGTTCGGCGACTGCTGAAACGACTTTCCTCCGTCCTTGCTGATCCAGTACTGAATGCCCGGCACGTGGATGTGCTTCGGATCGATCGGGTCGATGCGGATCTGTGAGAAATAGTAGGGACGCGGGTTCAGGCTGTTGATGCGCTCCCAGCTCTCGCCACGATCCTTGGTCATGAACACACCGCCGGTCTGGAAACCGTTCGGTCCCTGCCGCGCGTTGGCGCGCTGACCACCGATACGGTCCGCGTAGGGATGGGTGCGGCTACCGCCCCCGCGTCTACCGCGACCGCTGCGCCGGTTGTCACCGAACGTGAGATCGAGCTTTACGAACTTGCCGTCGCGCAGCAGCTTGACCTTGACGGTGTCGTTGGCTCGCTGATCCTCGAGCACGTCCAGGAGTTCCTCGTAGCCAATCACTGGCTCGCCGGCGATCTCGATCACGACGTCGTTCTTCTTGACCCCCGCCGCGTCAGCTGCGCCATTGCTCGTGACCTGCGTCAACTTGGCGCCAGCGTTCGTGTCCTCGCCCTCGTTGCCGATCCCCATGACCGCAGAACCTGCCGGTCCCTTCTCGGGTGCCGGCGCGCCCTGCGGCCGCTTGCCGCCGTCGACCGACTCGATCAACGCGACGATGATGCGCGGGTCCGCTCGGTGGATGTCCATCTGAATGCGACCCAGGTGCACCGTCGGCAACCCCTTGGTCATCTGCTTCCACGTCGTACCCCCGTCGGAGCTCTTGTACATCCCGGAGCCGGCGCCGAAGCGCTTGATCGGGTGGTTGCCGTCGAAGCCATCACGCTGCCGCTCGTAGAGGGCGCAGTAGACGATGTCTGGGTTCTGAGGATCGATGCGCACTTCGGTCGCCCCCGTCCGAGCGTCCTTCTTGAGCACCAACTCCCAGGTCTCACCGCGGTCCTTGGTCCGATAGAGCCCGCGCTCGGGGTTTGGCCCCCACAACCCGCCGAGTGCCGCGACATACACAATGTCGGGGTTCTTCGGATGAACGGCGATGCGCGCGATGTGCAGCGTCTTGGCCAGCCCCTTGAAGGCCCATGTCTTGCCGCCGTCCTTCGAGAACCAGACACCACTACCCCAAGACGAAGAGTTGCGGTTGTTGGACTCGCCCGTGCCCGCCCAGACCTGCTTGGAGTCAGTCGACGCAATGGCAATCGCCCCTAGCGACGCGACCTTCTCGTTCTGGAACAGTGGCTGGAAGGTCGTGCCGTTGTTGACGGTCTTCCAGATGCCCGCCGAAGCGGTCGCTGCATAGAATGTCGAAGGACGATTCTCGTCGACCGCCAGGTCGATGATGCGACCACCCATCGCCGCTGGACCGAGGGGCCGCATCTGCAACGCCTTCAGGTCGACATTCTGAGCCGCACCCTGAGCCGGGGCGGCGCTGGCCAAGAGAAACGGAACAAACAGACCGACGCACGCCACCCAAGGCGCACGCAGTTCGCGCGGGGGAGTCAAGGGGAGAGACCTCCGGGTTCAGTTGGACGGCTCCGGGGTGGAAGCCCGACAGCAGGCCCAAGATACGCTGCCAGGAGAGGATGTGGCAGAGGTACTGTGGCCCCGTATCCGCCGAATCCAGGCCCCGAGCACGACGAGTCGAGAAGCCGGGGGCCCTTCTCGCCTTACGGGACCGCCTGGCGAGGGACCTGGAGTGTCGTTGACGATCCCCGTACGACCCTCAGTTGTCGCCACTGGGTGGGCTAGTATCTGCGCGCGTGGCGCACTCGAGCATTCCGGAAACATCCGCTGGCGAGCCGGGGCCACCGATTCGCACGAAGCGTCTCGCCCTACGGGGAAGGCCGGCAGGCAGCGAGAGGCCACTGTGCTGAGTAGCAGGCGTTGCGCCGACAGCTGGAGCGATTTGTTTCTCTACACGGTCGCCAGACGCGAGGCATGAGCGCGGAGTCCCAACTCAGACGGCACGCCGTTTGGGCAGTGCCTGTTGCCATTGCGCTCTACCTGGCGTGGCTCAAGCAGCCCGGGCAGTACGACGACGCGTTCATCTACCTGCGCTACGCGCGCAATCTCGTCGAAGGCAATGGCTGGGCCTTCAACCCGGGCGAAGCAGTCAACGGCACGACTGGACCGTTGAACACGATCTGCACGGCACTCTTGGCTGGCGTCACTGGCGGACGCTACTTCTTGGCCCAGATCGTTCTGTTCGGCGCTGGGGCCGGCAGCGCCGCTGCGTGCGTGTGGCTGTTGCTGCGCCGGCACGGAGCGCTGACCGCGACGCTCGGCGCCACCGCGGCGCTCTGCACGCCGTTTCTCTACTGGCTCGTCGGCATGGAGACAGCGCCGCTGTGCGGACTGGCCGCAGGCGCCGTGCTCGCTTCGCACCACGAACGCTACCGGCTCGCCGGCCTGCTGGCCGGCCTCGCGACACTCATGCGCGGCGACGCGATCCTGCTCTGTGTCGTGCTCGCGGTCGGCGTCACCTGGCGTCACCGCACCACGCCACGCGCCATGCTTCGACCCTTGCTCGGCGCCACGCTCGTTGCCGCGTTGCCGATAACGGCATGGGCAATCTACGCCTGGCTGCAGTTCGGGTCGCCACTACCGAACACGGTGGCGGCGAAGTTCGCGCAAACCAGCGCCGGTCTCGCCAACGAGAAGACCTTCCTCGAGTGGGGTCTCGCCAACCTCGAGCAGTTCTTCTCGATCCGTGGATTCCCGGCGGCCGGCTTCCTGATCCCGGGCACACTCGGCGTCGGCATCGCCATCGTGCGACGCTCGCCGATCACACCGCTCTTGGCATGGGCGCTGCTCCAACTCGCCGCTTACGCGGTACTCGGCCTACCGAACTACCACTGGTACTACGTCCCGACCTGGCTGGCATTGAGCATCGGCGTCGCGGTACTCGCCGGCACGTTGTGGTCTGCCGGTGGACGCGTCATGCCGCTCGTTGTCTTCGCGACCTTCCTCTATCCGACGGCGCCTGACCCTCGTTTCATCACGAGCCCTTCGTACCTGCACTACCGCTCGCACAGTTACCACCAGCACTACTTCGACGAGGCGGCGTGGATGCGCGACCACTACCCCCAGGGATCGTCGCTCGCCTGCACCGAGATCGGCATCCTCGGCTTCGAGCTCCACGACTGGGTGATCATCGACATGCTCGGCCTCGTCATGGCCGACGGACCCGAAGCAGTCGCGAGGGGTGAGCTCGCATGGTGGCTCGACAAGCGAAAGCCGGACTACGTGCTGCTGCACGTGCCACCATGGCCCGGACCGGAACTCGCGGTGGTAAGGGAGAGAGACTTCCAGAACGGCTACGTGCCGGTGCACCAATCGCCGGACCGCATACTGTTCCGCCGCAAAGAGAAGTGACCGCTGGAGCTAACTCGAGGTCTGATCGGCCCCTGCGCCTGACGTCGCTGGAGCAGGACACTGCTATGCTAGTTATCTACCGTCCCTCGGCCTCTCCATCACTCGCCTAGCTGCAGAGCTTTTCAACCCGCTCGCCACGCGTTCAAGATCCGCGCTCCCAGCTCCGCAACATGAACCCACGCACACTTCTCGCATGCCTGACGAGCCTTCTGACGCTTGTCGGCCTGACGACTGCTCAACGGCTTGGGACTCGCCATGTCACCCGCCCGACTCCGCTCGAGCTCCGACTCGACCCGAGGAGCTACTGGCAAAACCAGTTCACCGTGAAGTTCCGGGAGGGCTTCCGCGTCCGCATCGCCGAGGCCGCGAAGCACGGGGGGACACCCGGGCCGACACGAGCGGTTCAGCTGCAGAGCCCCGATGGCTTGGACCTGTCCGCCGTCGTACAACTGCTCGGCAACAGCCGGCGAATCGAGCCAATCTTCACGCGTCCCGTTGCCGACCTGGACCGTGAGCGCGTGCAGCTCGCGGCGAACGCGCACCCGGAGGACACCCCGGCCGATCTTGCCAACTACTATCGCGTTCACACGAGCGGGCGTATCGAGACGCTGCGACTCCTCAACGCGTTGCTCGCGCAGCCGGTCGTCGAGACGGCCTACCCGGTATTCCACCCAGGAGCGATGGTTCCGGCCCAGACCTTCAAGCTAAGCAACACGGACCCGTCGCGCGGCGGCAAGAAGAACCCGAAATACAAGACTCCGATGTTCGAGTCACGCCAGGGCTACCTCGGTGACGCCCCCGGGGCTCTCGGCTTCCTGGACGTTTGCGGCATCGCTGGAGCGCAGGGACATCCAGCGCAGAAGATCGTGCAGATCGAAGCCGCCTGGCAAATGGGTCATGAAGACCTGCCGCAGCTGACCAGAAGCCGCATCATCGGCCTCAAGGCTTTCTACTGGTTCGACACCGAGATCTGGCGCGACCATGGCATGGCGTCGGTCGGCATCCTGAACGCCGCACGCGACGACAAGGGCATTCGCGGTTTCGTCCCTAACTCACAGCTGTGGGTGTGCAGCATCATCAACAAGCAAGGCAACGCCGTGAGCTTGGCGACCGCGGTATCGAAGCTCGGCGACATCTTCTCCTCGTCAATCGTCCAGGCCACCTACTACCAGAACAAGGGGTACCACGCGCCGTTCGACTACTTGCAGGAGGTCTACGACGCGATTCGCACGGCGCGGCTGAAGGGAATTCTGATCGCGATCGCTGCCGGCAACTCAGGCGTCAGCCTCGAGGACACGAACCTCTACGGTACGCGCTATCTCCCCAAGTCAACGCCATCGGGTGCGTTGATCGTCGGCGCGACCAAGCCGCTCAAGAACGCAGCTGCCACTTGGTGCAACCACGGCTCGGTGGTGCTGAGCAGCGGGTGGGGCGAAGAGGTGTGCACCACCGGCTACGGCGTGCTCTGGAAGGCCCCGGAGTCGCCAGGTCGACGCTACACGGCAACCTTCGGCGGCACCTCCGGAGCAACGCCCCAAGTCGCCGGCGCACTGGCCAGCATCCAGGCGGCGTCCCTGTATCACTTCCGGGCGCCGGTCGCCGCGAATACGCTACTGAGCACGCTCGCCAAGCACGGCACGAAGATCACCGGCGGTGTCGGGCCGCGTCCAAACCTGCCGGCGATGTACGCGGCTATCGGGTTGATCGGCGGGCTCAGCCAAGTGGGCGAAACCAGGCCCGGCGAGGCCATCACGCTGGGCATCGCGCTGCAGCCGAAAGACACGTTCATCCTGTTTGGTGATTTGACGAACAGCTGGCTGCCGCTGCCCGGCTTCAAGTTCCCGTTGTTGTTGAATCCGGCGACCATGGTGTTCATCACGGCCGGCGTGATGCCGCAGCAGTCGCCCGTGATCCACAAGATCTTCCTGCCGAAGGCAGAGATCCTCTACGGGAAGCACCTCTACTATCAGGCCTTCCGCCTGGACCCGACGATGAACCTGGACATGACCAACGGCATCGACGCCTGGTTGCGGCTGCGCCCGAACCGCACCTAGACAGCAGGACTCGCTCTGAGCTTGCAAGGAGTCTCACCTCGTCTCACGAGGTTTCACTCATGAGCACCCGGTCGCCGCAAGAAGGCGAATGATCCAGGGCGGTTACTCGCAGGACTTTCGTGCGCAGGTGGGGCTGCGAGCGCCGGTCATGACGCGATGTCTCCACCGGGCCTTCACGCTTGATGGAGCATCAGCATGAGGTGGCTACACTGTCGAAGCCCTCATGAAACCCGCCGACTACCAGCGACTGCGCGATGCCTTCCTCGCTGCTCTCAAGCGCGAGGGCGTGGAGCGCGAGGCCTGGCTCTTGGAGAACTGCGGAGACGACGAGGAGATGCTGGCCAAGCTGCGCCGCCTCTTGGCCAGCGAACAGGAAGCCTCGCAGTTCCTCGAGCCCACGGATCCGACCAGCGACAGTCACGAGACAGATCAAAAAGTGAGCGAACGCATCGGTCCCTACATCGTGCGCGAGCCGTTGGGCGAAGGCGGCTTCGCCGAGGTCTTCCTTGCCGAACAAGAAGAGCCGGTGCGCCGCCGCGTCGCGCTCAAGCTGCTCAAGCCCGGCATGGACAGCCGCGAGATCCTCGCCCGCTTCGAGGCCGAGGGCCAGGCGCTCGCCCTGATGCAGCACTCCGGCATCGCCAAGATCTTCGATGTCGGCATCAGCGAGAGCGGCCGCTCCTGGTTCGCGATGGAATACGTCGACGGCGTACCCATCACCGATTACTGCGATACCCATCGACTGGGTCTGCGCGCCCGCATCGATCTCTTCATCGAGGTCTGCGAAGCCATCCAGCACGCCCACCAAAAGGGCGTCATCCACCGCGACCTCAAGCCGTCCAACATCCTGGTCGGCATGGCCGAAGGCAGAGCGCAGGCCAAGGTGATCGACTTTGGCATCGCCAAGGCCACCGGTGGTCGCCTGACCGACAAGACCGTCTTCACCGCCCGCGGCATGCTGATCGGCACACCGGCCTACATGAGCCCCGAGCAGGCCGAGATGAGCGGCGTCGATGTCGACACCCGCAGTGATGTCTACTCGCTGGGCATCCTGCTCTACGAGCTGCTCAGCGGTGAGCCGCCCTTCCATCCGCGACGCTTGATGCAAGCCGGTTTCGGCGAGATCCAACGCATCATCCGCGAGGAGACACCGCCCAAACCGAGCACCAAGTCGACCACCATCGAGGACGCCCAGAAGATCGCCGAGCTACGCTGCCTGGATCTGAACGGCCTGCGCAAGCGTCTGCACGGCGACCTGGACTGGATCGCCATGAAGGCGCTGGAGAAGGACCGCACCCGGCGCTACGCGACGGTCCAGGAGCTGGCGGCCGATCTCGGCCGGCACCTGGCCGATGAGCCGGTGGAGGCGGGCCCGCCGAGCGCGCGCTATCGCTTTGTGAAGTTCGTGCGGCGCAACCGCGTCGGCGTGGCGGCGGGTGCGCTGGTCTTGCTGGCCCTGGCTGCAGGCATCGCTGCGACCACCTGGCAATGGCGAAAGGCGGAGAGCGCCGAGCAAGAGGCTCGCACTTCGCAGAAGACGGCGGTGAGTGAGCGTAACCGGGCACAAAGAGCCGAGCAGGATGCGGTGACCGAGAGGGACAAGGCCAAGGAGGCGCAAGAAGAGGCGACGCAGGCTCGCGACGAGGCCAGGAAACGCAGCGAGGAGTTGGCGAAGGTCAACACCGAGCTGAGTGCCGAGCGCGAGAAGCTGAGCGTCGAGAAGGCCCGGCTGGAGAAGGTGGTGGAGTTTCAGGAAGGGACCCTGACCGGCCTGGACGCGAGCAAGATGGGCTTGACCCTGATGCGGCTGTTTCGCGAGGGCATCGCCGAGCAGTTGACGCAGACCAGGCGAACGCCCGCAGAGGTCAAGGAAGCCGTCGCGCGCTTCTCACAGTTAGCGCTGCGCGCCAACCCGACCGATGTCGCCAAGGGCCTGCTCTCCGAGGAGATCCTCACGGCAGCGGTGGCGACGATCGAC
>NYZE01000144.1 GCA_002685965.1 Planctomycetota bacterium | reverse complement strand
TCGCCTACCTGGCTGAGTTCGCGACGGCGCGACGGAGTCTGCTGCGATCACTGCTCGACCTGCGCCTCTTTCAGGCCGCCTACGGAATCGAGCAGCTCGGCGGCCGCTATCGCGCCCAGCTGACCGGCTACGCCACCGCGCTCGAACGCGCGTGGAGCCTGGCGAAACCGCCGCGCGCCGAGCTGCTGCTGCTGCGCGCCGCGCGCGCGTTGCGGGTCACCTGAACCGCATCCGCCAGCTATCGCACCATACCGAGCTTGCGGCGTCTGTTCTGTTCCGGGAGACTTCGGTGCCATGAACCTTTCGATCAGCGACGCTGCGCAGCTGCTCCAGGTGTCGGAGCGCACGATCCGGCGTTGGGTCGAGACCTACGGCCTGCCCGAGCGCCCATCGGACGGCGAGGCCACCTACGGCCGCGATGAGCTCATCGAGTGGGCCGACCAGCACAGCTTGCGGCTGGCCCGTGACGTCCCGGGCGAAGAGGACGGTCCACAGATCGGCCTTGCGGAAGCCATCTCGATCGGTGGCGTGCACCACGACGTTCCGGGCGAAGACGTCGAAACCGCGCTGCACGCCGTCGCCCAACGCCTACTACTGCCCGACCTCGTCGATCGGGAGTTCTTCTGGCAAGTGTTGCTCGCTCGCGAAGACCTCGGCTCGACCGGTGTCGGCGATGGCGTCGCCGTGCCACACCTGCGCCGGCCACTCGTGCTGCACGTCGACTCGCCGCTCGCCGGACTGTTCTTCCTCGACCAGCCCGTCGACTGGGCGGCTCTCGACGGCAAGCCCGTCGATGCTCTCTTCGTCGTCGTGAGTCCAGGCGTCCGCGCCCATCTGCACCTTTTGTCGCGCATCTCCTTCGCCCTACGTGACGAAGCGCTTCGGCACTTGCTGGCCGACCACGCGGGGCAGCAGACGCTGCTGGCGCGGCTGGCCGAACTCGACCGGCGTTAGCTGCGAGAGACCAGGCCAGGGGCGAGCGACCTCGCGCGCCCGCCGCGCCGCATCAACTCGTCAGACAATCCGGCACGGTCGCGCGTGGACGCGAACCGAGGCCGTGCAGCTTGATCTTGTTGTAGAGCGTCGTGCGGTTGATGCCGAGCATCGAGGCGGCCTTGCTGATGTTCCAGGCGGTCTCCTCGAGCACCATCGTGACGAGGATCTTCTCGACGGAACGGAGCGAACGATCGCCCTCCGGCAACTCAACGGTATCGCGCGGAATGACGTCCGTGCCGTCTGGCGCGCCACCGTCCCAGCGGGGTAGGTGACATTCGTCGACGAGGCCGGCAGCGCACACGATGGCGGCGTGCTCGACAGCGTTCTTGAGCTCACGCACGTTGCCGGGCCACGAGCGCTCGGACAGGGTCTCCATCGCGTCTTCGCTGAACCCAGACAGCGCCTTGCCCATCTGACGACCGAAGTGGTCGAGGAAGTAGTGGGCGAGCAGTGGGATGTCGTCCGTGCGATCGCGCAGCGGGACGACCTTCATCGTGATCACGTGCAGGCGATAGAAGAGATCTTCCTTGAAGCGTCCAGCCTGGACTTCCTGCATCAAGTTGCGAGTGCTCGCCGCGATGACCCGCGCACGGGCCGGACGATCCTTGGCGCCGCCGACGCGTCGGTACGAGCGCTCCTGGAGCACACGCAAGAGCTTCGCCTGCAGGTTGGTCGGCATCTCGGAGATCTCGTCCAGCAGCAACGTGCCACCGTCGGCGATCGAGAACAGCCCTTCCTTGCCTTCGCGCGTCGCGCCCCGGAACGCGCCAGCCTCGTAGCCGAACAGTTCGGCTTCCAGCAGGCTCTCGCTCAGTGCGGCGCAGTTGACGACGACAAACGGACCGTCACGACGGCTCGACATCTCGTGGATGCTGCGCGCGACGAGTTCTTTGCCGGTCCCGCTTTCACCTTCGATCAGGATCGTGGTGTCCGGGGCATGGGCGACTTGTTCGATACGCGTCGAAAGCTGACGCAAGTGCGCGCTCTGACCGACCAGTTCGATCGATGTCAGCTCCTGCACTCGCCCCTGCAAGCGTTCCACGCGGGCCTTGAGCAGACGAGCCTCGAGGCATCGGTCCGTCAACGCGAGGATGTGTTCGCGCTCCAGCGGCTTGCCGATCGAGTCGGTCGCGCCATAGCGCATCGCCTCGCCGGACGAGATGGCGCCATCGCTCGCCAGGAGCACGATCTCCGGTGGCGTGTCGCCCCCACTCAGGCGGGTCAGGGCCCTGGGATCCGCTTCTCCAGACGCCTCAGAGTCAACGAACACCATGTCGAATGGCTGGTGGTCGTTGCGACGGGTCGCGTCTTCGAGGTTGGCGGTAGTTTCGACCCAGGCGCCATGGGCGGTCAGCAGGGCCTTGAGGCCTTGCCGGGTCGCATCCTCGCCATCAACGACGAGAATCCTGGGGATTGCAGTTCCATCTGTCTTCATAGCTTGGGGTTCCGAGTCCGCGCACGCGAGGCAACGCCCGGTGCCAGCGGATCCTTCGACCTCCTCGGGGCGGCCACTTGAGGAGAATGTGGAGGTGCTCGCCCGCGCAGCGGCCGATCGAGGAGAGCAGGAGCCGCCCGGGAAGGACGCCAACACCGCTTCGGCATGTCGTCGCAACGGGGAGGCGGCACAAGCAGGCGAGCTAACCGGAGCCGCGCAGTGGCGCCTGACGACGGGCCGCCCCATAGGGAGTTCCGCCATCGGCCCGCCGCGGGTATCTTTCCGCAGCCCTCTCGTCCCGCCCGATCACCGGAGCCCCCCGTTGTCGAAGCGAAACGGCGACCGTCCGTCCGATGCCCTGCGCGAAATCACGATCCAACGCGGCTTCACCAAGAATGCTGCCGGGTCCGTGCTGATCGCTGCCGGCGAGACCGTCGTCCTCTGTACTTGTTCCCACACCGATGCCGTACCGGCATGGCTGCAACACTCCGGCCATGGTTGGCTCACGGCGGAGTACTCCATGCTGCCCGGCTCGACACCGTCGCGTAAGGCAAGGGAAGCCAGCCTTGGCCGCCGCGACGGGCGTTCGATGGAGATCCAACGGCTCATCGGTCGCTGCCTGCGCATGGCGGTGCACCTCAAGCAGCTGCCCGAGATGTCGTTCTGGATCGACTGCGACGTCCTCTCAGCCGACGGCGGCACGCGAACCCTGGCGATCACGGGCGGCTACGTCGCGCTGTTCGATGCCTTGCGCAAGCTCGAGGAGGACAAACGGATCAACAAGTGGCCGATCGCAAGCCCGGTCGCTGCCTGCAGCGTGGGCATTGTCGACGGCGAGCCGCGCCTCGATCTCTGCGCCGCGGAGGACAACCGCGCCGAGGTCGACATGAACGTGGCGATGACCGGCGCCGGAGGATTCGTCGAGGTCCAGAGCAGCTCCGAGCGCGCGACCCTGAACCGCGAGCAGTTCGACGCCATGCTCGACCTGGCCGAACGCGGCTGCCGGCAGCTCTTGGACTTGCAGGAAGAGGCGCTGCGCTCGGACGCATGAGCGGTGTCGAACTCTGGCTAGCCACGAACAACCACAAGAAGGCGGCTGAGCTCGGGCGCCGTCTCCCGGCCGCCGTGACCGTGCGCACCATGGACCACCTGGCCAGCGCGGGGGTGTTCGCTCCGACCGAGGATGCGCCGGATTTCGCAGGCAACGCGCGCAAGAAAGCCGAGACGGCCGCCGGACTGCTCCTGGCGGCGGGCGTTGCCGCCGACGCGATCGTCCTGGCCGACGACAGCGGCTTGTGCGTCGACGCGCTCGACGGGGCGCCCGGCGTGCTTTCGGCGCGTTGGGCCGGGGAAGGCGCCAGCGACGCCGAACAGATCACCAAGCTGCTCGAAGAGCTCGGGAAGCGACCATCTGCGCATCGATCGGCACATTTCGTGTGCAGCCTTGTCGCGATCCGGGTCGACGGTGCTTCATTCCTCTCGACGGAACAGCGCTGTGAAGGGACGATCAGCCACTCGCCCGCCGGCGATGCAGGGTTCGGCTACGACCCCGTGTTCGTGCCGGCGGGGACCAGCGCGAGCTTCGCGGAGCTGGACGCCGCAGAGAAGGACGCGGTTAGTCACCGCGGCAAGGCGCTACGCGAGTTCGTGCACAAGCTCCTAGAGTCCCTCTAGAGTCCCTCTAGAGTCATCCTGAGAGCCAACTTGTCCGGACCATTGACCCAACGCATCCGCAACTTCTCCATCATCGCGCACATCGACCACGGCAAGTCGACGTTGGCGGACCGTCTCATGGAACTTACGGGCACGGTGACTGCCCGTGAAATGCAGGCACAGCTGCTCGATGACATGGAGCTCGAGCGCGAGCGCGGCATCACGATCAAGGCCAAGGCCGTGTCCATGCACTACACGGCAAAGGACGGCAACCGCTACCTGCTCAACCTGATCGATACGCCCGGACACGTCGACTTCAGCTACGAGGTCGAGAAGTCTCTGGAAGCGTGCGAAGGGGCGCTGCTGCTCGTCGACGCCTCGCAGGGCGTCGAGGCCCAGACCGTGGCCAATGCCCATCTGGCCGAGGTCGCGGGCCTCGCCATGATCCCGGTGCTCAACAAGGTCGATCTACCCACCGCACAGCCCGACGAGGCGGCGATGGAGATCGAGAACGCGATCTGTCTTCCGGCGGAAGACTGTCTCCACTGCAGCGCCAAGACGGGCGTGGGCGTCGATGACGTCCTCGAGGCGATCGTCGAGCGCGTGCCGCCCCCCGAGGGTCAGTCTGAGGCGCCATTGCAAGCGCTGATCTTCGACTCGTTCTTCGACGACTACCGAGGCGTCGTCATCTACTGCCGCATCGTCAACGGGACGCTGGAGAAGCGACAGCGCATCTGGATGCCTGGCACCAAGACCGCCTACGAAGTGCTCGAAGTCGGGCACATGAAGCCCGCCATGCAGCCGCGTGACAAGCTGTCAGCCGGCGAGGTGGGCTACCTGATCTCGAACATCAAGCGGCTCGATGACGTGGTCGTCGGTGACTCGATCCTGATCGAGAAGGGCGAGCGCGCCGAACCCTTGCCGGGCTTCAAACGGCCGAAACCGATGGTCTTCTGCGGGCTCTTCCCTACCAATGCGGGGGACTTCGATGACCTGCGCAAGGCACTCGACAAGCTCAAGCTGAACGACAGTTCGTTCTCGTACGAGCCGGAGTCCTCGGACGCACTCGGCTTCGGCTACCGCTGCGGCTTCCTCGGGCTGCTGCACATGGCAATCGTGCAAGAGCGACTCGAGCGCGAAGACAACATGGACCTCGTGCAAACGGCGCCGACTGTCGTCTACCAGATCCAACTCGACGACGGCTCCGAGAGAGAAGTGCACAGTCCGTCCGAGTTACCCGACGGCAGTCAGATCCGTGCGATGCTCGAGCCCATCGTCAAGCTATCGATCATGATCCCGGCCGAGTCCATTGGCAGCGTCATGCGGCTCGCCACCGACCGGCGCGGCCGCTACGTCACGACCGAAGTCATCGGCCACAACCGCCAAATGCTGACGTTCGAGATCCCGCTGGCGGAGATCATTTACGACTTCCACGACAAGCTCAAATCGGTCACGCGCGGCTACGGCACGATGGACTACGAGCTGATCGAATACCGGCAGGGCAACCTCGTGCCGCTCAGAGTGATGGTCAATGGCGAGGATGTCGACGCACTCTGCACGATTGTCCACCGTGACGACGCCGAACGGCGCGGCCGCGAGGTGATCCAGGCCCTGCGCAAGGAGATCCCGCGCCAGATGTTCCAGATCCCGATCCAGGCCGCGATCTACGGCAAGATCGTCGCCCGCGAGAACATCCGGGCCCTGTCCAAGAACGTGACCGCCAAGTGCTACGGCGGCGACATCTCACGCAAGCGCAAGCTCTGGGAGAAGCAGAAGAAGGGCAAGAAGCGCATGAAGATGGTTGGCAACGTCGAGATTCCGCAGAAGGCATTCTTGGCCGTCCTGAAGTCGGACGACTGAGCCAGGAGCGACTCCGCCCCTGGCCCAAGGGGTGCACGTGCCGTCCTGGCCGAGTACCCTCTCCGCCCCCGTGGCCAAGCCTCCCCCAACCAACCCGCCACTGCCGCGCAAGCTGCGCGAGAACATTGAAGCCGCAGCCATGGCGATCCTGATGGCGGTGGGCCTCAAGTACTTCCTGCTTGAGGCCTACGAGATCCCGACCCCATCGATGCAGACCACGCTGATGGGCAGCCCAGACCTCGGGATCTACGACCGCATCCTCGTCAACAAGGCGGCCTACCTCTGGCGCGACCCACAGCGGTTCGACATCGCGGTGTTTCGCTACCCGCACAACCGCAGCCAGAACTACGTCAAGCGGATCCTCGGGCTACCGGGCGAGCGGCTGAAGATCGCCGGTGGAGATCTCTACCGCGTGTCGCCGCCCGGCAAGTTGCCGGCCTACGAGATCGTGCGCAAGCCCCTGTCGCTGCAGGGCTCGTTGTGGAAGCGAGTCTATGAGCAGTCGACGGCCAACGCGGCAAGCGCGTTCAAGATCCGTAGCGCGAACGGCAAGTGGAGCGTCGACGGCGATGTTGTCGTGGCACGAGACTCGACCGGCCGCGGCGCCAGCACGGTGTTCCTGCGCGCCGACGAGCTGCGTAACCACGCGTGGCACGGCTACCCGGAATACCTGCAAGAGAAGGTCAAGGACCTGCAGCGAGCCGGGCTCGGCAGTGGACGAGCGATGGTCGGCGACATCCGGTGGAGGACGGCGGCGACGCCCGACGACAAGACGGAAGCCATCGAGCTGCTTCTGACCGAACGACCCGAGGGCGGCAGCGCTCGTGAGTTGAGCCTGCGCATCGAGAAGAGGGGCGACGCTGCGACGGCACGCCTGCGCGCGCGCGAGCTGCGGCCGAACGCCCAGAAGGTCGAAGTCAGGAGCGAGAACATCGAGTGGACAGCCGGCAGCGAACTGGCCCTCGAGTTCATCAACTCGGACGACCGGCTCTTTGCCAGGGTCGGGGGCACGAGTCTCGGACCGCTCGCATACACGAGCATGCCCCGGCATCTGGCGCAGGGCGGAGTCCAGCTGCGCTTGACGGCCGAGGGCGGGACGACGCGCTTCGCCGAAACGACGGTCGACCGCGACATGTGTTACCTGCCCTGGGACGAGGACCCGGACTTCGTGTTCGAGGTGCCCGCCGACCACCTCTGGATGCTCGGCGACAATCCAGAGCAGTCCGACGACGGCCGCTCCTGGGCTCTCGCCAAGATCTGGGTCGACGCAGACAACCGCATCGTCGCTCCGAACAAGGGCAAACTCCTGGTCGGTAACGCCCGGTGGATGTTCAAGAATCAGCCTGAGTCGCTAGATCGCGACGAGAACCCCGTCGTCGTGCCAAAGCGCAACCGCATCGTCCTCTCTGACCTTCAGGGCGAGGAGCACGTGCTGATCGGCAGCCCCGAGGACGTCCGAAAATGGATGCGGGACGAAGAGCGAGGCGACTCCGTCCGCTTCGTTCCCGGCAAGTACATGATGGGCAGGGCTTTCGCGACGTTCTGGCCCGCTAACCCCTTTGCTTGGTTCCGCATTGGTCTCATTCGGTGAGGCCCAGTGAGACAACCGAAGTCGACTTTTCCACACTGCTTGGCAGCACTGGCCCCACTTGCGAATCGGGCCCTTGGATCTTCTTTAGACGCCGCAAACACCGTCATGCCAGCGCGTTGGACCGAGCGGGCCAGATGAACCGCGGGGAACCGGTAGCGCATATACGGTGGACCGATCAGGAGGGGGCGCCTTTTCCACATGGAATCCACAACTGATAGCCACGCGCCTCTGCTGGAGGCCAAGAACCTGGTCAAGTCCTACCGCCGACGGCGAGTAGTCGACGAGGTTTGCCTCAACGTCGAGCCCGGCGAGATCGTCGGTTTGCTGGGCGCAAACGGCGCCGGCAAGACAACGACGTTCCGCATGATCGTCGGCATGATCCGCGCCGACGCGGGCGACGTCTTCTTCCGCGGCCGCAAGATCACGAAGCTCTTCATGTACAAGCGGGCGCGGCTCGGGATGGGCTACCTGTCCCAGGAGCCGTCCGTCTTCCGGCGCATGAGCGTGGAGGACAACATCCTCGCGGTGCTGGAGGCGATTGGCATCCCACGGCAAGCGCGCCGGGCACGCCTCGAGGAACTGCTCGACGAGTTGAGCCTGGGCAATCTGCGCAAGAGCATCGCTGACACGTTGTCCGGTGGCGAGCGTCGTCGCCTCGAGATCACGCGCGGACTCGCGACGAATCCAAACCTCATCCTGCTCGACGAGCCGTTCTCCGGGGTCGACCCGAAGGCGGTCCAGGACGTGCAGCAGATCCTCGCCAGCCTCGCCGACCGAGGCATCGGCATCCTCCTGACCGACCACAACGTCCACGAAACCCTGAAGATCACAGGACGCTCCTACATCATCCATGAGGGCAAGGTGCTCAAGGAAGGTGCGCCGGCAGCCCTGATCGCCTCCGAGGAGGTGCGACGCGTCTATCTCGGCGATAGCTTTGGGCCTATCGCGCCAGCCGCGCATGACAGCGTGTCCGAAGGACTGGGCGGAGAAGAAGAAGACGCCCTCGACGGGTGACCCGGTGGCAGCCGCACCGTAAATCCACGGTGAGTCCGCGCGGGAGATTGGCGCTCAAGTCCACCCGATGGACGTGTCGAACTTTGCGACATGGAAGTGTCGCACGTCGCCACACCACCGGAGTTCGTCACCACGGGGAACCGCACGGTCCTCGTCGTCGACCCGGAGCGCTCAGTCCGACATTCGTTCCGCCGTAACCTCGAGAGCTGGGGGCTGGTCCCGTTGCTCGCCGACAGCGGTGAGGCTGCGCTCGACATCCTGGCCCAACACGACGAGGTCTTCCTCGTGTTCGTGGACCTTGCGATGCACGGACTCGGCGGCGTCGGGTTGATCGAGGAGATCCAGAAGCGCGACTACCAGGCGGACGTCGTGTTGATGACGGACTACCTCGATCCGAATCTCGCGCTGTCACTGCTCAAGAACGGCGCCTTCGACTACATCCGCAAGCCCTTCCTGATCGACGAGATCAAACTCCTGATCCAACGCGTGCGGGAGCACCGCAACCTGCGTCAGCAGGCGATGAAGTTCCAACTGCTCGAAGAGACCAAGAAGGTCGAGCGCGACAATCTGATCGACTTCATGATCGGCCTTGCCGGCGTGATCGATGCCAAGAGTCCCTACACCAAGGAGCACTCGGACCGAGTCGCGCAATACACCAAGGCGTTCTGCCGCTTCCTGGAGCTTCCCGAGCAACAGTTCCAGAACTACTCGTTCGGGGCAAAGCTGCACGACATCGGCAAAGTCGGCGTGCCCGACGACATCCTCAACTCGACGGGACGGCTCAACAAGCAAGAGCGTGAGATCATGATGGCGCACCCAGTAGCCGGCGCGCGCATCCTCGAGCCAATTCTGCTCATGGAGCCGATCCTCCCGATGGTGCTACGGCACCACGAGAACTGGGACGGCACCGGTTATCCGGACGGCCTCGTCGACGAGGAGACTCCGCTCGGCGGCCGCATCGTTAAGCTCGTCGACTACTTCGACGCGATCACGAGCGAGCGTCCCTACCGCGAGCCGTTGCCCCACGCGGAAGCGATCAAGGTGCTGCAGAGCGAGAGTGGCCGTGTCCTCGATCCCGAGTTGACCGCGGCCTTCGTGGAACTCATCGCCAGTGGCGGGCTCATGCAGGCGAATCTGTCGGGGGGGCTACCCGCGGTGACGCGCCACAGGAGCTGAGCGGAAGAGCAACGCCCCTGCCCTTCGGGCATTCCCGTTGCTGCATCTACCTCCACCTGCGTGCGTGTGCGCGGTCGGTGCTTGCCGATGCGCCAGGCCTAAAAAAATGGCGGCCGGACACCCCCTCCGGCCGCCAAAGAAACCCCCCTGCCAGCAGCCTGGGGCCTCTACGTCCCTTGCACACCCCGGTGACGCAAGAGCACTCGCGGTGCTCCCGCTGTCCTACGGGAATCTCCCTGAACAGGCGTTTTTCCTCCAAGCGGTAGGAGTTGGGGAGGATCGACCCGACTACTTGCCTGCGCCAGCTGCGGCCGCAAACCACCCGCTGAGCAAGTCAGCCACGCCGATTCCGCGCGCTCGAGCCTCGAAACCGAGCAGCACGCGGTGGCGCAGGGCCGGCAAGGCGAGTTCTTCGAGGTCGCTGCGGGAAACATGGAAGCGACCGGCGAGGAGGGCCTTCACCCGTGCGATGCGAATCATCGCCAGCCCCGCCCGCGGCGAGGCGCCGAGCCTGACCCAGTGCTCGCCGTCCTCGCCCGGCGCGGCGCTCTTGCTCGTGGCGAGCAGGAGTTCGGCCAGCCAGGCGCTCAGGTGTGGCCCGACCAGCACCTCCTCGGACATGGTTCTTACCTCGAGCACCTCGGGAGGGCTGAGCCGCGGCGCCGGGAAGTCGATGGCGTGACCGGTTTTTTGCTCGAGAATCGTCCGCAAGGTATTCCGGTTGGGGTAATCGACGAGCAGATGCAGCGCGAAGCGGTCGAGCTGCGCCTCCGGCAACGGATACGTGCCAGCGAGCTCGATCGGGTTCTGCGTTCCGACCAGCATGAACGGCTGTGGCAGTTCGAAGCTCTGCCCGCCGGCGGTCACCGCGCATTCCTCCATGGCTTCGAGCAGGGCGGATTGCGTCTTCGGCGTGGCGCGGTTGATCTCGTCGGCCAGCACCAGGTTCCCGAACACCGGACCTTTGCGGAAGCGAAACCCGACCCCGCCTTGCTCTCGATCTTCCAGGATCTCGGTCCCGGTGACGTCGGACGGCATGAGGTCGGGCGTACACTGGATGCGCGAGAAGCCCCCACCAAGCCCGTGCGCCAACGCTTTGGCGAGCAGGGTCTTGCCGAGCCCAGGCATGCCCTCGAGCAAGACGTGGCAGCCCGCCAGGGCGGCGTGCAGGAGGGGCACGACGATCTCCTCGGTCGAGCCGAGGAAGCTCTCGGCGAGATCGTCGACGAGCGCGGCGACCTTGGCCGACAGCTCCTTGGCGCGCGATTCGAGCGCCAAGGCTTCGGGCGACAGTAACGGCTCAGCCGGCATGCGGGAAGGGTAGCAACCGCATGGCGCCCGCGTCACGATGTCCTGCCATGCGGTTCCTCTGCCTGGGTGCTTCGATCTGGCTGGTTTCGTGCACGAGCGTGCCACCACCGCCAGCGGAGCGCGCCGCCGACGCGCCGGTCGAGGGTGCTGTCAAACCCGATGCCAAGGCTCAGGCCATGCTTGCGGGGGGCTCGGCAGCCCTCGCCGCTGCAGACCTCGACCGCGCCGAACGCACGGCGCGCGCACTGATCGCGCGCGACCCGCGGCTGGCCCAGGCCTGGACCCTACTCGGACAGGCGCTGACCGAGCGGGCGCACGGCCTAAAGGCCGTTGCTCGGTCGGTGACACAGCTCGAGGACACCGAGGCGGCCCTACTGCGGGCAACGCGGCTGGCGCCAAAGAGCGCTCACGCCCACGCAGCGCTCGGCCGCTTCTACGAAGTGGACGGCCATCGCGAAGCGGGACTCGCTGCCCATCGACGGGCGCTGTCATTGTCGGCCTTCCTCCCGGAATCGCTCCTCGCCGCCGCGCGCCTGTCGATGGAGCTCGGCGAAGAGCGCGGGGCAAGGCTTCACCTCGAGGCACTGCGTGCCCTGCCCGACTTGCCGACCGAGGCTCTGATCCAGGAAGCGCGTTGTTACCTGTCTCTGGCCGACGCCCCCGACCAGAGCGCGGAGCGCGCGACATCACTCGCTCGCGCGTTGCGTGCCTTTCACGAGCTATCCATCCGAGAGCCCGAGGATCCACGTGGTCCGGCCGGCGAAGCGCACTGCAGGTTCACCTTGGCCCTCGAACGCGCCACCGTGCCCGACGCGGAGAAGAACCGCATCCGCGAACTATGGCAAAAGGCTGCACGTTTGGCGCCGGCCGACCCGACGCCGCGTTTCAACCTCGCGTTGTTCCTCGAGTCGAAACTCGTCGGCGACCGCGCCGCGGCGATCGCCACCTACCGCGCCACGCTGGCGCGGGACGCAACGCACCTACCGTCCTTGGTGAACCTGGCGCGACTGCTGTGGGTCGATGGCGACCATGACGCGGCGAAAGCCCTGTATCGCCGGGCGCTGCCAAAGCTCGAAGACGAACGTGAGCGCAGGGAAGTGCGGCGGCTACTGAAGCAGTAGCCGGGTCGTCACATGCCCATCGATTCGTAGCCGCAGTCGACGTAGAGCACCTGGCCGGTAATGCCACTGGCGTCGTCCGACAGCAGGAAGCGCACGGCCTTGCCGACCTCGTCGATCGTGACGTTGCGCCTGAGCGGCGCCCGCTCGGCGGCGTATTGCAGCATGTCGGTGAAGCCGGCCACGCCCGAAGCCGACAGCGTGCGAATCGGGCCAGCGGAGACGGCATTAACCCGGACCCCGCGGGGTCCGAGATCCGTGGCGAGATAGCGCATGCTCGATTCGAGCGATGCCTTGGCGACGCCCATGACGTTGTAGCCCGGCACGACGCGCACAGAGCCGAGATAGGACAGGGCGATGATCGAGCCGTTGCGCCCTTCCATGAGTGGAGCGGCGTGGCGCGTCAAGCGGACCAGCGAGTAGGCCGAGACTTCCTGAGCGAGAGCAAACCCGTCCCAGCTCGTGTTGAGATACTCGCCGGCGAGCTCCTCGCGCTTGGCGAACGCCACCGAGTGCACGAGGTAGTCGAGCCCGCCGAGTTCCTCACGCAGCTCGCCAAAGAACGACTCGACCGCACCCTCGTCAGTGACATCGCATTCACGGCGCCACGGATCCCCTAGCTCGGAGGCGAGCTTGTCGAGCTTTTGCCCCATGCGCTCGTTCTGGTAGCTGAGCGCCAGCCTACAGCCGGAATCGTGAAGGGCTTTGGCTATGCCCCAGGCGATCGAACGATGATTCGCGATGCCAAAGACTGCGGCGACTTTGCCTTGCACTGGTGTTCTCCGGGGCTGCTTTGCGGGACGCTGCAGAAGGGGGATGCAGAAAGAGGATGCGCCTACTTCTAGGTGCATCGGCCACAGAAACCAACAGCGCCGCTACTTGAACAACAGGCTCTCGACGCGGGGGTGGTCGGGAAGTGTCAATCCTGGGCTGGCGATGCACACCGGTCCGAGGTCGGGTGCGCTCGGCAGCAACCCGTGCGAGCCGCGCACCATCGACGGGTCGGTCGAGATGACGTCCATCAGGTAGCGAAAGCCGAGCTTCTTCTGGAGCAGGCGCCAGCCCAGCGCGAGTTTCGGGAAACGTAGACCCGGGTCGAGGAAGAGCTCGGCCGGGTCGTAGCCGGGCTTACGGTGGATGTCGACGGTCGGCGCGAAGTCCGGGCGCAGGTCTTCGTCGAACCAGTAGTGGTAAGCAAACCACGAGTCGCGCTCGGCCAGCGCCACCAGCTCGCCGGACCGGTCATGATCGAGACCGAGCTCACTCTGCTCGCCACGGTCGAGTACGCGGTCGACGCCGTCGATCGCTGCGACGACAGCGCGCACACGCGACAGGTCAGCGTCGCGGTCAACGTAGACGTGCCCGACCTGGTGATCGCACACCGCGAAAGCTCGGCTAGCGCCGAAGTCCAGGAGCTCTCCGTGCGCGGTGCGCTGGGTCGCGAGCAGGCCCGCCCGCCGCAGGTCGCGGTTGAGGAAGACCGGCCGCTCGACGGTCTCGATGCCGTACTCGGACACTACCAGCACTTCCATGCCGAGCGCGCGGGCCCTGTCGATGAGTCGGCCGGCCTCGACGTCGACCGCGGTCACCGCCGCGCGTGAACGAGCATCATCGGGACCCCAGCGCTGGTGGTCGTAGTCGAGGTGTGGCAGGTAGACGAGCGCCAGGTCGGGCCGCTCGCGCTCGAGCGTTCGGATCGATGCGTCGACGATCCAAGTGGTCGACGTGACGTCCGCAGCCGGCCCCCAAAACCGGAACAGGGGAAACGGACCCAGGTCCGCCTGAATCTCGTCCGCAAGCTCGGCTGGGCGACTGTAGAGGCCCGGCATCTTCAGACCGTCGGCGAAGTACTGCGGTCGCGGCGTCAAGCTGACCGCAGCGCTCGAGTACATGTTGAACCACCAGAACAGCTTGGCGCACTTGAAGTCGTCGTCGGATTCGAGGCCGTAGTCATAGATCTCCTTGGCCTGGACCAGCTTGTTCGACTGGCGCCACAACCAGACCTGGCACAGGTCACGGAAGTACCAGCCGTTGCCAACGACGCCGTGTTGCTGCGGCCGGACGCCTGTCAGTATCGAAGCCTGCACGGAGCACGTGACCGCCGGAACGATCGTCGTCAGCGGCTCGACTCTGCCGCCACCGTCGGCGACGGCGCGGATCTGAGGCGCGAGGTCCAGGTCCTTCGGACGCAGGCCGACCACGTCCACGACAAGGAGCGGCTTGTTGAACGAGAACCGCGGAGTCGGGTGGGCCATCAGTTGCTAGCAGCTCGAGAGTGCGTCTCAGGCGGTGAGGCTACAGGGGAACGTATCGGCTGTCGAAGGACCACCACAACGACAACGAGCACAGGAGAGTTCAGGAAGCACTCTGGGGCCTATAGTCTTCCTCCTGGCGTGAGTTCGAAGTCCCCTCTCCTCGACGCGGTGTCCCTGCTGATCCCAGGTCTGGTCGCGGTCTTCATCCTCGCGCCCGCTCTCGACGGTTGGTATCGCGCTGACGACCTGCTGTTCAACCCCTTCCTCGACACCAACCAGGATCGCGTCGACGTGGCGTGGAGTCGGATCGGCAACGAGTTCGTCGACGTGTCGTGGCGCGCCGGCACGATGCAATACCGTCCCCTCGTCGCGGTCGCCTACGGCGCGCTGCTGTCGCTCGGTGGCGGCGCGTCGACGGTGTTTCACGCCGCGAACCTCGTGTTACATCTCATCTCGAGCACCTTGTGCGCGTGGCTGTGCCTGCGCCTGAGCAACGGGCAGCGCATCGCCGCCGTGCTCGGTGGAGCAATGTTCGCGCTGCACCCATGTCAGGGCGAAGTTGTTGGCTGGGTGGCGGCGATCAACGCGGGCCTGGAAACGTGTCTACGCCTGTCTTGTCTTGCGTGCTTCGTCGGCTACCTGAGCTCCGGTCGGCGCGCCGCCTACCTGGGCGCCTTCGTGTTCTGTGTGCTCGGCTTGGCGACGCTGGAAACGTCGGTCGTCACGCCGCTGTCGCTGATCGCACTCGATCTCGTCGTGCGTCGCGGCGCCTTGTCGAGTCTGATCAAACGACAAGCACCCTTCGTCCTGCTCGGCCTCGGCTACGTCGTGGCCCGCTTCCTCGCCATCTCGCGCGGCTCGAGTGACGCCCTGGGCGAAGCGATCACGCATTACCCGGCAACGGTGCCGAGCAAGCTCACGGCCCTGGTTTCGCCTTTCGCAGCACCGCTCGCACAACACACGGGGCTATGGCTATCGGTCGCACTCGGTACGACCGTGCTCGCGTATGCGGCGAGCAATCGCGCGCGCCTCGCCATGCTCGGCGCCGGTACCGTTTGGATCCTCGCCCACTTCATACCGAGCGGCGCTTTTGCGGTGTGGCCTGACCTACAAGGCATCCGCATCGTGCACCCGGTCACGGTCAGCCTGGCGTTGCTACTGACGGTTGTGCTGTGGCGCGACCGTGCGAAGAGCCGCCTCGCCAAGGGCGCATTGCTGATCCAGGCTGCATGGATCGTGTCGTTTGTGCCGGTGACGCGCACGCTACTTTCACGCGAAGCCGAAGCGGCCCACTTCCTCGAGAGTGTGCAGTCGCAGCTCATCGCCTACGCGGAAGACGTGACTCCCGACCAACCGCTGGTCGTGCTGTCACACCCGAAAGACGCACCGAACGGACTCGGTGTCATCTGGAATGGCGGCGTACACGTCCTGGCGCAGCGACCCTACGCCGATGTCGACCGTCCCGTCGTCGTCATGAACTACGTGTTCGAAGATCGATCACCGAAGTCGGCACTGCGCAACGACGCCGCGGTATGGCGAGCAATGCGGGCCGCTACTGGCGCCCGGAACTTCGTGTCCTGGCAGCCAACGGTCGGTCGGTTCGAACGCAATCCGCAGGTACCGGGCCAACAAGACCTCGCCGTCGTCCGCAACGGTTCGAGCGCCCGCTTCGACTTTCGCGGCGGCGCGACATCGTCCGCCAACTTCGAGGTAGTGCGCATCAGGACACGAGCCGACGTGCAGCGCGGCACTCTACTCTGGAACACGCTCTTGCCCACCAAGCCCGACCTGCGCGCCGTCAACTTCGCGGACGGTCAACAGAACGGCGACACCAGGACCTTCGAGGTCGACCTCAGTCACGACGTGCGGCTGCTCCTGCTGTCACGCGTCGGCGTGACGGGTTTCGAAGTCACCGGCGTTGGCGAAGATGCGGTCCTCGGACTCGAGGTGCTGCCGCGCGTCGGCAGGATTGAAGTGCCGTTGATTGACGGCGCGCCCATGCCGTTCGGCAGCGAACTGGGCTTGCCCCGCCCGCGTGGCGATGACGTCACGCTGGTCCTACTTGGTCCCGGCTACGGCACTTCGATCCGCCTGGCCGAGACCGGCATCCAGGTACCCGCTGCCGTCCTGGCCGCCTTCACCCCCGATCTCCGCATGTCCCGAGCCAAGCGCGTCTACTACTTCTTCGCCCGACCGGGCGCCCGCTCCACAGTTGGCTGGTTTCGAGCCACCGGAGGCTCAGACTGACCACCATGTCGGACACCGTGCAAGATCCGTCGGAGTTCCCTGCGCCCTGGAACTACCTCATCCCGTTGGCCAAACGTGCGCTGATCTGGGGCACGTTCTTCGCGCTCCTTTGGGTATTTCGCCACTTCCTGCCGCTCGTGTTCCTGACCTTCGTGTTCGCCTACGTCGCCGAACACGGCGTCGAAGGAATCGCGCACTGGGTCAAGTCGCGTCGTTGGCGCACTGCGATCGTCTTCCTGACGATGATCGGCGTGATCGGGCTGACGGCGACGCTGCTCAGCCCACAGTTGAAGAACCAAGCTGTTTCGTTCATTCAGAACGCGGGCAAGCACGAGGCAGCCATCAATGACTTCCTCGACAAGCAGCGCGCATCTAGCCCGTTCATGAAAGACATGCTCGACGAAGTCCATGCGAAGGACATTCTCGGTGAGCTCCTCGGCAAGAGCAAAGAGGTGGATCCCAGCACGAGCTTTCACGAAACCTGGGGACTCCTGCTCGGCATCTTCCGCAACGCCGCTTCCGCGACGACGACGTTCTTGTTGTCGATGCTGTTTGCGTTCCTCGTCGTCGCCGACCTGCCGCGCATGGCGCGCGGCATAGAGTCCCTCAAGAAGACCCGCTTACGACACTTCTACGACGAAGTCTCGACGACCGTGTTTCGCTTCGCCCAAGTACTCGGGCGTTTCCTTGAGGCGCAACTGCTGATCGCCATCATCAACACGGCGCTGACAGCGACAGGCATGTTGTTCCTCGGCATCCCCCAGATCGCATTCCTCTCGGGCGTGGTTTTTGTCTGCTCGTTCATCCCGGTTGCCGGCGTCTTCATCTCGACGTTACCGATCTGCATCGTCACCCTCGATCACTCCGGAATCAGCCTCGTCCTGCTCGCCATCGGCATGATCGCCGTCGTGCACATCGTCGAAGGCTACGTCCTCAACCCGCTGATCTTCGGCACCCACCTCAAGCTCAACCCGGTGGTCGTGATGATAGTCCTCTTGGTAGGCCACGAGCTCGCCGGCATCTGGGGCCTGCTGCTCGGGGTACCGGCCATCACGTACCTGTTCGGGCACGCGATTCGCTACGACAAGGCTTAGTGAGCGGAACTCACGCCGCCTTCGGCCCGAGCGTCACCAGGTAGTAGTTGTCCGGGTCCAGGTGTTCCTCGGCAACGGCTCGCACTTCGTCGACCGTGACCGAGTTGACGAAGTCGGGGAACCGTTCGACGAAGTCATCGCCGAGGTCGAAGCGCTCGGCGCGCACGAGGAAGTTGGCGAGGTTGGCGTTACGCTCCATGGCCCAGACATACGAACCGGTCAGGTACGCCTTCACGTCGGCCAGTTCGGGCTCAGTCGGGGACTCCATGCGAATGCGTCGCATCTCGGTCAGGAAGCCGTCGATCGCGGTCTCCTCCTGGCCGGGCGAAGTCCCGATATAGGCCTGGAACATGCCCGGCTCGCGGCCGGCCGAACCCGTGATGCCAGCGCCGACCGCATAGCAGAGACCCTGTTCATCACGCAACGAACGGGCGATACGACTCGTGAAGCCGGGACCCGTGCCGAGCACGTGGTCCATGACCATCAAGCGATAGTAGTCGGGGTGCGAGCGTCTGATCCCGGCATGACCGAGGAAGACCTGCACCTGCGCGCGGTCGTAGACGATGTGTTCGGCGACGACCCCGTTCGGTCGCAACAGCTCCGGTGCCTCGGACACCGGCGCGACCTCGCCCTTCCACGATTTGAACGTCTTCTCGAGCAGATCCAAGAGGGCTTCAGGGTCCTCGGCTCCGACCGCGACACACAGGGCGTTGTCCGGCGTGTACCACTTCTCGTGGAAGCGCTTTAGCTTGGCTGGCGTCAATGAATCGAGCGTCTCGATACTGCCCTTGGGCTCGCGTGCGTACGGGTGGTCGCCGTAGACGAGCGCGCGGAACCGCTTACCAGCTACGGCACGCGGGTCATCGAGCTCGGACTCGAGGTCGGAGATTGTCAGCGCGCGCGCCCGTCTGAAGGCCTTGGCCGGGAACTTCGGCCGCAGCGCGACTTCCTTCAGGATGGCGACCGCTTGCTTGGCGTCGTGCGCCGCCACTTGCAGCGCCGCGCCATTGGCGCCGACGCGCAAGTAGCCACCGAGGCCCTCGACCAACTCCGCAAGTTCGTCGCCCGACCAACGTTCGGTCCCCTCGTCCAGCGTGTCGCCGACTAGGTTGGCGATTCCTGCGTCCTGCGGCCGCTCGTTCAACTGATTGATCTCGAACGAACATGCGACGGCCAGCGTCGGTGCCGCACGTGTCTGCGCGGCCAAGAGCGTCAAACCACTGCGGAGCCGCCGCCGCCGAACATGGAGCTTCAACTGTTCGATCCGTTCCGCGGCAGCGACCAGCCCGTCGTCTTGTTGTCGTCGTGCAGGAAGCGCTTCACCGTGTCGCGAATCTCCTTGGCGGTGATCGTTTCGAGCTGAGCCGGGTAGTCCTGCAACACTTTCCAACCGTCCTCACACGTCGCTTCGTAGCGACCGAGCCGCATGGCCTGGCTCTGCACCGTCTCCAGGTCGAACCAGAACGACGTCAGGATCTGTTTGCGTGCACGCTTGAGCTCACGTGCTGTGGGACCCTCGCTGGCGAACCGGTTGATCTCCTCGAGAATCGCGGCCTCCAGATCCTCGGGCTTTGTCTGCGGCTTGCCTTCGGCGATCACCCAGAACAGTCCGGGGTCGAGCCGAGCTTCGTTGTAGGCCTGCACCTCGGCAGCGATCTCGCGCCCCTGGATCAAGTGTCGGTAGAGACGTGCCGCCTTGCCACCGGACAACAGCTGACTCGCGAGGTCGAGGACCGGATCCGCTCGGTCGCCGACCTTGCAGGTGTGCCAGGCAATCGCACAGCGGACCATGTTGCCATTGAAGCGGACAGTGATCCGACGCTCGCCGGTCTGCGGCGGCTCCTGCAGGACGTCGGCGCGCGGCGCCGGTGCGCGCGGAATGCCGCCGAGCTGCTCCTGAATGCGCGCCATCCCCTCGCTTGCATCGATGTCTCCGACGACGACGAGGACCGCTCGGTCGGGCGTGTAGTGGCGCCGGTAGTAGCCTTCCATCGTGTCGCGCTGCAAGCGCTCCAACTCCTCACGCCAACCGATGATCGGGTGGCGGTATGGATGCACGCGAAAGGCCATCGACTCGACACCTTGCCAGAGCGGGCGCCAGGGCTCATCCTCGCCCATCTGCAGCTCTTCGATGACGACCTTCTTCTCGGACTCGAACTCCACCTGATCCAGCAAGCAGCCCTGCATGCGACTCGCTTCGATTGCGAGTGCTTCGGTCCAACGATCGCTCTTCAGGTTGAAGTAGTAAGCCGTGCAGTCGCTGTCCGTGAACGCGTTGTTGTGTCCACCGAGCCGGGCCGTGATCGCATCGATCGTGCCCTTCGGGTAGTCCGCCGTGCCCTTGAACATCATGTGTTCGAGGAAGTGCGAGAGCCCGGTCTCGCCGGTACGTTCATCGCGCGCGCCGACCGTGTACCAGATCATGTGCGAAACCACGGGCAGCTCGCGCGATTCCACGAGGAAGACACGCAGCCCGTTGTCTAAAACCTCGTGCGTGACGTCGCGCATGAGGCCGCGGACAGGCAGCGTGTCGGTCGCGGTCATCGGGCCAAGGCTACAGGGTGGCTGCCTCGTTCTCACCCGCCGTGGCCAACAGATCGCGCACTTCCCCACGCGTCAAGAAGCGCCATTTGCCACGGCCAAGGCCGCGCAGCGTGAGGCGGCCAATGCGTAGCCGCTCGAGCTTGATCACCGGAAAGCCGAGACCGGCGAACACCCGACGGATCTCTCGGTTCCTGCCTTCGCGGATCGTCACCTCGACGAAGCTGCGGTCTTTGGTGCGTCGTTTGACAGCGATTCGCGCAGTGCCGGTGCGGCCCTCGGCGAGCCACACTCCACCACGCGCCTTGTCGGTGGTCTTCGGGTCGATGCGACCGCGCAGAGTTGCCTTGTAGACCTTCGGCACGCCGTAGCGCGGGTGCATGAGACGGTCAGCAAACCCCCCATCGTTGGTCAGGATCAGGAGGCCTTCTGAGTCGGCGTCGAGCCGTCCGACCGGGAACACGCGCCCCTTGACGCCAATCAAGAGGTCGATCGCGCGCTGCTTCTGCTCGCGCGGCGAGTTCGTGCACACGACCCCCTTGGGTTTGTGCAAGAGAACGTAGACCGGCTTCTCGGGCTTGAGCGCCTCCCCGTCGACGGCGACCGTGTCGCGCAGGGGGTCTACCTTGACGCCGAGGCTGGTGATGGTCTCGCCGTTGATCGTGACGCGACGCTCGGAAATCAGCTCATCCGAGCCGCGCCGAGACGCGGCTCCGCACCGCGCCAAATACGCGTTGAGGCGGACCAGCCCTGCATCCGTACGCGGCTCCTCCTGGGCCGTCTTGAGCACGTCCGACCAAATCGAGCCCTTCGGCGCTTTGGCCTCCGTGGGCTTCACTCGCGTCGCGGGCCGCTTCTTCGGGGTCCGCGGCGCCCCAGTTGGACGCCTGCCCACCACTCGCTTGGCCTTCGGCTTCTTTTTCATGTCTCTTCCGGGCAGGTCTGCTTGTCCACGGTGTCAGACACCGTGGACCACTGAGTCTTGCTCGTCGTCCGTTGCCCTCTCGTAGGGCTGGCCGGGCCCGGGCACAACGCCGCGCAGGCGGCAGGCCAGGACTGGGCATACAACATCGTCCTGACGATGTTGGCCAGGCTCGAGGAAAAAGCCGCGTCGAGGTCGACCGCAACGGCTTTGCCCACCTCTTCTCAGTCCGCGCTGGGCCGATCAACGAGGCTGGTGGGGTGACCCCTAGCGGTCGAGATCGGCCAGCGCCTTCTTGGCCACGCGCGCCAAGTACTTGGTCTTTGACGCCGCGAGCTTCTCGAACACCGTGCGCATCGACTCGGCAGCACCATCGAGCCGGTCTGCGAGCGTCAGCGCACGTAGAGCATCCCACTCGCTCTCCCCGTGAGTTGCAGCCAGCAACGTTGGCAGCGTCTCGCTGGGATGGCCGAGGCGGCACAGGGCTTCGGCTGCCGCGATGCGCACGGTCGGCGAGGGGTCGGTGAGCGCTTTTCTCGCCGACTCGATCCAACTCTTGCTCGACGATTGGACTCGCGCGGCAATCGCGGTCCAACCCCACCAGCGCATCGCGGGGTCGGCGTGCACGATCAGCGCATGCAGTCGGTTATCGACGTCCCCGCCGTCGCTCGCAGCGGGATCGACGAGACGAGCCGCGTCCAAAAGCTCTGCAAGCGGATAGGACGCCGGGTCTGCTCGCACGGCGTCGTACTCGGAGCGCCCGGCATAGCGACGGCGAAGCTCCGCCTCGGGCAGCAAGCCGAGGTCGACGACCTGGTGCATCCACCGCGCAAGCTCCCCGCGCAATCGGATAAGCGAAAGCGCGTGGTCCGGACGTGCAGCCAGGTTGTTCAACTCGTGCGGGTCGGCCCAGGTGTCGTAGAGTTCCTCGATCGGCTTGGTCGCAAAGAACCGTCGTTGCTCGGTCGTGCCTCTCCCTTCCTGCATGAGTCGCTGCCACGCACGCATCGTCGGCATCTGCCACATGTAGTCGATGTGCTGCGCCCACCTGCGGTGCGGGCGGAAGTTGCGAATGTACTTGTAACGCTCGTCGCGAACCGCTCGCTGCATGTCGAAGCGTTCGTCCATGCGACCACGGAAACCGTGAACGTAGCGGCGTGGCGCGCTCTGCGATGCGCCGAGGAAGGGAACGCCCTGCATGTAGTCGGGAACCTCGACGCCGCCGAGACTGAGCACGGTCGCGGCGAAATCGACAAAGCTCACGAGCCGTTTGCTCGTCGTTCCCGCGCCGCTCGGTGCGAGATGTGCCACATTCTTGCCGAAGCGCACGATCAACGGAACGTGCATGCCCGAGTCGAACAACCAGCGCTTGCTGCGCGGCATGCCGGCGCCGTGATCCGAGAAGAAGAAGACGATCGTATCGTCAGCGAGCCCGTCGTCAGCGAGCTGCTCGACCACCTCGGCCACTTGCTTGTCGAGCGCCGTTATGAGCTCGTGGTAGTTGGCCCAGTCGCGGCGCACCGCGGGCAGGTCGGGATGGTATGGAGGGATGGCGATGCTGGTCGGGTCACGACGCTCGTGTGGCGCCAGCTGACTCGTGCGCTTGGCGAAGCGATTGCTCGCCAGCCGAATGCCACTCTCGTGTGTCGTCGTGAAGTTGATGACGCTGAAGAAGGGCTGGCCGGCCTTGCGCTGGCGCCAATGTGCTTTGCCGCCGTTGCGATCCCACGCGTCTTGCGGCACCGGCAAGTTGTAGTCGGTCTTGCGCCGGTTGCTCGTGAAGTAGCCCGTGTCACGCAGCCAGGCCGGAAACCCGCGCACCCCGGCAGGCCAGCGGCCACGACAGCGCATGTGCTGCGTGCCGATCGAGTTCGGGTACATGCCCGTGATCAAGCACGAACGCGCCGGCGCGCAGACGCCGATCGGCGCGAAGGCCTGGCTGTAGCGCACGCCTTCGGCGGCGAGGCGATCGAGTGCTGGCGTGATCGCGTCAGCGCAGCCGTACGAACCGAGGTGCGCCGAGATATCCTCGCACGTGATCCAGAGGATGTTCGGCCGGTTGGTCTCGACCGACCGCTCCTGCGCAACCTCGTCCTGGGCTGCGGGCGGCTGCGCCGCGACGACTGCGACCGTACAGAGGAGGGCCAGCACTGGGTTCGACAGCTACCTGGTGTAGCCGCCCAAGAACGACTTGTATGGCTCTTTGGTCGACATGAGCGTGTGCGCTGTGAGGCCGGCGACGAGTGCGAGGTTGGTTGTCATCGTGTTCTCCGTCGGGCTGCCGGCAGCCTAGCCTATGGCAGCGGAAGCACCAGCAGCCGGCGCGGCCCGTGCGCCCCGAACACCAGCGCCTGTTCGATGTCCGCCGTCTTGCTCGGGCCAGTCACGAAGGTCCCACAGCGCGGCATCGCATCCGCGGCCATCAACTCGTAGTGCTCGTCGAGAGTTCCGACGAGTTCAACAGCCGGCACAAGCAGCACGAGACCTTCCGGAAGAACGAGCTGCGCGCGCGAATCCAAGTCGTCGAAGTCAACCCACAGAGTGCCCGGCCAAGCGATACGGCGGCGAGCAGTTGCTGCGAGCCACGGCACACCGTCGAGGTCGAGCTTGGTCACCGGCGCGAGCCCACTCTCGACTCCGAGCGAAGTGAGCACGCCCGCGGCACGACGCGTTGCCACCAACTGCGGCAGAGCATCGACGCCAATCAGCTCACCACCGGCCTCCTGCAAGGCCTCGACGAACTGCGTTTCTAGGTCGCGAGTCTCGACGACAGTTCGTTGCTCGGGTACCGGAATCGAACCCGGCACCACGGTCGGGGAAATCACTGGTGCCGGCCGCGCCGTCCACCACTGACGAAACGTCTGCGACGGGATCTCGGGCAGACGACGCGCGCCACCGGCCGACCATTGCTTGGCCCACCGCGTGCGCCGCGCGACGGCGGCAGCGACGGGGCCGAGCCGGCGTAGCACTGAGAGCGAGCCGCGCCAAAGGGCCGGTTTGCGCAACAGAAAGGCCATCCCCGGAGGCAGCGGGTTGGCCAGCCGCCCCTGGCCGCGCAGCTCACCACGCCAGTCGTGGATGTGTCGGGCCAGGTCGATGCCGACCGGGCAGACCTCGGTGCACGCACCGCACAAGGACGACGCTTTGACCCACTCGTCGCGCCCAACGAGTCCGGGCGCTAGCACGGTGCCAATCGGCCCGGGGTAGACCCAGTCGTAGGCGTGGCCGCCGACGCGGCGATACACCGGGCAAACATTGAGACACGCGCCGCACCGGATGCACGCGAGCGCCTCTTCCGCCGGTGTACCGACCAGACCACTGCGACCGTTGTCGAGCAGCACGATGTGCAACTCGTGATCGCCGAGGCCGGCCGCGCGCTCGGCTTCGCTCGCCAATAGTGGCCCCGTGTAGTGCGTCGCGTAGGTCGTCAGTCGCTGCCCGGTAGAGCTCGGTGGCAGCACGGTCAGGAAGGTCGCGAGCTGCGGTATGCGTTCGATCAGCTTGTCAATGCCAGCGACAACGATGTGGACGCGCGACAGACTCGTCCCGAGCAACGAGTTGGCTTCGTTCTCGATCACGACAACCGTTCCGGTCTCGGCGACGAGAAAGTTGGCACCGGTGATCCCGAGATCAGCGCCCAGGAACAACGAACGCAGCGCTCGCCGCGCCGCCTCTGTCAACCGAGTCGGATCCGTCTCTCCCGGTTCGCACATGCCATGTTGCGCGAACAGCTCACCGATCTCCTCGCGACTGCGGTGGATGCACGGCGTAACGATGTGGCTCGGCGGCTCTTCGAACATCTGCACGATTCGCTCGCCGAGGTCGGTGTCGGTCACCGAGATGCCGTGCTGCTCTAGGAAGGAGTTTAGCCCGCATTCCTCCGTCGTCATCGACTTGGACTTGGCGACCCGTTCCACCCCATGCGAACGCGAAATGCGTAAGACGATCTCGTTGGCTTCGTGCGCCGTCGCCGCCGTCCAAACACGAACCCCGCACTCTGCGGCGCGGGCGCTGAACATCTGGATGAGCCGCGGCAGGTCGGCGCGGGCCGACGCCTTGAACTCGCGGGCGCGGGCGCGTCGCTCGTTCCAGCGCGGAATCAGCGCGATCGTCTCGTCTCGCTTCTTCGCCTTGTAACGCACAGCCTGTTCGTGGCGCTCCACGAAGTCCGTGCGGCGCAGCACGGCCGCGAACTTGGTCGCCAGATCGCTACTCACGCAATCGCTTCCCGACAGAGTTCTGCGACGTGGAAGAAGGGAACATGCTGGGGCGCGAGGGCCGCGAGGTGCAGTAAACATGAGCAGTCAGCGGAGACGACGCCGTCGACGCCGTTCGTCAGAAGATCGCGCACCTTGCTCGCGCCCATCTCGACGGACAGCTCCGAAAACTCCGTCGCGAAAGTACCGCCGAAGCCACAACACTCGTCGGGACGGGACGGGTCAACGATCTCGAGGCCAGGGATGCGTCGCAGCACCTCGCGCGTTGCCTCCGCCGTGCCGGTTTCGCGCAGTGCAGAACATGACGGATGCAATGCGAGGCGCCGATCGACTCGGGCAGGAAACTCCGCCGGGGCGCACTCGACCAGCCACTCACAGAACTCACGCACGCGCGGGGCTTCGTCCGCTGGCGTTTGGCCCACTGGCACACGATCAGGCGCGCCCGTCCGCAGGTGACCGCAACAACTTGCCGACAGCACCAGCACCGTCTCGAAGCGGCGGTGATCGCTGGCCCAGACCGCACGGACGGCTTCGGCCCCTGGCCGATCACCGGCGTTGGCGAGCACCTGACCACAGCAAGCGGCCTTACCAATGCCCGGTTCGTAGCCGAGCGCCTCCATGACCTCCACGGCAGCCCGCGCCGCTCGCGGCCAGAGCTCGTCGACGAAGCATGGAACGAACAACCCCACCTGCATCCGAGCTAGGTTACCGTGCTTGACGTTCCAGCGTTTCTTGCTCCCTTTTCCCGGCCGGGCTACCGTGCTTGCCAGCAGAGAGCACGCGGACAACGCGCCAAGAAGGAAGCGCCACAAAGGGGAGCGCCACATTGACAACCTCAGACTTCGGCACCGGCTTGTTTCCTGGCGATTCCGGATCCAGCAAGGATCGCGACGACGAGCCCGCTGCCGCCAAGAAGGCCAGCAAAGACGAGGCCAGCAAAGACGAGGCCAGCAAAGACGCTAGCACGAAGAGTGGCGCCAAGAAGGGCCGGACCAAGAAGGCGCCCCGCAGCCGGATCACCCGCGACAGCGCCACTGCGAAGAGCGCCACTCCCGATTCCGAGAGCCGCGACGGCAACGCCGATGAGGCGCCCAAGAAGCCCCGCCGACGCGCCAGCAGGAAGCCAGCGGAATCGGACGACCGCAATGAGGATCTTGCAGTTGCCGCTGAGGCCAACAGGGGGCCGGAGCGGGAGTCGCAACGAGACGAAGAGCCACGGCCGAGGCGGCGACGGCGGGGCGGCCGCGGGCGGCGCCTCGACGAAGATGGGCGACGCGATGGACGCAAACACGAGGGTGGCCGGCGTGACGAAGGCCGGCGTGACGAAGGCCGGCGTGACGAAGGTCGGCGTGACGAAGGCCGGCGCGACGAAGGCCGGCGCGACGGAAGACGCGACGAAAGCAAGCGTGAGCGCGGCGGCCAACCTCTGCCGAAACGTCAATCAGCAACGCAGCGGCTCGCGGTTCTGGCCGACCTCGAGAGCCTCGAGCAAGCTGCCACGACCGAACTCGACGGACACCTGAGCCCGATCGGCCTGCTCGAGCAGATTGGTGGCGGTCGCAACGTGCCCCGCAGCGTCGCTTACTTCGGGCGCGAGCAGCGCGGTCGGAGCGAGACGCTGCGCGGTGCTGGTTTCGACACCCTGATCGGCCTCGAGGATCGGTGTGAGCGGCTCGTGCAGATCGCGGTGGATGCGGCGGCGTTGGCGGGCCGCGTCGATTCGGTGGTCGTCGCGACGGCCGACATCGGTCTGTTGCCAGTCGTCGAATTCCTCCGGCAGCAAGGGCTCCGGGTCGAGTTGGCCACCTTCGCGGAGGCCGGAAAGAGCTTCAGCGGCGTACACCAAGGTGTCGCTATCACGACACTGGGCGCCGAATCGGTGTTTACTCCGTAGCGGGTCCATTGATGAACCATCTGCTGCACACGCTGGTCCTGGTCTCGACGTGCACCGTCAGCGTCGCACAGTCAAAGCCAGCACAGAACGCCAAGCGCGCTGGGCAGCAGGAGTTCTCGGTCCATTCGACGAACAAGAGCCGCGGCCTCTTCGTGGCCTGCGATCGAAACCGTGACGACCGCATCACGTATCGAGAAGCTCTCCAGGCCATCGTAGAGATCAACCGTCAGCGCTTTCGCAAGTTCGACACCAACAACGACGGCCGCATTCAGGCACCAGAGTTCGATCGGCGCTTCAAGGAGCTAACGGGCTTTGGCGGCAAACTGACCCTGACGAAGAGCGCAGTGCAACGGCTTCCGGCAACCACTGCAGACGTGTCGATCACACTGGTGCGCTTCTTCACCAACCTCGACAAGAACCGCGACGATCGACTCAGCGACGCTGAGTGGAAACCGGTCGAAGAAACATTGGTCACATTGCAACGCCTGCAGTTCACGCGGCTCGACTTGAACATGTCCGGAGACCTGACGCTTTCCGAGCTGGCGGTTCTTGACGATCTCATAAAGGCCCTGCACAAGGGCTCGGCAAAGAAGCCAAGCGGTAAGCAGCGGCGACCGCTCCCGGAGGAACTACGCGCTGCCGACCTCGATGCCGACAGCCTTCTCAGTGAGAGGGAGCTGGCACGCGCGTTGGTCCGCATCCACCTGACGTTGGCGCGCCTCGCCAAGCAGATCATACAACGCGCTGACACCGATGGAGATCAGCACCTCAACGCAGTCGAGGTGCAGGCGGCGCGAATCACAAGGCCAGCACGCAAACCGTGGTCACGACGACAACGCCGATGAGGTTCAGCGCGACACCCGAGCGCGCCATCTCCTGCGTCGTGACTCTGCCGGTACCGAAGACGATCGCATTAGGCGCCGTTGCGACCGGAAGCATGTAGGCGCAGCTCGCGGAGATCGCAGCGGGCACCATGAGCCGACTCGGGTCGATCAACGCCGCGGTGCCTGCCGCGGCGAGGATCGGCATGAGCAGCGTTGTCGTTGCCGTGTTGCTCGTGATCTCGGTCAGGAAGGTGACGACGAGGCAGAGCACGACGACGGTCGGCAGCAACGGCCACCTGGCGAGCACAGCCAAGTGTTCGCCCAGTGTCTCAGACAGGCCGGAAGACTTGAACGCGTGCGCGATGGCAATGCCGCCGCCGAACAGCAGCAGAAGCCCCCACGGGATCTTCGCGGCTGTCTTCCAATCGAGCAGCCGTCCACCGTCGCCGCTCGGGAGCATGAACAAGACGATGACGGAGAAGAGCGCAACCGTCCCATCGTCCACTGCAGTCGGGTCAGGCAGCCAGGTGGACCACCCACCGAAGCCCTCTTTGCGCGTGACCCAGAGCAACGCGGTCAACGTGAACACGATGAGCACGAGGATTTCGGCGAGGCGCCAGGGGCCTTGGGCCGGCAAGGTCACACGCCCGGTCTTTGGTGTGTGGCGGACGAGCCACCACCACATCAGGGGCAAGAACAACACAACGATCGGGACGCCGATCATCATCCAGTCGACGAAACCCCAGGCTGTACCGGTTTCGATCTCGTACTGCTTCATGAAGATGACATTCGGCGGAGTACCGATGGGCGTGGCGACACCGCCGAGACTTGAAGCGTGCGCGACCCCCAACATCAGTGGCACGGCGAGGCCCGGATCATCGTTCTCTTCCAGCACGGCCATGGCGATCGGCAGCATCATCAACACGGTCGCGGTGTTGGAGATCCACATGCTGCACACCGCGCTGGCTATCATGAAGCCGAGCACGAGGCGACGGCCGCCTTGGCCGCCAACGAGCCGCACCATGCCCAGGGCGAGGCGACGGTGAGCGCCGCTCTTGGCCATGGCAGTGGAGAGCATGAAGCCCCCCAGCAGGAGCAAGACCATTGGGTCGCCGTAGGCCGCGGCGACCTGCTTGTGGTCGAGGATGCCCAGGAGCGGCAGGGCCGCGAAGGGGATCAGCGAGGTTGCCGGAATCGGAATCGGCTCCGTTACCCACAAGAAGGCGGTCAAGAACGTCACCGCCGCCACCTTTGTCGCCGCTACATCGAGGCCCAGCCACCAGCAAGTCACCCCGAAGGCGAGCGAACCCAAACAGCCGATGAGCAGCAGCCACGATGAGCGGGACATCTCGTGATGGTAAGGTCGCCGTCGCATGGATGCGTGCCCAGTCTGTTGCTCGTTGAGGTTCACGCTGTCCTTCGAGGCAGCGGGCCACCGATTCGAGCGCTGCGCGACGTGTCGCTTTGTGCGCATGGCGGATCCCCTCGCGCCGACAGAGCTCGACGGCTACTACCGCGACGAGCGCGGGCACGCCGAAGGCGCGTACCAGGAGCACGACAAGAACCTGGGCCGCTTCGACGAGATGCTACAGAGGCTCGAGCGCCATTGTCGACCGGGCCGCTTGCTCGACATCGGCTGCTCGATCGGCACTTCGTTGATCATGGCCGGAAAGCGCGGCTGGAAAGCTACCGGCATCGAGGTCAGCCGTCCGGCGGCGGAGTTCGGCGCCAAGGACTGGGGCCTCGACATTCGCTGTTGCTACCTCGCTGATGCCGGCCTGGAGCCGGCGAGCTTCGACGCGATCCTGATGAACCACACGCTCGAACACGTCGCTGACCCGGACGAGATGGTCGCTGATGCCTCCCGACTGCTGCGCCCGGGTGGCGTCATGTATCAGTCGGTTCCCAACTTCGACAGCCTCAAGAGCCGCTTGCTAGGCCGGCACTGGAGCTACGGCGTCCACTCCTCACACCTCTCGATGTTCGGGAAGCGCACCCTGTCGCACATGCTGCGACGGCTCGGCCTCGAAGTCGTCCAGACGTACACGGCGAGCTACGCCAAGGACCCTCGTCTACTGCACGACTTCCTGCTCAGGTTGAACCTCGGCCGAGTCCTCAACCGATGGTGCAACAGCGAACCGGCGACGCCGGAGACCTACGTCCGCTTCCTGGCCGAGAACCGGTGGGCGTTCTGGGTCTGCAACCACCTGTGGCCGGAGCGGACGATGACAGCCCTCGGCCTAGGCGAAGACCTGCACGTGATCGCGCGAAGCGTGACGTGAGGTCAGACGGGCTTCTGTGCGGCGATCATCGCCGAAACAACGAAGTCCTCGACGGCCCGACCGGGTGCCCATTCGCGAATGAACTCACGGCTCTCGTCCCAGGGGCGGATCTCGATCGAGGTGAAGCCGACCTGACCCAGCCATTGTTCGAGTCGCTCCTGAGTCTCGGCCCCGGCGATGCATCCCGACAGCAGCGCATCGTCTTCGCGGATCTCCGCGGGCAAGTCGCATGTCGCGATCACATCAGAGATGGCGAGCCGCCCGCCGGGCACGAGCACACGGAACGCCTCGCGCAGGACCTGCTCCTTGTCGGGCGACAGGTTGACGACGCAGTTGGACAGGATCACATGGACCGTCCCATCGGCGATCGGCAGGTGCTCGATCTCGCCGAGCCGGAACTCGACGTTGTCGTAGCCCGACTCCCGTGCGAGATCGCGTGAGCGAGCCAGCATGGCGGGCGTCATGTCGACGCCGATGACGCGTCCTTGATTGCCCACGCGCTTGGCTGCAATGAAGCAGTCGACGCCACCGCCGGAGCCGAGATCGAGCACGACTTCGCCGGCGCTCAATGCTGCGAGCGCATGTGGGTTACCACAGCCGAGCCCGAGATTGGCACCCCCGGGAAGATCGCGCAGTTCCTCCTCGGTGTAGCCCAAGAGGCCGGCGACCTCGCCGACTGTCTTCTGCGTTCCCCCGCCACCGCAGCAGTCCGCGGCAGGCGAACATCCCGAGGGCGTATCGGTCGCTACGGGAGTTTCCTCAGCGATCCGCGCGTAGCTGTCCCGCACAATCCCGTGAATGCGTTCTCTCTCATGGCTCATTCCGCACCAGTGTAGCCGAGCCGCGTAGCGTTCAAGAGCCTCCACGAGTACAACAACTCGCTCCCACTCTGTCAGCGGCAACTCTTGCCGGGCCACGCAAAGGGCTTTCATGACCTGTCTGACCTCGTTCTCTATCACCTCGCTCCTGCTCATCGCGCAAGCCGGCCCGCCTGCCGTCGAACTGGGTCTGGCCGCCGAACGCGAGGCTTTGGACCTCAAAGCGGCGGGGCGCTATCGGGCAAGCTTCGGTAAGGCGGCGACCGCAGTCGAGGAGCTGCTCGGTGCACCGGCGATCACGCAGGCCACGCACGCCCGTGCCGCATTCCTGCTGCACTTATCGTCCAACCTGGCGACCAAGATCCCTTACCACGGCGGCTTCGTCGAGCTGACGAAACGACTGCGCAAGCTGCCATCGCTCGCCACGAACCACGTGCTGCGCGGCTGGGTCGACCATCTGACCGCGAACCACCTGCTTTCCGCGGGCCGGGCGCGTGAAGCGTCCGAGGTCATGGTTCGGCTCGGCTACGTCAGTGACTTTCAAGTGATCGGCCCGCTCGACAACGAGCGTGGCTCGGGCTTTCGCAACGAATCGGCCCCCGAGCTCGCGCCGAAGCAACCGCTCGACCTGACTACGCCGCTCGACGGGAAGAAGCGGCGCGTCGAGTGGCGCCGGGTTCAGCTCCTGGGTGTCCCGCTGCACGAGCTCAACCTCGGTGCACGGCTTCGCCCCGCGACCCAAGTGCTCGCCTATGCGGTGTTCTCCGTGTCCTCCGAGATCGCACGCGATGCTTGCCTGAGGCTGGCAAGCACCGGCAGCCTCGTCGTTCACGTGAACGGCGAGGAAACGCTGCGCCGTGACTGTCAGCGTAGGCCGCTCGGTTTCGACCAGGACATTTGCACGTTCCGACTCCGGCCCGGCAAGAACCTCGTGTGCGTCAAGGTCTGCGCCCAGCAAGGCGCATTCGCGACACGGATGCGACTGACCACGCCCGATGGAAGCCCTCTTCCAGCCCGCGTCCAGGTCAGCGCCGACCCGGCTCAAGTCACCGCGGCAGGACGCCGCAAGCTGGAGGGCGATGCCGCGCGCGCCGCAGCGCCGAGACTCGGTGCGATCAGCTGGCTAACGCGACGCCTGGCATCACTCGAAGGCGCTACAAAACTCCCCAACAGAGACTCGGCCACCGCACACCAGCTCGGCATGCACGCTTTTCGGCTCGCCTACCTGTTGGCGCTCCGCGCGGAGGACGATGACGCGACCCGTCGCGACAAGAAGTGGGCCAAGGTAGCCGTCGAACTGCTACCGGACTTTGGCGCTGCGCACTATCTGCTCGCGTTCACGCTGGTCAAGCGCGGCGGCTCGGCCGCCGACCGCGACGAGAACGCACGTATGCAGGCCTATCTCGATGCCGTTCGCGCCTGGCCGCGCTGCGCCGAGGCGATGCGCGCGCTGGCCGGCCTCGAGCGATTGTCTCGCGGCAACCTAGCCAAGGCCGAAGAGTGGGTGCGACGCTCGCTCGCAGTCAATCCGAGTTTCGTGTTCGCCAAGCTCGAGCAGTTAGCGCTCTTGCAGGCGCGCGGCTTCGACTCCGGTAGGACACAGGCTGCGATGGAGTTCTTCGCTAACCCCGATCTCGGCACGCATCCGGGCATCATGGGCGCCGCGCTCGACGTGCTGAGCAAGCGCAGCGATATCCGCGCCATGATCGACGTGCAGAAGAAACTGCTCGCGACAGACTACCGCTGGCGAAGCCTGGTCAACCTGGCACGTCTACAGATGCGCAGCGGCGACGCCAAGACAGCAATGGCAACCGCCCAGCTGGCCTTGCGCGACTTCCCGCAGCAACGGCTGGTCTACGAGACCATCGCACGGCTGGCTACCGCGACTGGCGACCTCGCCGCGTCGGCGCGCACCTGGGACGAGTGGCTTGAGATCTGCCCGGAAGACGAGAGAGCCTGGTTGTCGCTAGCGGAGCTCGCAGCGCGCGCCGACAAGCGTGACCTGGTCATCGCTCACCTCGAGCGAGCCGTGGCCCTTAACCCCAATCTAAAGGACCCGAAGCGACGCCTCGAGTATCTACAAGCAGGAGCGACGAGCTTCTACGAGGGCTACGAGATCGACACCGACGCCGCGCTCACGAGCGACAAGGGCGCCGACGCCGACGCAGCCGAGAAAGGTGACTCGCACTACTACCTGTTCCGTCACGTCTTGATCCGGGCCTACCGCGATGGCACCACGAGCCGCTACGACCACTTCCTCGTGAGGGTGCTCTCCGAAGAGGGCGCCAACCTGTTCGACACGTATCGCCCGCAGTTCTACCGCGGCGACCAGACGGCACGCATTCTCGAAGCCAAGGTCATCCGCCCCGACGGCACCAAGGTGCGGGCGCACCTCGGGCGCAGCTGGCGGGTCGATCTGCCCCCGATCAAGAAGGGTGACTGCGTCGAGGTCAAAGCGCGGGTCGACGATCGGTCGCGCTCTTTCTTCGGGGACTACTTCGGCCTGCAACACCTGTTCCCGAGCAATGACCTCGTGCCGGTGCGTCGCTCACGACTCGACTTGATCCTCGAACCGGGACGGACCTATCACTTCCAGAAGACAGGCGCCGTGCCTGAACCCAAGATCGCCAAGCTCGATGACGGAGCCGAGTACCGGCTCTACGAAATGACCGGTTTGGCGCGGTCGAACATGGAAGAGCGGGCCCCGTCGCCGATCGAACGCGGGCCATTGCTGCGCGTCAGCACCTATGCGACGTGGGACCAGTTCTCGAGTTGGTGGTGGAACTTGATCCGCAAGCAGACGATCGCCACACCCGAGATCAAGGCCAAGGTCCAGGAACTCATTGCTGGCGCCAGCTCGCTCGAAGAGAAGGTGCAGCGCATCTACGACTTTGTCGTCACCGACATCCGTTACAAGGCATGGGAGTTCGGCGTGCACGGCTACAAGCCGTACTCCGTTGGCTCGATCTTCGCTCGTCGCCACGGCGACTGTAAGGACAAGGCAATCCTCACGAACGCGATGCTGGCCGAGATCGGCGTCGAAGCCTTCCCGGTGTTGATCAGGGCCGACAACGCTCGCGAACGCGATGACTTGACGCTGCCTATGGTCGAGCACTTCAACCATTGCATCAGTTACATCCCGGCACAGAAGGGACTCCCGGCGCGGTTCGTCGACGGCACTGCCGAGTACCACCCCATCGATACGCTGCCGACGATGGACCGTGGCGCGAGTGTGCTCACGGTCACCGCAAAGTCCGGCGAGATCATGAAGATCCCGTGGACCCTCGCGCAGGTGAACCGTGACGAGCTCCGCTTTCGGATCCAGTTGCAATCCGACGGCGACGCGCTGGTCGAAATGCAGCACCGCCCCCACCTCAACTTCGCACCGAGTATCCGCAAACGCTACGGCAACGAACCCGGGCGACGCCGAGAGCGGCTCAGCGACTCGCTCGGCAAGAAGTTCGGCAAGGTGGAGATTCTCGACATGCAGTTCTCCGACCTGGCGGACCATCGCGCCGCGGTTGCCTACAACGTGAAGTTCAAGGTCAAGAACTTCGCAGCCGCCGATGCCGGCAAGCTGCGCGTGCGCACCGCGTTCCAGCCGGACCAGTTGTCACGGTTGACGCCAGCCGAACGACGCATCTACGACATCCTGCTACAGACGCCTACATCGCGCGACGTCACGGTCGAGTACGAGGCACCGGAGGGATGGGCATGGGGCTCGCTGCCGGATGGCGTTGAAGTCAACTCTTCGCTCGGCTCGTTCCGCATGTCGGTGCGCCGCGACGGGAGAAAGGTGACGATCCACAGGCTGCGCGAACTCAAGCGACAGCGCATCGAGGCGTCGCACTACGCGGACTTCAAACAGCTGACCGAATCGATCGATCGCGCCGAGGCGACGGAGGTCGAACTGAAGCCCAAGAAGGTGGGCAAGTGATGCGCCTGCTCCCGGCACTCACGCTGTCACTACTGTTCTTGCCACCGCTGACCGGCCAGGCCAAGCCGCAGCGCGGCGACCTCGAGACGATCGCACGCACTGTGCTCGACGCATCGTATCCGGCGGACTTCGACCACGAGGCCCTGTTCAGGCGCATCGACAAGGCGCTCGGCGACATCGCGACGTCGCCGCTGGCCGCGGTGCTAGCGGGCCGCTGGGTCGCACTTGCCATGCGTGCCGAGAGTCCACCCAGCGTCTGGAAGCAGATCACCGGGCGGATCGAGACCAAGGGCCTGCACGGATTGGCTCGCCACGCTCTACGCGCCGCGCTGACCCAGCGGCTTCTCGACGGTGGCGATCGACAGGCCTCGGACCGGCTCTCGCCGCGCGGCGAGTACGTGCGCCATGCCCTGGCGATCGGTCCGTTTGGCGACGAGGGCGGTCTCTTTCACGGCGTTGGCTACCCACCCGAGCGAGAGGTTGCGGCACTCGCGGCAACGTGGCGCGGACGCTTCAGCAATGAGACGTGGCGGCTCGTCGAGCGACGCCCGACGAGTTCGAGACTCGATCTGTCCCCGGACCGCGGCGCGGAGCGCAGCCAGGGTTGTCATTACGGCCTCGTGCAGGTGAAGAGTCCGGCTCAACAGCCAGCATGGCTGCAGGTGTATTGCGCTGGCTCCTACGAGGCGTGGTGGAACGGCAAGCGAGTGTCGTCGGTCAATCGCTTCACACACCGGCAACCGATGACGCTGTTCTGGCCAGTGACGCTTCGCCCGGGCTGGAACAGCTACCTGCTGAAAACCACGTCTTCTAACGTGTCGACCTTCTCGCTGCGCATCGTCGACGCCAAGGGCAACGCGCTCAGTGGTGTCGAGAACGGCCTCGAGGTCGAATCCAAGAAGCACATTCATGCGATCGCCCCGGCCAAGGAAGCCGAGGTGACGGTGCCCGCGTTTCAGCTCGCGGAGGACTGGATTCGCAGTCACAGAAAAACGGAGAGAAACAAGCCCGCGGTCATGGCGCTGCTCGCCAACCTCGAAGCACGGCAGACACGCACTGACGTCGCCCTCGCGCTGGCGCGCAAAGCCCTGGCAGCAGGCGGCAAGGACCCCACCGTGCGCGCGGCTTGCCTGGAAACGGTTCGCGTTGCACGGCATGTTCCGAGCGATCTTCTGCGCACTGAACTGCGCCGCATTATCGAGCAGACCGGAGAGACGGAGCACCGCCACCTCTTCCTCGCACGCGTGGACCGCTTGTTCGCCGACGACAAACGTGAGGATGCGTTACGCGCACTCGACGCGAGACTGGGCAAGCACCCGAACGAGGTTCCGACGCTGAACAAAAAGTACGACCTACTGCGTCGCATGCGTTGGTCGGGCGATGCCCGGCGTGCGCTCGAACGCCTGGTGACTCTGGCACCGCGCCACGCAAGGTACGTGTTGGCGCTCGCTCGACTCGAGGATCAGGAGGGGAATCCAGCACAAGCGCTGGCGCGAGTCGACGCTGCCCTGGCCGAGTCACCCCTGCGCCGCGATCTGTTGGTGCGGGCCTCGTCACTGGCGCGCAAGCTCGGTAAGCGCGAACGGCACTCGACCCTCGTCCAGGAAATCCACAAGGCGGACCCGAAGAGCCCCGCTGCCGTGCGCGCACTCAGTTCCTTTTTCGAAGGCGCCGGCGACTTCAAAAAAGCCGCGAGCGAGCTCGCGCCACTCGCCGAAAAACAGCCGGAAGATGCCGGACTGGCCAAGCGCCTCGGCGGCTTGTGGTGGCTGGCCGGCAAGAAGGACGAAGCGTTGGCGGAGTACCGACGCTCGCTGGCGAGCAGACCCGAGCAGCACGTGCTGCGCTCGTGGGTTCTGCGATCGGCGGGTGGCTCGGAATTCGCTGAGTGCAAGCGTTTCCAACTCGACGCGATGGCAGCTGTAGCCGCCTACACCAAGCGTCCCGAAGACGACGCTGCGCCGGTCACGCTGGCGTTGGATCAGATGATCATCCGGGTTTACGACGACGGCTCGCAGATGGAAGAGACGCACGTCCTCAAGCGCATCAATGACCGCCGCGGAATCGAAGCTTCGGAGCAAGCCGACGCCTCCGCGGACGCGGACGAGCTACTCGAGCTGCGCACGATTCTTCCGGACGGCAGCTGGTTCGCACCGCATCGCGTCGACGACAACTTCAGCATGCCGCGCTTGGCCCCCGGCGTGTTCGTCGAGGAGCGCTACCGTACCTACAAGAGCAGTGCCGGCGCATCGCCGATCGACTTCGTTCGCTTCTACTTCCGTGGACTCGATCGCCCGTTCCGCTTCACGCGCTTGGTCGTGATCATGCCGAAGTCGGCTCGTTTCAAGGATGCGCGCTTCGGCGACTTCGTGCTGCGCAACTTCTCGAAATCGCACGTCACCGAGCACGACCTCGGGGACTTGACGGCTTGGGAGTTCAAACGGGAGAACATGCCCAAGCTCGGTAGCGAGGCCGGCATGCCCGCTCTCGAAGAGCTGGCGCCGTGGGTAACCTACGGGCGCGCTCCGGGAATGGCGGCATTCGTGCGCGCGCAGAAGTATGGCTTCGCGCACTACACTCATCCCTATCTCGAGGTGCGCCAGAAGGCCGAGCAGTTGGTCGCCGGGCTGACGGGCGACGTGGCCAAGGCGCGGGCGATTCACGAGTTCTGTCACTCGCACACGCCGGACAACTCACGTCGTCCCGGGTCGCCGTATCCGGTCAGCGTGCTGCTCAAGCAAGAAGGCGACCGCTTCATGCTGCAACTGGCGCTGTTGCGGGCGGCCGGGATCCGCTGGATGCCAGCGGTGATCCATCCGATTCCACCCGAGGCCGAACGTGACAACGAGCCGTTCCTGAACCCGGGAGCCTACTTCGGTCTGCGCGGTGCCCGAGTCCACCCCAAGAACGGTGCACATTTCTGGATCGTGCAGAGGACGCCGCGTCACTACCCATTCGCGCGACTACCGGCTGCAAACTCGCTGAATGGCAATCCGACCGCCGGATGTCCGTACCTCTTGCTAGAAGGTGAGACCGGTGTGCCGGGCCGCCTGGCCGGCCAGGAGCCGACTGAGCTCGCCGATGCCCGAGTGCGCGGACGACTGACCGTGCACGACGATCGCGCGACAATGGACGCTCGCATCACGTTCCCGGACGCTCGCGGCTTCACGCTCAAGGAGTTCGTTGCCTCGATGAATGCGAACCGACGCCAACTCGTCGGTCGTCAAATCGCGTCGTCACTGTTCCGCGGTTTCACCCTGCGTAGCGTCAAGGTTCTTGATCTGGACAAGAAGTCCCAGCCGCTGACCCTGCTCTTGCGCCTCGATCATCCACGCTTCGTACGCCGCTCGGGCCAGACGCTGCTGCTGCCGCCCGTGCTTCAGCCGAGCATGCTGACACGGCGCTTCGGTGGCCGTGGCGACCGCAACCACTCACTCGACTGGACCCAATGGGCTGTGACCGACTGGGAAGTCGTGATCGATCCGGGCAAGCTGCGCTTCGCGGAGCTGCCGAAGGGGCTCTTCGTGCGCAAGTCGATCTTCGATTACGGGCTCAGCTACGGACGCATCGGCAACCTGCTGCGCGTGCGACGAGTCTCAATCCTGCGCCCGGGTCGAATCACGCCCGGAACCTACAAGGCCTTCCTCGACCACTGCCAAGCGATCGACAACGCCGAGTCGCGACGGATCCGGGTTTCGGAGTAACACCGGCGCGCGGGTTGTAAGGGTCGCTCACCGAGCTGCCGACGATTCCGCTTCCGGCCCCAGAGGCTCCGGTCGGATTCTAGGCGGTCGCCGTCGCGACCAGATCGCCGAGGCGCTTCAAGATCCCCGGCGCCCGCTCCTCGCGGTCCTTGGCGCAGGTCTCGAGTTCGGACGACACGTTGGAGATCTGGGGCAGGCCGAAGCTACCAGCCGCGCCCTTGAGCTTGTGCGCGAGTCCCTCCAACTCGTCCCAATCACCCCGCTCCAACGCTTGATGCATGAGCCGCACGCGAACATCCAGGTCGTCGACGAAGTCCGCGATCATCAGCTGGAACTCGGGGTCGGCGGCCAACTCCGCGTCGAAGTCACCGCCGCTGATCGTGTCCGCCGCACGCGCGGTCACTACCAGCTCGCTGACCAACTCCACGAGCAGCCGGCGGTTGATCGGCTTCGTCATGAAGTGACTACAGCCTGCTTCGAGGCATTGCCGCTCGGCCTCGTCTCCCGTGTTCGCGGTCAGGGCAACGATCGGCAGGTTCGAGTGAAGCTGACGGATGCGACTAGCTGCTTCAAAGCCGTCGACGATCGGCATTTGCATGTCGAGGAGCACGACGTCGAAAAACTGCGCGCGGGCACGGTCGATCGCTTCCTGGCCGTTCTCGACGAGCACGAGTTGAGCGCCCTCGCCCTGGAGGAAGTAGCTGATCAGGAGCTGGTTGTCCGGACTGTCTTCGGCAGCCAACACGCGGACGCCATCGAGGGAGCCAGCCTCCTCCACAACTTCGCTCGGCTCAGTGTCGAGGATGTCGGGCACTTCGAAGGTGAACCAGGCCGGCAGGCCCCGCCGCCCTGGGAGCATCGGTACGAACTCGCCGCGCACTGGCGTCGGCGCGGCACGACCGCGGTGGAGGAGCAATGGGCCACAGGGCCAGGTCGCTTCGAGGTCCGGTGCCACTTCGGCCGACAGCATCAGGTCGAGGCCCTCGAGCGGCAGGTCACTCGCCGTGATGCGATCGACCCGACCCGCCAAATCGAGTACCTGGCGGGCCCGGGGGCCCATGTCGACCAGCTTGCCAGCACTCGAGAACAACAGGACCGCCCGGCCCGATAGCTGCTCCAGAAGCGCCGGCATGCGACGGTGCTCTCGCCAACGACGCACCCAGGACCACGTCGCCGCGATCGCTGTGCCCAGGACGCATAGGGGTAGAAGCCAACGCTCCATGCCACTGACTCATCGACCCTATGCGAACGTGCCTTTAGCGCAGCCAGCCTCCCAAAAGGGGGATCACCGCACTAGCGAGACTCGTAGAGTGGCCGCGTGCGCTTCTTCCGGGCTCCGTCTCCCGTGCAAACGACGAACCGGCTCGGATAGATCGAAGCCGCGCCGTAGTCACCGTTCTTGTTGACCGCATAGAACGTGAGCTGGAAGGCCGGGCGACCCTTGTCATCGAGCAGTCGCTGGATGCGAGTGTAGTGATCCACGCGGCGCAACACTTCGAGGCAGGCCTCTTCTGGCCCCATGCCGCGGCGCATGTTCTCGACCACGCCGTGCGAACCATTGGCCAGAATCGCTGCCTCGCCACGCCCGGTGGCGCCGGCAGATCCGATGTCGTTGTCGACGTAGAGACCGCAACCGATCAGCGGTGAATCGCCGACACGACCGGGAATCTTGAACGACAGTCCCGATGTCGTCGTGCAGGCACCGAGACGACCCGACGCGTCGAGTGCCGACAGGTGAATGGTCCCAGGGTCGCGCTCTTCCTTCCTGTCCTTGTCCGGCTTCGCTCCCGCAGCCTTCTTCTTGGGCAGCGCGTTGCCGCCGGGCTCGATCCAGTCGTCGTGCTCGCTCAGTCTCTCCTGCCAGCGCAGCCAACGCTTGCGCGCCCGTTCAGTGAGCAGGTCCTCTTCCTTGAAGCCGTGCGCCCGCGCAAACCGCAAGGCTCCTTCACCGACCAGCAGCACGTGGTCCGTGCGGCGCATGACCTTGAGGGCAACCTGGCTCGGGTTCTTGATATTGCGCAGCGCCGCCACCGCACCGGCCAAGTGAGTTGGCCCGTCCATGACGCAGGAATCGAGCTCGACAACGCCGTCGGCATTCGGCAGCCCGCCGTAGCCAACGCTGGTGTCATTTGGATCGTCCTCCACGAGGTTCACGCCGGCGACCGCCGCGTCTACGGGGAGCGAACCGCCGGTCATCTTCGCGACCGCAACCTCGACCGCCCGACTGCCATTGCCGCTCGCTACCGCCACGGGCCCGGCCCGCTTGCGCACGATCATGTGCGGCGCCGCAATGGGCGCTACTGCGGCAGCAGCCGAATTTGACAAGAACTGGCGCCTTGTGGTGCGTTTACGCATGCGCGCAAGATAGCACGATGGAGACCGGTCCGATCACGCTCTGCATCGACGTCGGCGGGACCTCGATCAAGGTGCTCCGCTGCGAGGCTGATGGACAGGCTATTGACCCACCGCTCATCGAGTCCACTCCGTCACCGTCCACTCCCAGCCCCGTTCTGGCGCAGATCGCCGATGCCGCGAGCCGCGTCGGCTCGTTCGACCGCGCGGGGTTCGGCTTCCCGGCCGTCGTGCGTGGAGGCATCTGCACGCGGGCAGTCAACCTCGACACAGGATGGCAAGGTCTCGACCTGGCCCGTGAGCTCGGTGATTTGCTCGGCGTTCCCGTCCGCGCTGCCAACGACGCCGACGTGCAAGGCCTCGGTTGCGTCTCGGGCAACGGCCTGGAGCTGGTGCTCACCCTCGGGACCGGGATCGGATCAGCCATGTTCCTGGATGGCACGCTCATTCCAAATCTGGAACTCGGCCACCTGCCGTGGTGCCTCCCTGGCGCCGACAAGACCTCGTTCGAGCAGGAACTCGGCGATGCCGCCCTCAAGCGCATCGGCGTCAACGCGTGGCTCGACCTCGTTCCGACAGCGCTCGCGCTCTATCAGAGATGCTTGTCTTGCGACACCATCTATGTCGGCGGTGGCAACGCGCGCCACCTCGCATCGCTGTCGCTTCCGGACAACGTGATCCTGATTCGCAACGACGCTGGGCTGACCGGTGGTGTGGCGCTGTGGGAAGGCATCCCGGCCAACCGGGTCATCCCACGCCTTACTTGAACGACCGCTGCTCGTCGCCACGCTCGATCGGTTTATCGGCCTTCCGCCACGCGACCATGCCACCGATCAAGTTGCGCGCGTCGGCGAAGCCGACGCGGTCGAGCCAGGACACGACTAGCGACGAACGCCAGCCAGCTTCGCAGATCACGACGACGGTTCGCTCCGGTCGCAGGAAGGCTGCCTGTCGCGGCGCATCGTCCGGGTAGATGAGCACTGCCCCCGCAATGTGACCCGATGCGTACTCTTCCGCAGTTCGCGCATCGATCAACAGCGCATCACCGCTCGCCAGAAGCGCTGCCGTCTCCGACGGCGCGATCGTCCTCTGTCGTCGCCACTTGATCCCCGATGCCTCTAGGTCGGAGACGCGGGCGTTCAGAAAGCGCATCTCGGCGAACGAGCCAGCGACCTTGGTCGCAAGCCGCTGAGCCTCGGCCGGATCCTCGGCCATGAGGCACAGCCGCGCCGACGCCCCGAAGAACCGCCTCGCGCGCAGCTCGAGTTGCTTGTAGCCGGCCTGCAGGTTGACCGCACCGGCCAGATGACCGCGCGCGAACTCCTCAGGGGGCCGCAAGTCCACCGGGATCCCGATCTTGATCCAGGCCGGGACTGCCGCGACAGCCAGGGGCTCCACGCTGCCGGGGGTCGGGCGGTCCTTTACCACCGGTTCGACACAGCCAGCTGCGCACAACACGAACGGGAATAGCCAACGACGCTCTATCATCCGCACATGATCATCGCCGTAGGCACCGATCTCGTCGAGCTTGACCGTGTCTCACGCATCGTCTCGCGCCACGGCGAACGCTTCCTGGCCCGGATTCTGACCGACCACGAACTCGCCTACTGCAAGGGACGGGGCAGTTCGGTGGCGTCCATCGGTGCCCGGTTTGCCGCCAAGGAAGCCGTCATGAAACTGCTCGGCACGGGCTGGGGCGACGGCGTCGGCTGGCGTGACATCGAAGTGCGCAACGATGCTGCCGGCAACCCGTCGATCGAGGTTTCCGGCGAGGCCGCCCGGTTGGTGGCGAATCGAGGAATTCGCACCTTGCACGTGTCGTTGTCGCACACGAACCAGAACGCCCTTGCCATGGTGGTTGCCGAGTCCTGAGCCAGCCTAACCGCCAGCCGAGTGTTCAAGAACCCCACAGGCCCCTTCAAGCGCGCCGCCGCGTTGGTCGATCCGACGGTTTGACGAGGAAGTGCCGCGATTCTCGACATGCCGAGCAAGAACGGCGAGCCCATGAAGAAGACCAAACAGCTTTGGCTCCTGCTACTGAGCTTGGGACTCATGGTCCTCGGCTCGGCTTGTACGGCACTGACGGTGGATCGAGCTCCGCATACCCAGCGGCTCGAGGTTGGCCTCAGCGCCGAGCAGGCAGCCTGCCTGGCGGCCGAAGTGCTTGCCTATGAGTGCTCTGCGGCACACCGCGATCCGCGGCACCCGACGGCGTTTGCAAGGGAGCTCGGCAACGACGCTTGGCTGATCAGGTGGGCGCGCGGCGCGCGGGGACCTCTGTTGCCCGACGCCAACGGACACTTCGTGCGTGGCACGATCGTCGAGCCTGACCTACAGGGAACGCAAGCGAACCTGAGGGCGCTGCCGAGAGTGAGCTTCGTGGCCTCACGAGCGTTCATGCCACGTGGTCATCGGACCGAGTCGGTTCAGATCCACGTCAACCCATCGCAGAACGCCACCGCCATCGTGACGATTGAGACCTCCGACGACACGGGCCGCTCACGTCTACGCACGAAGCGCATCGTCGATGTGCTCGATATGGCGACTCTACTCGTGGAGGCAGTTCGCTCTGTGCGAAGCGATGACTCCGAGCGTGCGTTGGCGCTGCTCGAGACGGCAACCACGCGCCACGCTGCAGGGTTCTCGACATTGCACGACCCTCTACTCGCCCGCGCATGGCTGCTGCAGGCGCAGTTGCACACCGAGGCCGGCAGGCTCAACGCCGCGCGTCGGGCCGTGCGGCAAGCCCGGATGCTCGTGCCCGGTGCGGCGAGCCTCGCACTGCTGCAAGCACGGCTACAAGAGCGCCTCGCCCGTCCACAGCGCATGTGCGCCTCGCTCGCACTCGCGCTCCAGTTGGTCGCCCCGGGGTCCGCCGAGGAACGCGTGATCGGCAACGTCCACCGCCGCGGCCGCCGCGCAGTCGAACACCTGGCGACCATCCGCAGCACGATCGAACAGAGTCAGCGCGCACTCGGCGCTGGTGACTGGGCGACGGCGAAGTCCTGGGCCGACCGGGCTCTCGACCTCGGCCCAAGTCGACCCGAAGCCATGCGCTGCCTCGCCGATTCCCTCGATGGGCTGGGCCGGACTGCTGACGCACGCGCGATCCGTTTGCTCGTGCTGCGCCTCGATCGCGCCACACCCAGCGACGTCCTCGCGCTCGTCCGCGCCGACGACAAGGCTGGCCACTCATCCATGGCGCTGCGCTGGCTGCTACGGCACGGCAATCGGCTACCCGAAGTCCTCGCCGAGCCGGAGATGCTCGACCTCGCGCGCAGAGTCGGTTGGGAACGTACGCTGCGCATCATGCAGACCGAGCAGATGGCCACCGACATGCTCCCCGTCGCGCTCGCCGAAGCCGAACGCGCGCAGACGCCGAGAACGGCCTTCATCGCGCGGCTCATGGCGGGACGCGCATTGGAAGCACAATCGCTACCGAATGGGCGAACGGCGTGGGTGCGCGCACCGGACTCGGCACCAGCAGTATCCGGCGTACGATTCGGCTCTACTCCGCCGAAGTAGCCGAAGCCTCGCGCTCAGCTGTACAGATCCTCGATTCGCTTGATGCGAGCAGCGAGCGGCGGGTGCGTCGACAGCGCGCCACCGCCAGCACGGGCCCGGCGCATCGGGTTGACGATGAAGAGGTGGTTCGTGGCGCGGTTTGCGGCCACAAGCGGCGTCGTGTCGGCGGTCAGCTTTTGCAGCGCAGAAACCAGAGCTTGCGGCTGGCGAGTCAACTCGACGGCTGTGGCGTCGGCGAGAAACTCGCGCTGCCGCGACACCGCTGCGCGCAACAGCCGTGCGAACAGGGGCGCCAGAACGACGAGCACGAGCAAGACAATGAGCCCGACCGCCTGTGCGCCGCCCCTGCGCGACCGCCCGCCGTGCCGCAGGGTGCGGATACCTATGTCGGCAAGCAGGGCAACGGAGCCGACGAGCACGGCCATCAACACCATGTAGCCCGAGTCACCGTTGCGGATGTGGCCGATCTCATGCGCGATGACCGCTTGTAACTCGTCCCGCTTGAGCTTGTGCCTCAGCCCGCGCGTGATCGCCACGGCTGCGTCGTCGCGGTCGAAGCCGGTCGCGAACGCGTTTGAGCTGTCCTCCTCGATGATCCAGATCGCCGGACACGGCATGCCAGCAGAGATCGCGATCTCTTCGATGACGTTGACGAGCTGCGGGTCCTCTCGCTTCCCCAGCGGCCGAGCACCGGTTGCCGCCATGACCATCCGTGTACCGCTCATGCGTGCCGCGGCGTAGTGAATGATCGCGGCGACCAACCCTATCAGCAGGCCAAGCCACCAGCATCCCCAGGTCGCGCCGAGGGTCGTGCCGATGGCGGTCACGATGCCCAGCATCATCACTACGAGAATGAACGAGCGGCGCTTGTTGCGCGCCTGTAGCTCGATGAACGAGACGCGCGGGCCATGCCGCGCGGGCCGCTTGGCTGCTTTGACGGTTTCGACCATCAGCCCGTTGGCCGGATGACACGGCTCGAGAAACAGCGCTGACCGACGACGCGGTCAGACAATCTCGTGAACTGACTCAGAACTTGACCTGGACCGGCTCGCGCTGCCCTTCGTCCTGGAGTTCGAAGAACTCACCCTCGCTGAAGCCGAACATCCCGGCGACCATGACGCCCGGGAACTGCTGCACGCGGTTGTTGTAACGGAGCACGGCATCGTTGAAGTGCTGCCGCGCAAAACCGATGCGGTTCTCGGTGCTGGTCAGCTCCTCTTGCAGCGCCAGCATGTTCTGATTCGCCTTGAGATCCGGATAGCTCTCGGTCACGGCGAACAACGAGCGCAGCGTCTGCGACAAGAAGTTCTCGGCCTTGGCCTGATCGACGACGCTGCCATCGGCAACGCTGATTGCCTGCTGGCGCGCCTTGATGACAGCTTCGAGAGTCTCCTTCTCGTGCTCCATGTAGCCCTTGGCGGTCTCGACCAGATTCGGGATGAGGTCGTACCGTCGCTTGAGCTGCACGTCGACTTGACTCCAAGCGTTCTCGGTTTCGTTGCGGCCTGACACGAGGCCGTTGTAGACGACGACCAGTATCAGGATCGTGAGGACAACGACACCGATGGGAATGTACAGCGCCAGGCTGGCGAACAAGAACGCGGTCATTGGTCAGTCCTTCTTAGTCGGTTGCCCTAAATCCACACAGAAGCGCCGGGCGGCAGAGCGAGCTTCTTCATAGCCAGCATCCGCATGCCGAACGATTCCTATGCCCGGATCTCCGATCAAGACCCGTTTCAATCTCTCGCCTGCCTCGGGTGTTCCATCGGCTACAGCGACCTGTCCGGCATGCAGCGAATAGCCTATCCCAACACCGCCGCCATGGTGGAAACTCGTCCACGTAGCTCCGGTCGCCACGGACAGGAGCGCGTTGAGAATCGGCCAATCGGCGATTGCGTCCGAACCGTCCTTCATGTCTTCGGTCTCGCGATACGGACTCGCCACCGACCCGCAATCGAGGTGATCGCGCCCAAAGACAATCGGCGCCGAGATCTCGCCGCTCGCGACGAGTTCGTTGACCGCAACCGCGAAGCGATCACGTTCGCCGTAGCCCAGCCAACAGATGCGAGAAGGTAGCCCTTGGAACGCGACCTTGTCGCGCGCCAACTCGATCCAGCGGCAGAGGAAACGGTTGTCAGGAAACATCTCGAGCACGAGTTCGTCGGTGCGGTGAATATCAGACGCTTCGCCCGACAGGGCGACCCACCGGAACGGGCCCTTGCCCTCGCAAAACAGCGGGCGGACGTAGGCTGGTACGAAACCAGGAAACGCGTACGAGCGATCGTAGCCTTCCTCATGTGCTGCAGTGCGGATGTTGTTGCCATAGTCGAAGGTGATCGCGCCACGATCCAGCAAAGCGACCATGAGTTCGACGTGTCGACGGACGGTGCGTTTTGACTCGGCAAGGTAACGCTCGGGATCGCTTGAACGCTGCTCCAACGCATCCGCGAACGACATGCCGTCCGGCACGTAGCCGTTCATCAAGTCATGCGCACTCGTTTGATCCGTCAATAAGTCTGGAATTACGTCGCGTCCCAACAGCCGCGCGCACAGGTCTGACGCTGGCCCGATCCAAGCGACCGAAAACGTGCGGGCATCGCGCTTGGCCTCGAGCGCGGCGTCGATCGCCGCATCGATGTCGTCAACGATCGCGTCGAGGTAGCGCGTCGCGATGCGCTTCTCCGCGCGCGACCGATCGACTTCCGCGATCAAACAGACACCGCCATTGAGCGTCACCGAGAGTGGTTGTGCGCCACCCATGCCGCCACACCCTCCGGTCACGACGAGTCGACCAGCGAGGTCTGCTTGCGCACCCCAGTGCTGTCGTGCAGCGGCAGCGAATGTCTCGTAAGTGCCTTGCAGAATCCCTTGGCTGCCGATGTAGATCCACGACCCTGCGGTCATCTGCCCGAACATCGTCAGGCCCATGGCTTCGAGGCGGCGGAACTCGTCCCAATCGGCCCACTTGCCAACGAGGTTGCTGTTGGCGATCAAAACCCGCGGCGCGTCCTCGTGCGTTCGGAACACTCCGACGGCGCGGCCTGACTGCACGAGCATCGTCTCGTCGGGTTTGAGTCGCTGCAGGCAAGCGAGGATGCGATCGAAGTCCGGCCAACTGCGTGCCGCCTTGCCCGAGCCGCCGTAGACGACGAGGCGATCCGGATCCTCGGCAACCTCGGGGTCGAGGTTGTTCTGGATCATGCGAAAGGCCGCCTCGATCTGCCAGTTCGCGCAGTGGAGTGCGTTGCCTCGGGGCGCGCGAACGGGGCGGGGCCCGGCTATAGCTTCTGGGGACATCCGGAAGAGAGTAGCAAAGCCCGCGCGGCGAACGAAAGATGAGCGCCCTGATGGCAGCGGAGAGAGAGGAACCCAAGGATCTGTTCTCGTCGCGCTTCGCGCTGTTGCTGGTCGCGCTCGGCATGGCGATCGGCACCGGGAACATCTGGAGATTCCCGCGCATCATCGCCAAGTTCGACGGTGGCGGGACCTTCCTGATCCCGTGGGTGATCTTCCTGTTTACCTGGTCGATCCCTCTCTTGATCGTCGAGTTCTCGATCGGCAAGAAGACACGCCGGGGTGTCGTGGCTTCGCTCAGCTCGATGCTTGGTCCGAAGCTGGCCTGGCTCGGCGCCTTCGTCGCGCTCTGCACGACGATGATCATGTGCTACTACGCCGTCATCGCTGGCTGGTGCGGCATCTATGTCATCGAGTCGTTGCGCGGCGCGATCGGAGCACTCGGCAAAGAGGCGGCCACCGAACACTTCAAAGGGCTGGCGCAAGGTGCCCCAGCGTTGCTCGCGACCGCGCTGGTTTTCGGCATCGCGGCGTTCTTCGTCGCGCGCGGTCTGCGGGGCGGTATCGAACGGGCGAACAAGATCTTCCTGCCAATCCTCTTCGCCTTGCTCCTGGTCCTGCTAGTCGTCGGCCTCACGCGCGAGGGCGCCCACCGCGGCATCGACTACATGTTCCGCGTCAACGGCGATGCGCTTTTGACCACCAAACCGTGGCTCGAAGCCCTCAGCCAATCTGCGTTCTCGACCGGCGCTGGCTGGGGACTGTTGATGACCTTCGCGATCGGTTCCTCGACCAAGGAGAACGGTGTAGGCAACGCGCTCATCACGGGCGTCGGCAACAACACCGCGAGCCTCGTTGCGGCGATGGCGACGATCCCGGCCGTGTTCGCACTCGCACCGTTACTCAACGCAGACGCCGTTCAAGTTCTCCAGACCAACACGCCCGGCAACACGGGCATGGCGATGGTCTGGATTCCGCGTCTGTTCGGTGAGCTCGGGGCCGCCGGCCCCTGGCTGTCGGCGATGTTCTTCTTGGCTCTCACGTTCGCCGCACTGACTTCGTTGATCGCCATGGTGGAGCTTGCGACCCGCTGCGTGATGGATCTCGGGCTGTCACGCCGGCGCGCGATCGGGTTCGTCTGCGGTGTCGGTTTCGCGGCCGGGATTCCGTCTGCCATGAGCCTGGGGTTCCTCGACAACCAGGATTGGGCATGGGGACTCGGACTGCTCATCAGTGGTCTCATCTGCGTGATCGCGGTGTGGCGTGTCGGCTGCGATACGTTTCGCAGGGAGTGGATCAACCGCAGCGGGGTGGGCTTCCAACTCGGGCCGTGGTTCAACTGGGTCCTGATGGCCGCGATCCCGGTACAGTTCGCTTGGCTGTTGGGCTGGTGGTTCTATGAGTCGGTGAGTGGCAAGTGGGCCGCACATTGGTGGGATCCGCTCGACACCTACTCTGTCGGCACGTGCGTCGCGCAGTGGACGCTCGCGTTTGTGGTTCTGCGGTTGCTCAACAGGAAGCTCAAGCCGCCGGTCGATCAGGACAGCTGATGGTCCGCATCGCCGACCTATTCGCCGCTTATGAAGCAGAGGACCGCCGGGTCGTCTCTTTCGAGTTCTTCCCACCCAAGACGGACGAAGCCGTCGAAGAGCTATTCCGCGTCGCCCGCGACGAGCTGGCACCGCTGGCGCCGTCATTCATCTCGGTTACCTACGGTGCGGGCGGCAGCACACGGCGCAAGACGCTCGAGCTCGTGAGCCGAATCAAGAACGACATCGGTCTCGAAGCGATGGCGCACCTGACCTGTGTCGGTCACTCGCGCGACGAACTGGCCGAGATCATCGATGGGATCGTCGCGGCGGGCATCGAGAACGTTCTGGCGCTGCGCGGTGATCCGCCGACCGGAGAGACCGAGTTTCGCCCGGCACCGGACGGCTTCCGCTACGGCTCGGAGCTGATCGCCTTCATCCGCGACCTCGGCGCGCCGCTCTGCTTGGCCGCCGCGTGCTATCCGGAGAAGCATCCAGAAGCTGCAACCGCCGAGCAGGATCTGGCCAATCTCAAGGCCAAGGTCGACGCCGGCGCGGACTACCTGGTCACGCAGCTGTTCTTCAACAACGCGGACTTCTTCGCGTTTCAGGAGCGCGCGCGCGCCATCGGCATCGCGGTGCCGATCGTCCCCGGCATCATGCCGATCACGAACTACAAGCAGGTCCGCCGCTTCACGAGAATGTGCGGCACGCACATTCCCGTGAAACTCACTGACAGACTCAAAGCGGCCAAGAACGACCGCGCGGCCGTCACCAGCATCGGTATCAGCTACGCGATCGACCAGTGCCGCGAGCTACTGGCCAACGACGTGCCGGGCCTGCATTTCTACACGCTCAACAAGTCGTCGGCGACACGCGCGATCCTGTCACGGCTACGACACGCGAGGTGACCTAGCCCGCTGCCCTACTGGGCTTTCTTGCAAGTGATCTCGATGCCGTTGGTCATTCCGATTGCGATCTTGCGAGCGTCGCCCGAGAGCGTCGCGTCCTGGTTGACCCACGAGCCTTCGAGGGCCTTGGGGATAACGAAACTGATCGACGCCGTGCCATCACGCTCGACAGCGTGCGGAAGGAAGACCAGCGGCTTCAGGTTGAGGTAGCAGCGCGTGCCCGGGATCAATATTTCGGCGCGCTCGGCCCCGATCATGAACAGGGCGACGCCGGGGCTCTTGGCGTTCCGGGTCTTGAACGTCAGCACGGTCTCGCCGCCACGCTTGCTCTCGGCCGCTACCATGACGGGACCACAGCTGCGGCCGTAGGCTCGGGCCGTGCAGCGACGCGTGGTGTTGTCGGCCGGACGAATGGAGACAATGAGCGAAGCCTTGTAGCCTGCGCTGCCGGCCGCCGTCACGGCTGTCGCCCCATCCGTGGACATCAAGACGGAGATGCCGCGATCGCCGGCCGTGACCGCGAACTCCTTGCGGTAGGTCTTGCCATCTGCTGCCGCCTTGAACTCGACACTTTTGTTGTTGCCGATATCGACCTCGGTGCTGGCGCGCGCACCGCTGCCCGACACGCGTCCCGTGTAGGAAACGCCAACGATCCACTTGCTGTCCTTCTTGGCCGAGTAGCCGAGCAAGAAGGAGTGCGGCCCCTGCTTGGCGTTCTTCGGATCGTTGGACGAGCTGGTTCCGGCGCTGGCCTTGCCTGCGGCCGCTAGGTTTGCGTGGGCCGACTCGTTGACAATCACGCTGACAGCGCTCTTCGCCGCCTTGACGTTGGCCGTCGTCGAAGCGCCAGCCGCGGCCTTTTCGCGTGACCCGACCCTCGCGGCGACGTTCGCCTCGCCTCTGATCTGGGTGTCCTTGGCGATGAACTTGTAGTCGGCCGAGTTGTCAAGGTTGGCAAAGACGCCAACGTCCGTCGCGGTCGACAAGCTGGACGTCTGTGCGCTGAGACCCGCCGCCAAGATGGCAGCGGCGATGGAAAGGGGAGCGATAGAAAGAGGAAGGAACTTCATGAGGCTGGTCCAGTTTGTTTGGTGAGAATGCTCGCGGTTCGACACTGCTGCTGATGAGCGATCGAGACCCTACCGCGAGAACGCACATGGGTAGTTGCGCCGGGGACCACGGGTTACCCGATGCTGCCCTAATGAGATGTAACGAAAGCGTCTGCTGGCACAGCGGCGTCAGGCTCCCGGTGCCGTCTCGATCAACTCCGCGACGATGTCCGGATCGGCGAGCGTAGAGATGTCGCCGAGGTCCTCGGTCTGACCGGCCGCGATCTTGCGAAGGATACGACGCATGATCTTGCCCGACCGAGTCTTCGGCAGACCTGGCGCGAAGTGAATCGCCTTGGGTGCCGCGAATGGACCGATCTCCTTGCGCACTTGCGCAATGAGCGCGCCACGTGTCGACGCGTCCGGCTCGGCACCCTCGTCGAGGATCACGTAGGCATAGATCGCCTCTCCGGTGATCTCGTCGGGACGACCGACCACGGCAGCTTCGGCAACACCGGCGTGACCGACTAGCGCACTCTCGACCTCGGCAGTGCCGACTCGGTGACCGGACACGTTGAGCACGTCGTCGACGCGTCCGGTAATCCAGTAGTAGCCGTCCTCGTCCCGCGTGCAGCCGTCACCGGTGAAGTACTTGCCCGGAAAGCGCGAAAAGTAGGTCTCCTTGAATCGATCGTGGTCACCGTAGAGCGTGCGCATCATGCCCGGCCACGGCAAGTCGATGCATAGCATGCCGGAGACGCCGTTTCCCTCGAGCACGGTACCGCTCTCGTCGACGAGCACCGGTCGAACGCCGGGTTGCGGAAACGTCGCCGAACCCGGCTTGAGCGGCGTAGCGCCCGGCAGTGCCGAGATCAGAATGCCACCGGTCTCCGTTTGCCACCACGTGTCAACGATCGGACAGCGTCCCTCGCCGACGACGTTGTGATACCAGAGCCAAGCCTCCGGGTTGATCGGTTCGCCCACGGTGCCGAGCAAGCGTAGGGTGCTGCGGCTGCGACTCGTGACGGGTCCGTCGCCGGCTCGCATCAACGCGCGAATTGCAGTTGGTGCGGTGTAGAAGAGCGTCACGCTGTGCTTGTCGACGACGTCCCAGAAGCGCCCGGGATCAGGCCAGTTGGGCACACCTTCGAACATCAGGCTCGTCGCACCGTTGGCGAGCGGACCATAAACGATGTAGCTGTGACCCGTGATCCAGCCAATGTCCGCTGTGCACCAGTAGACGTCATCGGCGCGGTGGTCGAACACGTTCTCGTGCGTGTAGCTCGCGTAGACGAGGTAGCCGCCGCAGGTGTGCAGGACACCCTTCGGCTTACCCGTCGAGCCCGACGTGTAGAGAATGAACAACGGATCTTCTGCCCCCATTTCGACGGCCGGGAAGTCGGCGCTGATGTCGGGGGCCGCCAACAAGTCGTGCGCCCAGGTATCGCGCCCGGCCTGCATCGCAACTTCGTTGCCCGTGTTCTTGAACGTGACACACGCTTTGATGCAGTCACAACCGGCCAATGCCTCGTCCGAAATGTCCTTGAGTCGGATCTCCTTTTGCCCGCGATACGTGCTGTCAGCCGTCAGCAAGACCTTGCACGTGGAGTCGAGAATGCGGTCGCGCAGCGAATCCGCGGAGAAACCGCCGAACACAATCGAGTGGACGGCGCCGATCCGCGCACACGCGAGCATCGCCACCGCAAGGTCGGGAATCATCGGCATGTACATGCAAACGCGATCGCCCTTCTCGACCCCGAGTTTGGCCAGGGCATTGGCGAGGCGGCACACCCGGTCGAGCAACTCGGAGTAGCTGATGCGCTCGTCATCGGCCGGGTCGTTGCCCTCCCAGACGATGGCGGTCTTGTCCCCGTTGCCCGCGGCAACGTGGCGATCGAGGCAGGACTCGGTCACGTTCAGGGTCCCGTCCTCGAACCAACGAATCCGCGCCTCGTGGAAGTCCCAGTCGACAACTCTGGTGAACGGCTTGCGCCACGCGATGCGCGACGCGACCTCACCCCAGAAACCCTCGGGGTCAGCAATGGACCGCTCGTAGAGTTCATTGAACTGTTCCATCGATGAGATACGGGCATCGGCCCGGAACGCATCGGAAGGCTCGAAGACTTGCCGATCGTGGCCATAGCTCATCGACGAGAGCCTACCTGTCGTCCCCAGAGAGGTTAAGCTCTGCCACCATGCCTACTTCTCGCTCGAGCGGTGTCGTCGCCAACGGGGTCTTCGCTGACCGCCGACAGTCCATTCTCAAGCAGCTGCGTGGAGCGCCACTCTTGGTCCGCTCTGCGCCCGAGGTGCTGCGCAACGGTGACGTCCACTACAGCTATCGCCAGGACAGCAACTTCAAGTATCTGACCGGCTTCGACGAGCCCGAGTCGATCCTGTTGGCGATCCCCAAGGGCAAGGGTCCAAACGGCAAGGGACGGCTACGCACGATCTTGTTCGTTCGCCCACGCAACCCGGCCATGGAAGTGTGGGACGGCGAGCGCGCCGGTGTGCGCGGCGCAAAGAAGATGTACGGCGCGGACGACGCGCATCCGATCGAGGAGTTCTGGGACGTCTTCGAGGAAGAATCCAAAGACTGGGACATGCTCGGCTACGGCCTAGGGTGCGACCCAGCCTTCGACCGGGCACTGGTCGATCACTTCTCACGGCGGTGGACCGGTCGCCCACGCCGCAACCAGGGTTTGCCGACGATGGTAGACCCGCGACCGGCCATCCACGAACAACGCTGGATCAAGTCGCCGATGGAGATCGAATGGTTGCAACGTGCCTCTGACATCTCGGTCTCAGGCCACCGCGTCGCCATGGCAATCGCACAACCCGGCATGTACGAGTACGAGGTCCAGGCCGAACTGGAAGCGGTGTTCCGCCGCGATGGTTCGCCGCGCAACGGCTACGACTCGATCGTCGCTTCCGGAGCGAATGCCTGCACGCTGCACTACATCAAGAACGACCAGAAGATCCGACGCGGCGACTTGCTCCTGATCGACGCCGGCGCTGAATACGAGCAGTACTCCGCTGACATCACGCGCACGTTCCCAGTCGCCCGCAAGTTCAGCGACGCACAGCGCGCCGTTTACAACGTTGTGCTGCGCTGCCAGAAGAAGTGCATCAAGGCGTGCAAACCCGGTACGCCGGTTCGCCGGCTGTTGGACCTATCACGCCGCGAACTCACGAAGGGCCTCGTCGAACTAGGCGTGCTGCGTGGGCGCAACATCAAGAAGCTCGTCGACGACGAAAAGTACAAGCCCTGGTACATGCACGGCCTCGGGCACTGGCTCGGCATGGACGTTCACGACGTGGGTCCGTACGAGACAATGGCTGGTAAGTCCGTGCTCATGCAGCCGGGCATGGTCACGACCGTCGAACCCGGTCTCTATTTCCAGAAGAACGACAAGCGCGTGCCGAAGGAACTCCGCGGCATCGGCGTGCGCATCGAGGACGATGTGTTGATCACCCGCGGTGGCTGCCGTGTGCTCAGCGAGGCGGCCCCGAAGGAAGTACGCGACGTCGAGAAGCTCGTCACGGGCAACTGACAGCCGCGTGCGGCGTTAGAGGTCGTTCCGCCCCGTCACGCCTCACAGGTCAAACAAGCGAACTGCGGCGATTCAGACGGACGATTCAGACAAAGGCCGGCACGATCGAACCACGCTATGCCAGCGGAGCTACGTGAGGATGTGCACGGCCATGCGGTGTACATCCTCAGCGGCTTCCATGAGGGTTTCTGGCAGGGTCGGATGCGCGTGAATCGTCATCGCCAGGTCCTTGGCCGTCGCACCCATCTCAAGCGCGAGCGTCGCTTCGGCGATCAACTCGGTGACCTCGGGGCCCACCATCTGAACGCCGAGAACCTTGTCGGTGCCGCGGTCAGCGATGACCTTGGTCCACCCGTCGATCTCTCCGAGCGACAACGCACGGCCCGACGCGCGGAACGGAAACTTGCCAACCACGGGGTCGAAGCCTTGCTCACGCGCCTCGTCCTCTGTCAGCCCGACTGCAGCAATCTCTGGATCCGTGAAGACGACCAACGGGATACCCGCGGGATCGAACGCCGCACCCTTGTCGCCCGCGATCGCGGCTGCTGCGACCAGACCTTCGGCCGAGCCCTTGTGCGCGAGCATCGGTTGGCCGGTGACGTCGCCTATGGCCAACACGCTCGGCACGTTTGTTCGGCGCTGTGCATCAACTGCAATGAACCCACTCTCGTCGACGGCAACGCCGATCTCCTCGAGCCCCAGCCCCTTGCCGTTCGGCGCACGGCCGACTGAGGAGAGCACGGCGTCACACTCGACGAACTCCTCCTTGCCTTCGACCTCGACGTGCACGCGCAGCTGACCACCGTCGATCTTCTCGTAGCCGATCGCACGCGCACCGGTCTTGACGGTGATCTTCTTTTTCTTGAGTGAGCGAGCCATCTCCTTGGACAGCTCGGGATCCATGTTGGGCAGCACGCGGTCGAGAAACTCCACGACCGTTACGTCGCAACCGAGGTGTCGGTAGACGATGCCGAGCTCAAGGCCAATATAGCCGCCACCGATCACGAGAAGGCTCTTCGGCAGTTGCTTCGGGGTAAGCGCTTCGCTCGATGACCAGACGTCCTCGTCGTCGAACGGGAAGCCAGGAATCTCAATTGGGTGCGACCCCGTCGCGATGACGATGTGCTTGGTCTCGACGACGCGCACGCCATCCTCGGACTGGACTTCGACACGGCTAGGTGCCGTGACGCGTCCCATTCCTTCGATGATCTCGACGCCGTTCTTGTCGAGCAGGTGCTTCACCCCACTCGTGAGCTGCTCGACGATCTTGCCCTTCCACGCGAGCATCTGGTCGAGGTCGACGCGCACGCCATCGACATGGACACCCATCTTGGATGCGTTCTTGACCTTGTGCACGAGCTTGGCCGCCGAGATAAGCGCCTTGCTCGGGATGCAGCCGACGTTGAGACACACGCCGCCGAAGTTTTGACCTTCGATGATCGCTACCTTCTGGCCGAGCTGCCCGAGACGGATCGCGCAAACGTAGCCAGCCGGGCCGGCGCCAATTACTACAGCATCGAAGCTCATGGGTGTTCCTCGCGGAAGTGCTCCTCGAGACGTGGGTCGGTCCGTGCAAAGACGTCGGAGGTAAGGGTCCTCGGGTCGAGTGGCGGCGCTGCCTCGGCTTCGCGCACGACGCGGCTGATCTCACCGTCGACCTCATCAACGAACTCCGTGTCGCGTTCGTCGTCCCACAACCCCTCCACATCGAGGAACTTGCGGTAGCGAGCGATCGGGTCGCGGGCCAGCCACGCCTTGACCTCCGCGTCGTCGCGGTAGCGCGTCGGATCATCAGATGAGCTGTGCCCTAGCTGGCGATAGGTCACGGCCTCGACCAGCGTCGGTCCATCACCGCCACGCGCACGCCCTACCGCTCGGCCAACGACATCGAGTACAGCAAGCACGTCGTTCCCGTCAACCCGTCTGGCCGGCATGCCATAGGCCTTGGCCTTGACCGCGACCGTCTCGGTGGCGGTTTGCTGCGAGAACGGAACCGAAATGGACCACTGGTTGTTCTGGCACACGAACACCACCGGCGCGCTATAGACAGCCGCGAAGTTGAGGCCGCTGTGGAAGTCGTTACTGCTGGTCGCGCCATCGCCGAGAAACCCGAGCACGACTTCGTCGCGTTCGGAGTACTTGGCTGCCATGGCCAGGCCAGTCGCATGTGTGATCTGCGTGCCGATGACCGACGACATCGCCACGTAGCGACCCTTGCTCCAGGTGTAGTGGCACGGCATCTGCCGACCCTTGCACAGGTCCATGTCGTTGCCGATGAGCTGCGCCACCGCGAACTCGAGGGGCAGGCCGCGCATCATCGCGATCGCACCCTCGCGCAGCGCTGGGACGATCCAGTCGGTCGACCCCACAGCACGCGCACAGGCGACGATCGTCGCTTCCTGGCCTTTGACCGGCCCGTAGAATCCGATGCGACCCTGCCGTTGCAGCGCCAGCATCCGCTTGTCGAACACCCGGATACGGACCATGTCGCGGTACAGCTCCACGAAGGCTTCGCCGTCGAGGTCGGGCAGGCGTCGTTTCGGCACCTTGCCCGTTTCCGACAGGATTCCGATCAGCTCGGTCGGTGCAGACAACTCAGGCTTCCAGTAACAAGTTGCGCGGGTCGGACAGACAGCGCGCCAACACGTTCAAGAAGCGCACGCCGGCTGCGCCATCGACGATCCTGTGGTCGATCGAGCATGACAGGTACATGACCTTGCGCACACGGATCTCGCCGTCGACAACACGCGGGGCGTCGTGGATCTTGTGCGCGCCGAGGATGGCCACTTCAGGGAAGTTGATGATGGGTGTCGCCATCAGGCCACCAAGGCTGCCAGCGTTCGTGATCGTGAATGTGCCGCCCTGTAGGTCCTCGGTTTGCACCTTGCCCTCGCGCGTGCGCTGAACGAGCTCTTGCAGCTCGACCGACAACTGCACGATGCTCTTGCGGTCCACGTCGCGGATCACCGGTACGATGAGTCCGTTGTCCGTGTCGGTCGCGATGCCGAGGTTGTAGTAGCGCTTGAGCACGACCTCTTGCGTCGTCTCGTCGAGTGTCGAGTTAAGCCAAGGCTGCTCGCGCAGCCCGGCGACGACCGCCTTCATCAAGAACGGCGTGTAGGTAACCTTGATGCCCATGTCCGCATAGGCTGACTTGATCTCATCGCGCAGCGCCACGAGATCCGTGACGTCGACGTCCTCGACGACCGTGAAGTGCGTCGCGGTGAACTTGGACTGCGTCATCGCCTCGGAGATCTTCTTGCGCACACCACGGAACGGCACGCGCTCTTCGAGCCCGGCAACCGCAGGAGGCGCGACGCTGCCGGGTGAGAAATCGTGCATGGGCGCTGCCGTAAGCGGTAGCGCCGTGGTCGGGGACACCGTGGTCGGGGACACCGTGGTCGGGGACACCGTGGTCGGGGACGCCACCGGCGCCTGCCTGCCCCCGTTCACTAGGTGTTGTGCAAGATCCTCGTTGGTGACCCGGCCGTTCGGTCCAGTGCCGGACACGATGGACAGGTCAACGCCCGCCTCGCGGGCACGACGTCGCGTCCCAGGAGCCGCCAGCACGCGGCCAGGACTCGCCGGAGGGGTCGCTGCCGCAATGCGCGCGGCCGGCGCCGCAGCGACTGGTTCGGGCTGCGCCTCGGGTTCGGGCTGTGTCTCGGGTTCAGGCTGCGCCTCGGGTTGGGACGCCTCTTCTCGACCGGCGCCACTCGCCCCCACTGCAGTGTCGATCACGGCGATGACCGTCTCCACGGGCACGACGTCGCCATCGTTGACCTTGAGTTCGTGGATGACGCCGGGCCAAGGCATCGTGATCGTGACAGTGGCCTTGTCGGTCATGACTTCAACGAAGTCCTGCTCTTCCTCGACGGTGTCACCTACCGCGACCTTCCAGCTGACGATTTCGCCTTCCGCGACGCCTTCGCCGATGTCCGGAAGCTTGAACTCCTTCAACGCCATATCTCCTCCTCTAATCTCGGGTTCTGTGCCCGTGGCGCCTACCAGGTGAACGTCTTCTCGATGCCGCGTACGACGCGTCGCACGTCGGGCATGTAGATGCCCTCCAGTGCGTAGGGAAACGGCGTGTCAAACCCGGCAACGCGGACGATCGGCCCCTCGAGGTATTCGATCGCTTTCTCGGCAACGATCGCAGCGATCTCACCGCCGAAGCCCGACGTGCGCGGTGCCTCGTAGACGGTGACGAGACGACCGGTCTTCTTGACCGAGTCGAGGATGATCTTCTCATCCAGCGGCACCAGCGTGCGCGGGTCGACGATCTCGATGCTCTTGCCGCTCTTCTGCAGCTCTTCGGCGGCCTTCTCGCAGATCTCGATCATCGCGCCCCAGGCGACGACCGTGCAGTCGGTGCCTTCGCGCGCGATGCGGCCGACGCCGAGCGGCACGGCGTGTTCGCCTTCCGGCACTTCCCCCTTGAGCGTGCGGTAGATCTTCTTGGGCTCGAGGAACATGACCGGGTCGTCGTCACGGATGGACGAGATCAGTAGCCCCTTGGCATCGGCAGGCGTCGACGGCACGACGACCTTCAGCCCAGGGGTGTGCGTGAAGTGGACTTCACCCGACTGCGAGTGATAGTGGCCGCCACGGATACCGCCGCCGTAGGGCGTGCGGATCACCATCGGCACCGTGAACTCGCCACCCGAGCGATAGCGCATCTTGGCCGCCTCCGACACGATCTGGTCGAATGCAGGGAAGATGAAGTCCTGGAACTGGATCTCGGGCACGGGGCGCAGGCCGTAGACCGCCATGCCGATCGCGGCACCGATGATGCCGCACTCCGACAGCGGTGTATCGAAACAGCGCTTCTCGCCGAACATCTCCTGGAGGCCATCAGTCGTGCGAAAGACGCCGCCGTTGCGGCCAACGTCCTCGCCAAACACGAGCACGCGGTCGTCGCCATTCATCTCCGTGATCAGGCCGTCGCGGATTCCCTCGAGCAGGGTCATCGGGGTCATGGTCGTGCTCCCTTTCTTCGGGGGCTGCTAGAGGGGGAAAAAACCTTCGGACCCGGCCGATGCCTCGCCGAGCGACAACAGATCGTCGCGTTGCTCGAGAAGCTGCGGCGTCGGGTCGCGATACACGTCTTCGAACATCGACGAGACCGACGGAGTCGCCTTGTCCTCGGCTTGCTTGACAGCCTCGTTGACCTCTTCGCGCGCTGCGTTGTGGATCTCGTCGTCGATCGCCTGCGTCAGGAGTCGCTTCCCCTTCAGGTACTTGCGGAAGAGGTCGAGCGGATCCCTCTGCCGCCACGACTCGACCTCGTTGGCCTCGCGATAGCGTGTCGGGTCGTCCGACGAGCTGTGCGGCCCCATGCGATACGTCAGCGTTTCGATCAGCGTCGGGCCCTTGCCCTTGCGAGCACGTTCGATCGCTTCCTTCGCCACTTGGTACACCGCGAGGATGTCGTTGCCATCAACTCGCACGCCCGGGAAGCCGTAGGCCTCAGCCTTGATCGCCATGGTCTCGGACGCCGTTTGGCACTCGAGCGGCGTCGAGATCGCCCAATGGTTGTTTTCGCAGACGAACACGACCGGTGCCTTGTAGACCCCGGCGAAGTTGAGCGCTGCGTGAAAGTCGTTCTCGCTCGTGCCGCCGTCACCGCAATAGCTGAGCACGACGCTGTCCTCGTCGAGGTAACGTGCCGCCATCGCCGCGCCGACAGCCTGCGTAAGCTGCGTAGAGATCGGCGAGCTGATCGAAACCAAACGAGCCTGCCGGAACGAGTAATGCACCGGCATTTGGCGACCCTTGCAGATGTCGCCGTCATTGCCGTACCACTCGTCGATGATCTGCTGCATCGGCACGTTGCGTAGCAGCGGGATTCCCGCCTGACGGTAGGCCGGGAATATCCAGTCCTCATCGCGCAGCGCGGCAGCGGTGCCGATGTGGCTCGCCTCCTGACCACTGCAGGGAACGTAAAACCCTATCCGCCCTTGGCGTTGCAGGTTGAGTGCCCGCTCCTCCATGACTCTCGTGCGCACAATCGTCGCGTAGAGCTTGAGCAACTCCTCCTTCGAGAGGCTCGGGTCGCGCGAGCGAGACACCTTGCCGGTGGCATCGATGACGCTCAGCACAGGCGAACTGCCGCGTGTTCCCGAAGAGTTGGCCTTCGTGCTGCGGTCTGTCTTGCGATCGTTCGTAGTCACGTCCTCGACCTTCTTCCGGCTGCCATCAGAACGGGGTCAAACAGAAACAGCACCTAACCTCGACTCGCGCCAGAACTCAGCAGCCCGGTAGGAGCTGCGCACCATGGGGCCAGCGACGACGCAGGCGAACCCGCAGGCGAGCGCCCGTTGCCGGTAGGCATCGAAGCGAGCAGGTGTGAGGTATTCCTTTACCGGCAGGTGGAACATGCTCGGGCGCAGGTATTGCCCGAGCGTCAAAATCTCGACCCCCGCTTCGCGGAGGTCTGCGAACACCTGGTCCAACTCGCGCTCGGTTTCACCGAGGCCAAGCATCAGCGACGACTTGGTGACCAGACCCGCCCGCATGGAGCGCGCCGTTCGCAGAACGTCGAGGGATTGATCGTAGGTCGCTCGGCGATCCCGGACTCGCGGCGTCAGGCTGCGCACGGTCTCCAGGTTGTGACCAAAGACGTCTAGACCAGACTCGACGAGGGTCCGGACCGCGGCATGGTCCCCCTGAAAGTCGGGTGTCAGGCACTCGACCAGGATTCCGTCCACCCGGGCCCTGGTTTCCCGGACGCAAGCCGCGAAGTGAGCCGCGCCGCCATCGGGCAGGTCGTCCCGATCGACCGAGGTGAGGACGACGTATTTCAGCTCCATCAACTCGCAGGCCTCACCAACCTTGACGGGCTCCTCGGCATCGACGACCCCTGACGGATCACCCGTGTTGACGGCACAGAAGCGGCAACCGCGGGTGCAAACGTCCCCAAGCACCATCATGGTGGCAGTGCCCCCGGCCCAGCACTCGCCGAGGTTGGGGCAACGAGCCTCCTCGCAGACCGTGTGCAGGCCACGTTCTCCCAGCAAGCCCGAGATACGCGCGAAGCTCTCACCCCCCGGCAACTGCATGCGTAGCCACGACGGCTTGCGGCCTGCCTTGACGGTGCCGTAGCGGCCATTCGAGCTGGGTGTTTGGATATCGGGGGAAGTCATCGAGGCGGTTGACGCGGCATCGAGGCTGTGTAGCCATCGATGACATCGGCGCGACGGATAGGCGAAGGTTAGGACGCTCCCCCGCTCAGTCAACGCCGGGGTTGGGCCACTACATACTATAGCGTATCCCATGTTGACATCCCCTATAGTATGTCATACCCTTGTGATCGTGCCGAGGCCGCTGCGAGAAGAGCTCCGTCCGGAGCTGGAAGAGATGGCAGCCATCGATTTCGCCCATGTCGGTTTCCGCGGTGCCTCCCTCGACGAACTCGCTGCGCGGGCTGGGGTGACCAAGGGCGCCGTCTAC
>NYZE01000143.1 GCA_002685965.1 Planctomycetota bacterium | reverse complement strand
GTCACATGCGGAGGAAGCAGACGAGGCGGCGGGTGCGCTGGTCGGGGGCTTTGAGCGTGTACTCGTAGTCGTCGCGTGGGGTGAGGCCGATGCGGCGAGCAGCCAGGAGAGATCGGCGCCGCTCATCGTCGTCGACGCCGGCTTTCCACTGGACCACGAGGGCCGGGGCGGAGGCGATGAGCGGTTGGGCGAGGGTCAGGGCTGCGTCGAGTTGTCCCATGGCGCGAGCCGTGACCAGGTTGACGTGGCCGCAGAGATCCGCGTGCAGGGCAGGGAGCTGGGCGGCGTCGACGGGTAGCGTCTCGACACGCTCGAGGCCGACGTCGTCGAGGCAGCGGCGGATTGCGGCGGCCTTCTTTTGTGTGCGTTCGACGAGGACAGTGCGGGCATTTGGCCAGAGCACCGCGGCGGCGACGCCGGGGAAACCGTTGCCGCTGCCGATGTCGACGATGACCTGAGGTTCGAAGGCAACGACGTCCCACAGCTTGAGGCTGTCCCGAACGTGTAGCGTCAGGGCCAACTCGCGCTCGCGAATCGCCGTCAGGTTGAGCTTCTGATTCTCGACCAGCATGCGCTCGAGGTAGGCAACCAGGAGCGGTGGCAGGTCGGAGTCGTCCTGCTTGCGCGGCGGCTTCGGTGTATCGGGTGTGCGTGGTGCCCCTGGGCGCGGTGGACGCGGTGGACGCGGTGGGCGTGCGCGAAACGGGTGACTGCTATGCGTCATCGAACAATGGGTCCAGCACGCACGTTGTTTCTGGCGTCGAGGTGGAGACTCGCCGCAGGCCAGGGAAGCGGCGCAACCATGTCTCCTGTCGGCGCACGAGCCGGTGTGTCGAGCGCGCGATGCGGGTCGCCAACTCGTCGGCAGCGAGCTCACCGGCCAAGAGCTGCAGGACCTCGGCATAGCCGATCGCCGAGCTGGCGGTCGGGCCGAAGCCGCTGGCGGCCTCGATGGCGCGCGTCTCTTCGACGAGGCCCGCCTCCAGCATGGAGCGCGTGCGCAGCCGCACGCGCTCCTTGAGCCTCGGTCGCGGCAGGTCGAGCCAGACCGCTCGATAGGGAAAACGCGGCTCGGCAGCGAACTGCTGTTGCAACTCGCTGATGGGTTTGCCTCCCAGTTCGAAGACCTCGAGCGCGCGCACGAGGCGCTTGCGATCGTTCGGGTGGATCCGTGCGGCGGCAGTCGGATCGATTTCCGCGAGCCGTCGGTGCAGCGCGCCGGGTTCGCTGTCTTCGTCGGCGCCGAGTCGGGCGCGAACGTCCGGATCCGCGCTCGGACCGTCGAAAAACCCGAACAACAACGCCATCAAGTACAGCGGCGTGCCGCCGACGACGAGCAGGCCGCGGCCAGCGGCGCTCGTTTCCTGAATCACCCGCTCCGCCTCGGCGACCCAGCGCGACGTGTCGAACTGCTCGTGCGGTTCGACCAGATCGAGACCGTGGTGGGGAACGAGCGCACGTTCGGCAGTCGTCGGCTTGGCCGTGCCGATGTTCATGCGTCGGTACACGGCCATCGAGTCCGCCGACAGGACCTCGAGCCCGCGCGCAGCGGCGATGTCCATCGCCAGCTGGCTCTTGCCAGAAGCGGTCGGACCGGTCAGAACCCAGAGCATCTACTTGCCGAACTCGACCCCGTGCTTGGTGAACAGGCGCTCGCGCAGCACGCGCGCTTCTTCGTGCGTCGGTGGCAGCAGCGCGTGGCTCTTGGCGAGCGCATCCTGCACATCCTCGAACTTCGTCTCCTTGCGGCTGACCAGATCGATGATGTGCCAGCCGTGCGTCGTCTTGACCGGAGCGCTGATCTCCCCGGCCTTGAGGTCGCGCACGGCCTTGGCGAACCCGGTACCGAAGCGTTGGTAGTTGTAACCGGGCACGATGCCAGCCCGTTTGGCGAAGCGGGGATCCGCGAGCTGTGCGCGTGTCAGCGGATCGTCCGACTCTGGGAGAACCGCCGCGAACGCTTCGCCGTTCTTGATGCGCTCGTGCAGCTTGCGCGCTTTGGCGCGGGCAATCGCGTGTGCCCGCATTTGCCGCGTGCGTGGTGTCAGCTTCGGGTCGATCTGACGCTCGGTTGCGTTGAATGAAACCCAGATCTGGCGCACGACCACCTTTGTGCCATCGACGCCATACTCGTGGTGGAAGAGCCGGCGCAGTTCCTGCTCAGTCGGCCTGCGATCGAGCTTGACCAGTGCCGCGACGCGCAGGGCACGCAGCTCTTCGTTGGCTAACCGTCGTCGGCTGTCGAAGAACGGGTCGGTGTGTTTGTTGAGCCCCATGGATTTGCCGCGCGCCATGGCGCGGTTGACACACAGCTTCTCCGCGCCTCTTGCGACCTTCAGGGCCGCACATTCGCGGGCCAGCACCATGTCGAAGGCGAAATCCTCGAGCAGGCTGCGGCCAGCTTGCGAAAGGAGCCATGACTTGTAGGCCACGAGTCCGATGTCGGTGCCGCCGGCTCGCGCAAGCACGCCCCTTGCGGCTGCGAACGGTGGCACGAAGAACGATCGCGTGGCGTCGATCTGGCCGATCGGTTTCGGGTCCTGATCTTGTTTGGCTGTGACCTGGCAGACAGCGTCACTACAGACGGCGTGGCTGGCGACGTGACAGAGGGCGAGAAAAAGAATACGGTTGATGACGGTCATGTGTCGCAGTTGAACGGGCGTCAGGGGGGTCCTAGAGTCCTCTGTTTCCACTCCATTCGCAAGAACGCGCCCTCTCGCCCTCCCCGATGCCCCTTCGGATGCCACGGCCTACCCACCGCCGGGCCCACTGCAGGGGCTGAGTTGCATATGGTGCCGTGCCGGCCACGATGTTTGCCTTCATCTCAGATATCCACAGCAACACCGAGGCCTTGTCTACGGTTCTTGCCGACATCGACGCTCGCGGCGCGGACAAGATCTACTGCCTCGGCGATGTCATTGGCTACGGGCCGGAGCCTCGTGTGACGCTCAAGACGATCATGGAGCGCTGCGAGTTCAGTCTCCTGGGTAACCACGAGCACGGGGCCATGTTCTACGCTACCGACTTCAACCCGAAGGCGAGAGCGGCGATCGAGTGGACCAAGGCGCAGCTCAACGACGCGTCGTTTCCGCGTGACGAGAACTTTCGGCTGTGGAACTACATCTCCGAAATGCCGGAGACTCAGACCGTGGGCGACATCATGCTCGTGCACGGTTCGCCAAAGGATCCGGTGCGTGACTACACGCTGCCCGGCGACGTCGCCGACCCGGAGCGTATGGCTGAGCGCTACAAGAAGATGGGCGCTTGTCGCATCTGCTTCGTCGGCCACTCGCATGTGCCCGGGGTGTACGAAGATGGCAACGGCTTTCAGTCGCCGGAGCAGGTCAACGGCCAGTTTCAGGTAGGTGACAAGAAGACGATCGTCAACATCGGATCGGTTGGCCAGCCGCGCGACGGCGATCCTCGGTTGTCGTACGTGACCTACGATGCGGAGGCCAGCACCGTGAACTTCCACCGGCTCGATTACGACTATCGGGCGACCATGAGCAAGATCCGCGCAACCGAGCTACCCGACTATCTCGCGGATCGACTGGCGGTAGGCAGATAATCAGATCCGGCGAGCGAAGTCATCGCTCGAGCACGGCACTCATGCAGGAGCCAGATGGAGAACAGGATCACCCGGTTCGTAATCCCACTCTTGATAGGCCTTGTGGCCTGGTTGGTGCTGAAGGAGTTCGTCTTCCCTGGCGAACCGAAGAAGCAGGGCGAGCAGCAGGTCAAGGTCGCGCTCGAGCCCGGCCAGGCGTCGACTCTGTTGAACCCGGTCGAGTCCCTTTGGAGTGACCCGCTGGTCGTTGGCGAGCTGGGTGAGGTCGGTTTCCGCGCCCGCTTCCACAACCTTGGTGGCGCGCTGGCAACGGTCGACATGCTCGACCAGGTTGCCAATCCCGGCGACGAAGAGGCCCTGCGGGCCGTCGTTGCCGAGATCGGCGTGTTCTCCTTCACGATCGATGACTTCCTGGGCAAGTTCCCGGTACGAGTGCCCAAGGGCTATCGCCCAAACGAAGGGACCGAGCTCTATCGCCTGAACGAAGTCTGGTGGCGTCCGGTCAAGGCCGGCGACAACGAGGTCGCTTACGAACTGGCACTCGAGAACGGGATCACGTTCCGCAAGACCTTCCGCGTCTTCAAGGGTAGTCGTCGTCTGCAGCTTGTGTTTCAGGTCAAGAACACCAAGGACAACGACCTGAGCGGCCTTTGGACCTACCGGCTGCGCGGGGCGACGGTGATGAGCAACCCGAAGTCGCAGTGGGGTTTCATGAACCCGGCGCGATGCTTCGCCAAGTTCGACGAGGATCTGACCGCGGCACAGCCCAGCAGGCACCCGAACCCTGTGGACTTGCCGGATGTTGGCCGCGGCCAAGCGTTCGTTTACGCAGGAAGCGCTTCTCGTTTCTTCATGTGTGTGCTGTCGCCGGCCGACGAAGCGACCAAGAAGGCCGTGCCCGCCGTCGAGGCGGCGAGCCTCCCCATGGAGACGGGCGGCGTGCCCGACGAGGATGCCTACACGAATGTCGCGAGCGTCCTGACGGTTCGGCAACGGGTGCCATCAGTTGCGAAGGACGCGGCCGAGGCCACGTCCAAGCTCACCTTTGACATCTACCTCGGGCCCAAGTCGCGTGAGATCCTCAACAGCGATCCGGACCTCACGCCATACGCCGAAATCCTCGACCTCGACGTCGGCGGCTGCTGCATCCCCGGCGGCGCGACGATGTCGAAGTTCTTGCTCAGCGCGTTGAAGTTCCTGCAGGGCATCCTCGGCAACTGGGGCCTTGCGATCATCTTTCTGACGATCATCGTCAAAGCATTGCTGCTGCCGATCAACTTCCGCCAGCAGAAGTCGATGCGCGTGTACTCCGACAAGATGGCCAAGCTCAAGCCTGAGATGGATCGCCTCCGCAAGAAGCACGAGAGCAACCAGCAGAAGATGAACCAGGAGCTCATGAAGTTTCAGAAGGAACACAAGCTGTTCCCTCCGCTGATGGGTTGCCTACCGATGTTGCTCACCATGCCGATCTTCATCGGGTTGTTCATGATGCTGCGCACGAGCTTTGAGCTTCGCCACGAGCCGTTCTTCTCCTGGATCACCGACCTGTCGATGCCGGATCGGCTGTTCTACCTCGGTGGCCCCGACCTCAAGAACGCGATCGGCTGTATCCCGTTTCCGCTGCCGGACTTCACCTACCTGAACCTGCTGCCGATCCTGTTCACGACACTGTGGGTCGTGAACAGCTTCGGCCAGAAGATCTCCGAAGATCCGCAGCAGCGTCAGATGCAGAAGATGATGCGCTTCATGCCGATCATGTTCGCGGTGATGCTCTACAACTACGCGAGCGGCCTCGCCCTCTACATGACGATCTCGGCGCTCTGGAGCACGATCGAGATGCGCATCATCAAGAAGAAGCTCGGCGGTACGGCGCCAGGCATGGGGATGACGATGTAGCGGCGGAGCAACGCGAGCGCCCGGCAGGGTAGAGAGCGTTGCTCTGTCTTAGGGAATGCAGCCTGTCCGCGTCCCTAGCGAACGTCCTTCAACTGCTGCTTCAAGTAGTCGAGATCATCCGCGAACTGCGCCAGCGCCAGCCCATCCCGATCGGAGAGGTCGTTGAAGGTGGCGTAGACCGCCGCCGACCAGGTGCCGTCCTCTTCTTGGAACTCGCTCTCGCCGATCGTGCTCTGCACGTTGAAGTAGTCCTTCTTGCACAGCTTGACCTTGAACTTGGTCCCGAGCGTGAGGCCGACCCCGAAGAGGGACGCGAGCTCTTCCTGGCCGAGGCCGCGGCCGCCGCCGTCCCACGAGAAGCGAATGCCCTCGTGGTCGACGCGCAGCACGGTGCCGAGGCCGGTACGGCGTCCCTTCATCGTCCCGATGCGGTCGGCGTCGTCGAACTCGAACAGCACGTTGGACTCGCCGATCACCTGCGGCGCGCCGTCGTCGGTCATGCCCTTGAGCAGGTGGTCACGGGCGGCGTCGGAGTCGCTGAACATCGGTACGACCTTGTCGACGCCGATCTTGGTCAGCACGTCCAGGCAGAAGCCGGACGGCTGTGCCAATACGAGCTCACCGCCCTCGGCGCGCAGGCGCTTGTTGGCCTTGATGATCGATCCCAGCGCCGTCGAGTTGATGAACTTGACCAGACGCATGTTGAGGATGGTGTGGGTGTAGCCAGAGGAGATGAGCTGATCGATCTCCTCTCCGAGCTTGGGCGCATAAAAGGTGTCGAACTCACCCCGTAGGCGCAGTTCGGCGTAGTGCTCGAAGAGCAGCTTGTCGATCTTCATGGCGAGTCTCCAAAGTCGCGGGCCGCGCCAACCTAGGGATCGAATCTCGATCAGTCGAGAGGGGAACGCAGAGGGAAGGTCCTGCCGCAGGCGCGAGACGTTACATTCTAGGTTTTCACCGGTCCGGACCAAGTTGATCTTCGATCGTTTCCGCAAACGCACCAAGGACGAGTCGAGGCTCGAACCCGAGCGCTCTGTTGCCGACCCGGCAGCGGAATCGACCGAGTTCCTGACCGGGGACCCGGCGATCGACCGGCGCAGTCTCCAGCTCCTGCTCGACACGATGGCCGAGGTCGGCTCGACCATGGAACTCGACAAGCTGCTCGTCGACTTGGTCGACAAGTCGATCGAGCTGACGCAAGCCGAGCGCGGCTTCCTGCTGCTCTACGACGGCGAGACCGGCGACGACGCGGCCGTGAGCGTGCGCATTGCCCGCGCCGAGGGCGGGCGCGACCTGTCGATCGAAACGACCTACAGCACCAGCGTCGCCAAGAAGGTCCTGACGACGCAGAAGCCCCTGGTCAACATCGTGCAATCGAGCCAGGAAGCCCTGGACCTCGGGCAATCGGTCTACGACCTCAAGCTGCGCGCGGTGATGTGCGTGCCTTTGGCGGCGCGTGACACTCGCACCGGAGTGATCTATGTCGACTCGAAGGCCGAACGCAAGGAGTTCACGAGGCGCGACCTGGCGTTCTTTGCGGCGCTCGGGCAGCAGCTTGCGGTGTCGATCGAGAACGCCCGGCTCTACGGCGAATCGCTGGAGCGTGCCCGGCTTGCCAAAGAGCTCGAGGTTGCACAGCAGATTCAGGCGCAGCTCATGCCCGAGGCTCGCGGCTTGCCGCCCGGCATCGAGGTCGAGACCTGGTATCGAGCCGCGGAAACCGCCTCCGGCGACACCTTCGACATCGTGCCGCTCGACAACGACGAGCTCGCGGTCCTGCTCGGTGACGTTTCCGGCCACGGGATCGGCCCGGCGCTGATCGCGCACTCCGTGCAATCGGCGCTGAGCTCCTACTTAGAGGTCATCCCGGACCTTGGTGAGGTGACGCGTCGGCTCAACCATCGCTTTGCGGAAGCGATCGATGCCGGCAGCTTCATGAGCATTTGTCTCGTGCGCCTGCACCAGGACGACAAGAGCCCGTCAGGCAGGTCGCTGAGCTACGTGAACGCTGGGCATAGCTGCTCGTGGCTCGTCACTGCCGATGGCGTGCACGACCTTGAAACCAGCGGACCGGCCATCGGCATGCTTCCCGGCCACGGCTACGCGTCCACGGTCGTCGAGACGCTGGCGGAAGGCGACCTGCTCTTCCTTTGTAGCGATGGCCTGACGGAGGCCCGTAACTCGGAGCGGGACATGCTTGGCGAGGCCAAGGTCAAGGAGGTCCTGGCCGCCGCCCACGGGAAGAAGGCGGCCGAGGTCATCGAACTCGTGCGCGGTCTCATGGATCAGCACGTCGGCGATGAACCGTTCGAGGACGACGTCATGCTGCTCGCCCTGCGGGGATAGCTCTCTCCCCGGGGCAGACCGCCTTGCTCGGCATGGTCGGGGTCTTTGCCCTGTCTGTGGTCACCGTCCTCGCCGAGACCATGTAAGAAGGGCCCATGCACGCCGAAGCGTGCAGAGGCCCTGCGCCGTGACGACGGTTCGTGCTGTACCCTGTTGGCCCCGTCCGGCTGCCCGGTTGGAAGCTTTTGGGATGAATCGCCACGACGCGAAACCTCTGCTACACCAAAGAACGTGCCAACGGCGCGACAACGTCTTGCTGCGCGTTTTGCGCCGTTTCACGACGAGCAACACCGGTCGTCTGCAGCGTCTGAGTGCGCATGGCAACAGAGACGTTTCGGAGCCGTAGCGAATGGCCAAGCGCAAAGGAAGGCGCCGCACCGTAGGTCGGGTTGCCCTGTTGGCGCTGCTCGCCGTGGTCTTCTTGACGTTCCGTGGTTCCTTCCCGCTATCCGGCAACCGCGAGTCCGACGATGGGGCCGCGTTGCGTCCGAACCAGGCGAGCGCGTTGCCGGCGCCGATCGGAAGGACCCTCGGTGAGGGTGCCTCGCGCAGTCGGCCCGGGCCCGAGCCCGAGCCGACCAAGCTGACCGGCGATGATCCGGCGGGGGGGCGCAGTGAGCGTCTCGAATGGTTGATCGCCAACGACCACTATGCCGACGCGATCGAACTCGCCGAAGCCATGCGCGATGGCGGGGCCGACGAGGTCGAACGTCGACTGGCGGCCGATGTCCTCGACCACTCGATCGCGGTTCGGCTGGAGAAGCGGCTGCGCGCCGCCATGGGCCGCCGCGAGTTTGCCGCTGCTGAGCGCGAGCTTGGGCTGTTGGCGCGCGCTTCGGCCAAGCGCGCCAGTGAGCTCGTACCCTCGTCGGCCGCCAAGCGGCCGCGGCCAGAGGAGATCACTGCGCTCGCCGAAGTGCTCGAGTTACCGATCGACCTCGAGGGCGGCGCGAGCCTGTGGCAGATCCGAAATGGCTCCTGCGTGCTGCGCGAGGCAGGCGCAGGTGGCGGCCTCCGCTATCGCACGGTTGCCGTGACAGACGTGGACCCGCTCGTCTGGCGGCGCATCCTCGCCAAGCACGGCAAACTGCTCGATCTGGTGGCTCGCGCGTTCGCGGCCGAGTCGCGACCCATCGCGGCGAGCCTCGTGCGCGAAGGGTCGGTCGAACTAAGAGGGAAGCGATGAGCTGGTGGAGATCAGCGAGGAGAAGATCGACCACCTCAGCGCAGTGGCCCAGCCGTTTCGGGATCGCGGCCACGCCAGAGCAAGAAGCTCGTGATCGCGGTGACGCCGACGATCAGCGAGAGCGGCCATAGCTTGGGCGAGATGAAGGCCATCGGCAGGTAGCCCACGACCATCGAGACGATCATCACGAGCATCGCGTACGGCGCCTGCGTGCGCACGTGATGCAGGTGGTCGGAGGCGCACGACACCGAGGACAGCACGGTCGTGTCCGAGATCGGCGAGCAGTGATCGCCGAAGATGCTGCCCTCGAGCACGGCGCCGATGGTCAGAACCATGAGAACGGGACCGCCGAGGTCGGTGTCCACGCCAAACCCGTGCGCTAGCACCACGACGTTGGGCAGCAGGATGGCCATGGTCGACCACGACGAGCCGATCGAGAACGAGATCAGGCACGACAGCAGGAACAAGATCGTCGGCAGGAGCAGCGCTGGCAGCCTGCCTTCGGTCAAGGCCACGAGGTAGTAGGCGGTGCCGACCTCCTCCGAGCAGACCTTGCCCATGGACCAGGCCAAGATCAGGATCACGACCGCGAAGAACAGGGCACCGATCGCTTTGAGGGAGGTCGCGAGGGACTCGGCGAAGGTCAGGATGCGTTGACCGATGGCGAGCAGCGCTGCGACTCCCGCCGCGCAACCGCTGCCGACGAAGATCGCGTGCGCCGAGTCGGCCTTGCCGAGCAGGCCGCGCACCTGGTCGAAGAGCGACTCGCTGGCCTTCGCGCCCTCGCGGCCCGTGCGCCAGATCTCTTCGATGGTGACCGCGAGCAGTACGGCAATCGGGATCAGTCCGTTCCACCAGCGCCTCGGGGCGCCAGGCTTGGTCTTGGTTTCCGTAAGGGCGGCGCTGACCAGCGGCGTGGCGTCGTCCTCGATCGGCTTGCCTTCATGTCGTGCTCGACGTTCGGCGCGCAGCATTGGGCCAAACTCGCGCCGCAGTACGATCGTCAGCACGACCATGCACAGGGTCAGGATGCAGTAGAAGCGATAGGGGAGGGTCTCGAGGAAGATCTGAAAGCCCTGCGCCTCCGTGTAAGCCCTACCCGCGGCGTTGGTGACCTCTGGTAGCGTCGGCGCGAACATCGTGATCTCGTAGGCGACCCATGTCGACAGTAGCGACAGACCTGCGACGGGTGCGGCGGTCGAGTCGACGATGTAGGCCAGCTTCTCGCGCGACACGCGTAGGCGGTCGGTGAGCGGCCGCATGGTCGAGCCGACGACGATCGTGTTGGCGTAGTCGTCGAAGAAGATCAGTAGCCCCATGCACCACGTCACGAGCTGGCTCGATCGTGCGGTGCGCGCGAAACGGCGCACCAGCTCGATCATCCCGTCGATGCCGCCGCACTTCGACATGATCCCGACGGTCATCGACAGGAAGAGGACGAAGGCGAGGATCTTGAGCTTGAAGTCATCGCCGAGGATGTTGCCGACGATGTAGGCGTCGACGAAGTGCACCGGCGCGCTGTAGCCAACGTAGAGGAAGGCGCCGAGGGCGACGCCGATCAGCAGCGCGAGGATCGTCTTGCCGAAGACGACGGCGATGAGGATGGTCACGAAGGGTGGTAGCAAGCTACGGAAGTCGGCGAGCATGCGTTCGGCGACGACGCCGTCGGTGGTCAGGCGGACCGTGCGTTCGCTGCCGTTCCAGGTCAGGACGAGCGGCTTGCCGTCGGCGGCGATGACCAGGTCTAGTGGCGGCTCCTGGCCCTTGGCGTCCGCGACCCATCTGTCGAGCTCTTTGTCCCACTGCTGGAGCGTCTTCGGCGACACGTTGCCCGCTTCGGCGCGGAAGGCGAAACGACCGGGGCTGCCCTTCAGCGAGTCGGCGACCTCGACGAGCATGCCCTCGAGCAGCTTTTGCGACTGCGCCGCGAAGACTTGCTGGCGCGATGGAGCAATGGCGGACAGAAAACCCAGGAAAAGCAGCATTCCCCCGGCGGCCCAGTAGCGCAGCTTGCCCGACATCCGCGGGCAGCATAGACGGCGGCAACACGCGAAACTATGCTCGCTGAGCCGTGACACCGACGCTCCAGTTCGCGTTGACCTTCGTGATGCTCGTCGTGCTAGCGACGCTCCTCTACCGGCGCATGGCCCGTTACGAGCAACACATGCGCCAGGAGAAGGAGGGGGTGCTCCAGCTCAACGAGCGGCTGCAGGCTCTCATCGAAAGCCTCGATCAGATCGGCACCGACGAGATCCAGCAGCAGCTGACCGAGTCGCACGACGTACTCAAGCGCATCGCCGACAAGCTCGACCGGCCAGTCGAAGTGCCGCATCACCCGGTCGAAGGGCGTGGCCAGTCGGCAACGGCGTTACTCGATCTCGTCGAGGCCAAGCTCTACAACCTCGGCTACGACAAGGTCATGGTGGTGGGGGATCTCTCGGAAGCCGAGCCGCACGCGCGGACCCGCGTCGTCGTCGAGGCCGAAAAGGACGGCGTCGCGCACAAGGGGCACCTGGTCCTCAACGGCGCGGCCGTGACCGAACTCGAGATGACGCCGAGCTACCAGGCTTTTCCGTAGGCGCGAGGAAGCCGCCGCTCAGAACACCGAGGAGCGGATCGCGTTGCCAAAGGCGAAGTAGAGCGGGTTGGTCGACTTCTTGTCGAAGACCGCGATCTGCATCGCCAGGAACGTACCCTTCATCACAGGTGGCCCCAACGGCAGCACGATCTGCGTGTGGCCCGCGGCTGCCGCGGCGCGCACGTCGCCGGTGCCTGTCACGCCGGCGAACATGAAGAAGATGTCTGTGTTCAGGAAACAACCTGGCGCCGCGGTGCCGAAGCTGAGGCTCTTGAAGTTCTTGTCGAGACCGAGCAAGAACACCGCGGGTGCGCCTGGCGGAAAGTTCGTGCCCTCGATGCGGTAGCTCTTGGTTCCGTACAACGGCTCCATGTTGGAGAAGGTCGTGCCGAGATCACCGGAGGAGCTCAGGCATGCGCTGCCGAACACCGGTGCGTTCTTTTGGTCCAGCAGCTGCCCGCAGTAGAAACGGAACTTCCAGTTCGCCGCCGCTATGGAGGCCCAGCTATTGCCGTTCCAGGCGATCGTCTTGTAGCTGGTACCTTGCCCTTCGTACGACACCTGGTTCCAACCGCCCTCGACCCAGACGATCCAGTACGGCACGTTCTGCTTCAGGATGGTGAGCTTGTTGAAGTTCGTTCCATACCACCCGTTCGGCGTTCCGTTGGGCGAGTTCCAGGTGCCCGTGGCGAGCATGGTCTGCGGCAATCCCGAGCCCTCGGTCCACACCTGCAGCTGCATGAAGCCATTCCGGTAATTCGAGCCCGTGAAGATCCGCATGGCTGCGGCCGGGACGGGTTTGGCCGGCACATAGCGGAAGCCCCACCGCCCCGGTCCCGTGCTGCGGTAGCCCGTGATCAGACGGGACACGTTGTTGGTGGTGTCGTTGTCCGACGCGCACGGCGTGCTCTGGCAAAGGGCGTTGCTGCTGAGAGCGGCGAAAAGAACGAGACAGAAACGAGCTGTGCGCATGTGTGGTTTCCGGGAGTAGTTCAGCGGCTGAGCACGCATGGTTGCATGATCGGCCGCTGCTAGTTCTGGTTGGCTGTTACTTGTTCCGGAAGATGATCGCGGTGCCCCTCCAGCCGTACCGCGCTGGATCCGTGTCAGGATCGAAGGGGTTCAAAGCCGAGCTGCTGTAGCCGTAGCGGTGCGAGCACATGAAGCCTGGCAAGATCTCCTTACGGTCGCCGATCGTTATCTCGGTGCCGCGCGAAAGGCGTATGGCGTAGCTGCTGTCGAACGCGACCATTTGCGTGTGGAGCTTCATGCCTTTGGTGCCGACCGGCAGTTTGCCGAACTCGAACAGCGACCAGCCGGTGCTCGAAGCTTGCGAGATCACTGGCGCGCTCATGAATATCGGAAGCGTCAAGACCGTGCAGCCGCCACCGATATCGATCGAGGTTTGCCCTACACCGAGCCAGGCCATGACGATGTCCTTTTGGTTGCGCGTATAACCGTACGTGACCAGGCAGTCACCTTCGTTTGGGTTGAGGACGTAGTTGTAGAAAGTGGTCGGGTTGCACGCGGTGCCGTAGTAGGTGATCGTGCCGGCAGTGCCCGTGTACGTCTTGGTCAGGTTGCACGCGTCGACGTAGAAGTTCACGTTGGCCTGGTTGGCTCCATACGTGGCCCAGTCGACGACGAGCGTGGGCTTTGTTGCGACGAAAGGCGCGTCACCCTTGAGCTGAATGGACCACGGCGCCGGCGACGGTCCCGCGACGAAGGCTGGGTAGTTGAAGGTCCTCTTCTTGATGAAGACTCTGACGTCCTTGCCGTGGTTGTTCCTGAAGATGTAAGAGCAGCACTCGGGGTCGGCGCCGTCGCTCGACAGCAACACCTGCGCGTCGACCTTGAAAGCCGCGGCCAAGTGTGCGGTACCGTCAGCACGCGCCCACAGCTCCTTGATGACCCTGACGCCTGTCCAGCCGGTCGCCTTGGGGCCGTACCCGCACTGGATGCGGGAGGGGACGTAGCGGAGCGGAACATGGCGACTGCGCAAACCTTCCAGAGTGGCGTAGCCCGCCGGGATGGTCTCAACCGCCTGAGCGGCAATCGAGGCAGAGAGGATCACAGCTGCGGAGAGAGAAAGGACCTTGAGCATGGAGAGTCTCTTTTTCTGAAGCGAGAGGAGGGCGGGAGTCGGCAAGGCGAACTGAGCGCGCAGAAACCGCGCGAACCGCAGACTGAAATGATGGCTTCTAGCTCTTTCCTTGTCTAGGGGTCTGGACGCGGCTCCTTGCTGGTGCCTTCAGAGGGGGCGCAGCGCGCAAATGCGCTGTCGCATGGCGGGTTTGGGCTCGCGAAACTCCCCGTGCGCGAACGCCACGACCTCGAGCGAGCCGAAGGCATCCAAGAGCTCATTCGGCCGCAGCAGGAAGTCCGAGTTCGTCGGCTTACCAAAGCGCTCCTGGCCGACCGCGAAGGTCTCGTAGATCAGCACGCCGCCTTCGGCGAGGGCCTCGAGCAGCTTCGGCAGCAACGCCCGTGACAGGAAGTTGGTGACCACGATGCCGTCGAAGCGGCGCCCTTCGAGCGGCCAGGCGCCGCCTTCGAGGTCGGCTTCGATTGTCTCGACCTGCGTATGATCGGCGATGGCGCCGAGTTGCGACAGATCGCGGTCGACCGCAGTCACCTGATGCCCCTGCTCGGTGAACAACGCTACGTGCCGACCCGTGCCGCACGCCAGGTCCAGCACCCTGCCCTGCTTGGGCACGCGTGAGGCAAAGCGGGTGACCCAGGGCGCCGGCCGCTCGCCGCGAGCCACATGGCCCGCTTGTGCACCGACGTCATAGCGCAGCCAGCGACAGTCGATCTGGCCGTTGCGGACGACGTGGCGCTCGTTCGACTTGAGCCCGAGGTGACGCGTCAGGTCCTTGTTGCCGCACAGCACCCAGGCAGCCGCGCCGACCGCACTCTCGTGCAGGAAGTTGCCGAGGTCGCGCCAAGAATCGACGAGCCCCTCGCCTTCGCCGACACGCTTGCCGAACGGCGGATTGACGACAACGATCGACGGTTGCTCGCGCGGTGCGAAATCCCGCGCGTCGCGGCGGTCGAAGCGAACCAGGTCGCTGACTCCCGCTTCCCGGGCACTCTTGTTGGCGATCTCGATCGCTCCGCCATGGCGGTCCGCGCCCTGGATGGCGAAGGGTAGTGACGCCTTGGCGCGGTCATCGGCCGCGCTCTTGATCGACTCCCAAAGCGCCGCGTCGAAGTCGGGCCAGCGCTCGAAGGCAAAGGCACGGTTGCGTCCTGGCGCGCGGTCCGCTGCGAGCAACGCCGCTTCGATCACGAACGTGCCCGAGCCGCACATCGGATCGACGAGCGTGCTCTTGGCGTCCCAACCCGTCATCAGTAGCAATCCGGCCGCAGTGGACTCGTTGAGCGGACTCTTCACCTGGATGGGGCGCCAGCCGCGCTTGTGCAGGCTCGGTCCCGACAGGTTGCGCCACAACGACGCGCGGTTGTTGCGGATCACGAGCTTCATCGGCAGCGTCGGGCGCAGCCGGTCGACGCTCGGTCGCCGGCCGAGGCGTTCGCGGAACCAGTCGACGATCCCGTCCTTGACGACGAGGGCGGCGTACTTCGAGTGGCGGATCGCCGAATCGGCGACCGTCGAGTCGATCAGGAGCGTGTCGTCGACGCTCATGAGCTCGGCCCAGTCGATCCGTTGCGCACCTTTGTACAGCTCCTCGGGCGAGGCGGCCGGGAAGCGATCTAGCAGCTCTTGTACGCGGATGGCCGAGCGCAGCCAGAGGTTGGCGGTGTAGCCGAGACGCCGGTCGCCCCGGAACCTCACGCCGCCGGGCTGGCTCTCGACCTCGAGCGCGCCGAGATGGATCAGCTCGCGTTCGAGCGCAGGCTCGACGCCGAGCGTGCAGGGGGCGTAGTACTCGATCGAAGTCCCGGTGCGCATTTGTGGTCGGGAGGTTAGCAGGAGAGTGCGCGCCCGATTTGTCCAATTCGCACCGGCAGGGTTCTGCCATCGCCCGCCAACAGGTACCTTCCGCGTATGCGCTACCCGATCCTCGGCGTCATCGTGTTCGCGTCGTGCTTCCCCATGCCGGAGCTGGCCGCGCAGAAGAAGGTCGACTTCGTCAAGGAAGTGCTGCCGATCTTCATGAAGCGCTGCTCCGAGTGCCACGGAGCCGAGGAGCAGGAGGGCGATCTACGCCTCGACATCAAGGCGTCGGTGTTCAGCGAGGAGCACTCCGATCCGATCATCTTGGCCGGCAAGCCCGACCGCAGCATGCTCTACCGACGCATCGTCCTCGACAAGGATGACCCGGACATCATGCCGGCCGAAGGCGATCCGCTGAGCAAGAGGCAGATCGCGACGATCAAGCGCTGGATCAAGGAAGGCGCCGACTGGCCCGATGCGGCCAGCGCCAAGGTCGAGCCCGAGAAGTCGCCCCAACCGGTCGAAGTTGCCGTGCCCGACATCGATGACGCGGGCAAGGCAGCGCTGGCGGCGCTGCGCAAGCGGGGCGCGACAGCGGTACGGGTGTCAGCTCGCAGCAACGCGGTCTATGTCAACTTCAGTCTGCTGGCCAAGGGCGCCAAGGACGCCGACGTAAGAGCGATGCGCGGCCTCGAGCCTCAGCTGGTGTGGCTCAACCTCGGGCGGACCGCGATCACCGATGAGGGTGTCGCCGAGCTGGCGCGGTACAAGGAGCTGCGGCGCTTGCACCTCGAGAAGACCGCAGTCACCGACGGTGCACTCGCGCATCTGGCCGGACTCGAGCATCTCGAGTACCTAAACGTCTATGGCACTGCCGTGTCAGACCGCGGTATCGGCGCTCTGGCGCCACTCAAGGGGCTGCAGAAACTCTACGTCTGGCAGAGCAAGGTGACAGCCAAGGGCGCGGCGGTCCTGAAGAAGCAGCTGCCGCAGCTCGTCGTCGACAGGGGTGACTATGTCGCCGCGATTCGCAAGGTGACGGCGGAACAAAAGGCGGCTGCGCCGGTCAACGACATGTGCCCGATGATGCCCAAGCGGAAGGCCGTGCTGACTGCGGTCTTTGTGTACGAGGGCGAGCGCATTGCCTTCTGCTGCGAGAAGTGCCTGGCCAGGTTCGCTAAGTCGCCCGACAAGTTTCTGCCCAAGCTGAGGCGCAAGAAGCCTGGCAAGACCGTCAAGGATACGGTCAACGAGACCTGTCCGTTCGTGGACAAGCCGATCAAGCCGGGCGTGGTCGCGGTCTACAAGGGCAAGCGTATCGGCTTCTGCTGCTTCAACTGCCGCGACAAGTTCGCTGCGAACCCGCAGAAGTTCGCCAAGGTACTCGAGAAGTTCGGCCTGAAGTAGGAGCGGCTTGCGCTCACTCGCTTCTCTGACCGTGCTGTATCCAATCCAGTCGCCGGACCTGGTCTTGATCGTAGCCACTGTGTGCAAGCGTGTGGCGGCCGGCGAAGAGCTGCCTTCGGTTCTCTTGTGGCGCATACCGTGAAGCGAATCATCGGTTCGATTCTGTTCGTCGTGCTGCTCGCTTGGTGGGGCCGGGGCTCACTGTGGTCGCTTGGTGACGAGCTCATCCGTGGCGGCGTGAGGCCGCTGCGCGACGCCGTGACGATGTCCGAAGACGCCCGCATCAAGCGGGAGCTCGCGAACCGGGGTCGTATCGAGAAGAAGCCCCACGGCTACTACTGGGACATGTTCACGGCGATGCGAGCCCACGTCCCGTCTGACGGGACCGTCTTGCTCGTTTTGCAAAGTCCCGAGGATCCCCTGCACTTCGTGACCACGACGCACATGACGGTGCTCCTGTTCCCGCGTCGCTTCTACGCCGGGGGCTCGGTGCCACCACAGTGGAGGGCTACCGGGCAAGCCATCGGCGACAAGCTGTTCGTCGGTTGGTGCGGAGTGAAGCCGGACGCGGCGCTCGCACCCTCTTTCACGGAACGTGCGCGCAGTGCCTCCTTCGTTCTCTGGCAGCACGAGCCCAAGTAATGGCTGCGGCGCTGCAACTCCTGGTGATTGTGGCCGTGCCGGCCTTGCTCGGCGTCGGCGTGCTGCGCTGGCTCGGGATTCGCGCGTCGCACGATCCGCTGGCCTATGCGGGTTGGGTCTGGATCGCGGGCTCGTTGGCGACGGGCTTGGCGCTCTTTGTCTGGCTGTGGACCGGGATCGCCAGTGGTCTGCTCGTCGCCGGCCTGCTCACGGGCGTGGCCGTTGTCCTGATTGCCTCCGCGCCCCGGGCTCGGCTGGTCCCCGATCGAGTGTCCGAGACGGCGCCGGTCGAGCGCGGCGTGTTCGGGCTTCTCCTTACGTTTGCGATCGCGGTCGTGATCTACCGCGTCGCCGCGGGTTCGACGATCGCCGTGCTGACCGGTGATGCGGCGAGCATCTGGGCCGGCAAGGCCAAGATCCTCTTCGCCTTCGATGGTTTTACGAGCGAGTTCCGCGCCGCGATCAAGGATCCCTTCCTGCCGCACTACCAGAAGGACTACCCGCTGCTCAATCCGTTGCTGCAGACGTGGGCGTTCCTGCAGGCTGGGCGCATCACGCACGGCTTGAACCTCGTGCCGCTGCAGCTCTTGTACGTGGCACAGCTCTTGGTCGTCGCCGCCGCACTGCGGCGTGTTTGCCGGCCCGGTGTTGCTGGTGTGCTGCTGCTTTTGTTGTTGGCGTCGAAGTGGTCGGGCACTCAGGCGACGCAAGCTGATGGCGAAGTCGTCGTGAGCGTCGGCCTCGTCGTCGCGCTCGATGCGTGGTTGCGCTGGCGCGCCGGCGGCGATGCGGTTTGGTGCCGCCTCGCCGCGCTCGGGCTCTGCGTCATGGTGTGGGGTAAGAACGAGGGGTCCTTGTACTTGGTGGCTGGTGTCGGCACCGTTGTCCTGGCGCGGCTGTCACGACCGCGCGAGTTCATCGCCGGGCTTCGGCCCGGCGTGCACTACTGGTGCCTCCTGGCACCCTTGGCGATTCTGCTGTTGCACCACGGCTTCAACATGCTGCATGGCTTCGACTCGCCCCTGACGCGCCACGAGGGCGGCAGCCTGTTGCATCTGTTCTTCGCGCAACTCCCGGCGCATGGGACGCGCGTCGTGACCTGGTTCGCCGAGCACGTGCTGTTTGCCGCCCAGACCAACTGGATGTGGGTTGGTTTGTTCGGCTTCGTCGCGCTGTTCCCGCTGGCGTTGTTCCGCGCCGGGCTCGCCGCCCCAGCCATCGCCCTACTCGGGTCGCTACTGGGCCTGATGGCGGTCTTCGTCGGCACCCCCGCCGAACTTCTCTGGCACCTCACGACCGCCGGCGAACGGGTGGCGTTTCAGCTCTACCCCGCGCTCGTCTTGTTCAATGGGGCTGCGTGCGGTGCCCTGTTGCCATGGCTGGGGAACACCAAGTCGGTCAACGGTGTCTGACGCCCCGACATGAGACCCTGACCAACGAAGGTCTGGGTCAGGAAGTCTCGCGCACGTCGGCGACGAACTCCTCGAAGTCGTCGACCGTCCACTCGGCTTCGCCAAGCGCTTCGTTGGTCCGCTCGATCCACCCCTCGAGTCGCTCCTTGGCCTGCGAGCGCGCCTCCTCGACGTGGTCGCTCTTGGCCCAACCACGGCGATGCCCCTGGGAATCGATGTAGAACACCATGACGGTCATGGGGGGAGTTATAGGCTCGGGGAGAGGCAGAGCAAAGCTCGTGCCCGCAGCGCGCCAGGTTCGCTCTGCTCTCGGTCTGGTGCCCGTGCGTCCTGGTCCCCCTAGACCTTCCCTAGACCTTCCCTAGGCCTTGGCTTCCGTGCCGTCGTGGTTTCCGACCTTCGGTGGTTCGAGCCGACCCGGCTTGGCGCGGCTGTGCCTGGTTGGGGGAGGCGTGCGGCAGAGGCCGGCGTCGACGTAGCGGACGTAGCGGACGTAGCGGACGGGGTCGAGGTTGCAGGTCAAGGACCAGTGCCAGGGAGCATTCATGCGCCGCCGAGCGCCCTGAGCAAGGCTTCCGCGAACTGGTTCGCAGCTTCCTGGTCTTCGGGCGCGGTGTCTATGTAGCTGGCGCGCGCGAGCGTCACGCGCAGGAGGTAGGTCTCGGCAGCAGACAGCGTGATGTGGACTTCTGCTGGCTTCGTCTTGGCCTCCACGTGCATGATGCTCTCCGTCTGGATTCTCATCACAGGGTAACTTCCATGGTGTCCAAGACCATCAAGTCCGAACCGATCACCCGTCGTCGGGTTCTCAAAGCTGGCGCAGTCATGCCATTGGCGGCTCTTGTTCCGGTCGGCGTGCACCGAGGTCGTTCGACGATTCGCGTTGGCGTGATCGGCTGCGGTGGCCGCGGCACGGGTGCGGCGCGCGACTGCTCCAAGACCGAGGGCGTCGAGATCGTCGCAATGGGCGACCTGTTCGCTGATCGCATGGCGCGCTCGCGCAAGAACCTGTCGGAACGCATCGGTGCCTCCTACAAGGTCGACGACGCACACGCCTTTGTCGGCTTCGATGCTTGCGACCGGGTCCTCGCCTGCGATGTCGATCTCGTGATCCTGGCGACGCCGCCCGCTTTCCGGCCGCAACAGCTCGAGAAGGCGATCAACGCCGGCAAGCATGTCTTCATGGAGAAGCCGGTC
>NYZE01000142.1 GCA_002685965.1 Planctomycetota bacterium | reverse complement strand
TGCGCGAACGGACGATCACCGGGGGAACTCCATGCAACATTCGTCCAGAATGGGTTGTGGAACGCCACATGATGCAACAACCGCGCCGCATCCTCCACGTCGTCCACGGCTACCCGCCGGAATCGCGTGGAGGCACCGAAGGCTACGTCCAGAGCCTGCTCGGGCCCCAGGTCGCCCTGGGCCTAGAGCCCATGGTGTTGCACGGCAGCTTCGAGCCGCGGGCGCAGTCCGTCATCGAGCCGCGCGACGATCTCGGCGTCCCGGCGTTTCGACTGCACCGCGCCGACGCCTACTCGGACTACTGGGACAGGTCCCACTACGAAGCAGTTGGCCGACTCTTCGACGACTTGCTGGCGCGCCTGCGCCCCGACGTCGTGCATGTGCACCAGTGGATCCGACTCACCGACGACCTCGTCGAGCGAGCTGAGTCCGCCGGTATCGCAACCGTCGTGGCGCTGCACGACGTGTCCGCGTCATGCCCGGCCTGTTTCCGGCTGCGCCCCGACGAGAGCCACTGCGAACGCATCGTGTCCTTTGCCAGCTGTCACGACTGCGTGCCATTGCGCGGCGGAGAAGCGCGGGAAGAAGTCGAACTCGGCATCGACATCTACCGCGCGAACTTTCGCCACGAGTTGCAGCGCGCGCGTCGCGTCCTCGCGGCGACGCGGACGACAGCGAGCCTTGTGACACGCGGCCTCGAGCTGGCGCCGGAACTCGTTCACCTGCTGCCACTCGCCTACGAACGTCGCTTCACCGGGATGCAGGCGTCGTCGCGTGCACCCGGCCCGCTACGCCTCGCGTACTGGGGCAACGTCACCCGTCGCAAGGGCGTGCAGGTGTTGCTACGCGCGTTGCGTTCCTTGGCTCCGCTCGACGACCGACTCGAACTGCACGTCTTCGGTAGCGTCGACACCGACGCACTGCGCGCCGAGATCGATGAGCTCGTGCAGGGGTTGCCAGTAACGCTGCACGGCCGCTACGAGTACGAACAACTCTTCACCCTGCAACCCGACCTCGCTGTCTTCCCGTCGACGTGCTTCGAGACCTACGGCCTCGTGCTCGACGAAGCCTTCGAGCTTGGCGTCCCGGCGCTCGTTACCGACGTCGGCGCCTTCGCCGAACGCCTGCAAGGCGGTGGTTTCCTCGCGGAGCCCGGCAGCCCCGAATCCCTCGCGGCAGCCATCCGCACGATCCTCGACGAGCCAACGCTGCTCGCCGAACACGCGGCCCGGATTCCGCAACCGTCACCAACACCCGAGCAGCACGTCTCCGACTTGCTCGTCCACTACCGCGAAGCGATGCAGTCACCACCTGCGCCCGGCGAGCCAACGCCGCTCGATCAACGGTCGACCCTGGAGAGCCTGCGCGCGAATGCGCCGCGCGACACGGCGCCGTTGGTCCGCGGCCTTTAGCTCCACTTCTCAGCAGCAAGCTCGCCGACCTACCGCTTCAGCGCTTGCTCGAGATCGCCGATCAGCTCCGCGACCGGCTCCAGTCCGACCGACAGCCGGATCGCGTGTGGCGCGAAGCCGAGCTGCTCGAACTGGTCTTTGGGGACCATGCGGTGGCTGCCGTCGATCGGCAGCGCGGCGACGGATTCGGAGCCGCCGAGCGAGATCGCGCGATGGAACACGCCGAGCGCATCAAAGAAACGGGTCGCTGCTTCCGCGCCGCCGGCGAGCTCCACTGCGAAGACGGAACCGAGCACCGACATCTGGCGTTCGGCGAGCGCGCGGTCGGGGTGGCCTTCGACGCCGGGATGGTGCACGCGCGCGACACCTAGTTCGGTGCCCGGGCCGGCAAGCCATTGGACAACCGTGAGGGCGTTGTCGTTGTGCTGGCGAGCGCGCAGCTCGAGCGTCGTCAGCGATCGCGACAGCAACCACGCGGACTCTGGAGCGAGGACCGCGCCAGTCCGACGGCGGAAGCGTTCGAGCCTGCGCACGAGCGCGACGCTGCCCGACACACAGCCAGCGAGGATGTCGGTGTGGCCCCCGAGGAACTTGGTGGCACTGTGGATCGCGAGGTCGACGCCGTGCTCGAGTGTGCGCTGCAGCGGCGGCGGCACGAAGGTCGCGTCGCACGAGACGATCGCGCCGGCCGCGTGCGCGACCGCTGTGATCGCTGCCAGATCGATGACGCGCCCGGTCGGGTTGACAGGGGATTCGATGTGCACGAGGCGCGGACCAGCGGCGCAAGCACGCTCGACGTCCGCGAGGTCGAACGGATCGAACCAGTCGACCGCGAGGCCGAAGCGCGGCAGATCGTGCTCGCCGACAGCGACACTACCGCCGTAGCACTTGCGGCTGATCGCGATGCGATCGCCGGGCTCGACGAACGCAAACATCGTCCCGGAGATCGCGGCCATGCCAGAAGCGAACAGCAACGACCCTTCCGCTCCCTCGAGGGCGGCGATCTTCGCCTCGCACAGAAGGCCCGCCGGATGCCCGTAGCGCGGGTAGAAGCGCCCGGGACAGGCGTCGCCAGCGGCAGCTTGGAGCGCGTCACGCGACGGGAAGGCCCAACTCGTCGCACGCTCGAAGCTCGGCGCCACAGGTTCGCCGTGCGCTGAGACGTCCGTCCGAGCGAGAAGGCCAGGCGTGCCGAAGCTCTCCATGACGGAGATGCTACCCGGGTTCGGTCATCGGTCCGGGATCAAGCAGCGCATCGAGGTCGGCGGCGGGGACCAGCCCCTTTTCGAGCACGACTTCCTTGAGCGTCCTCCCGGACGAGAACGCCTCCTTGGCAATCGCCGCGGCCTCGTCGTAGCCGATCACCGGCGCGAGCTTGGTCACGTTCATGAGACTGCGGTCGACGAGTTCTTGCGCCTTGTCGCGATTCGCCTCGATGCCGGCCACGCACTTGGTCGTGAACACACCGACGCAGTTCGACAACACGCGAATCGATTCGAGCACGTTGTGTGCCAGAAGCGGCATCATCGTGTTGAGCTCGTAGTTGCTGCCGAGGCCGCCTAGGCCGCCGAGCGCCGTGCCGATGTCGTTGCCGATGACCCAAGCGCAGACCTGGATCAGCGACTCGGACATCACGGGATTGACCTTGCCCGGCATGATCGACGAACCCGGCGCCACCGCGGGCAGCTCGAGTTCGAAGATGCCGCAGCGCGGACCCGAGCCGAGCTGACGGATGTCGTGTGCAATCCGCGACAGCCCCACACAGGTCGTGCGCAGGACGCCGGAGGCCTGGATCATCGCGTCTTTCCCACCCATCGCTTCGAAGCGGTCCTCTGCCTCGCGGAAGGAGAGCCCGGTCTCGCGGTTGAGATGGGCGATGACCTTGGCCGGGAAGTCGGTGGCTCGATTCAGCCCGGTGCCGACCGCGGTGCCACCAATCGCGAGCTCTTCGAGATCCGCCGAGACCCGCACAATGCGGCGCAGCGCGTGTTCGACCTGGCTCGCGTAGCCGGCGAAGGCCTGGCCGCGCCGAATCGGCGTGGCGTCCATGAGGTGCGTGCGTCCAACCGTGACAACGTCCTCGAACTCGACGGCTTTGGCCGCCAGCGCGTCGCGCAGAGCGGTCAGCGCCGGAGCCAGTCTCTGAGTCAGCTCCACCAACGTCGCAACGTGCAGGGCGGTCGGAATCACGTCGTTGCTCGACTGACTCCGGTTGACGTCGTCGTTGGGATGCACGACCGATTTGTCGCCCCGCGCACCGCCGAGGATCTCGGTCGCACGATTCGCGATCACCTCGTTGGCGTTCATGTTGGTCGAGGTGCCCGACCCTGTCTGGAAGATGTCGATCGGAAAGTGTTCGAGTAGACCGCCGCTCCAGACCTCGAGGGCCGCCGCCGCAATCGCCTCGGCCTTGCCCTCGTCGAGCCCACCGAGCTCGCCGTTAGCGAGAGCAGCCGCGTGCTTGATCAGCCCGAGCGCGCGCAGAAACGGTTCCGGCAGCGCGTAGCCCGACACAGGAAAGTTGTCGACCGCACGTGCGGTTTGTGCGCCGTAGAGCGCGTCCTCGGGCACACTCATCTCTCCCATCGAATCCGACTCGGCCCGGTAGCTGCTCACGGCTTCCTCCAAACAAGCGCCTTGAGGCGGCTACTCATAAGCCAAAAAACTGGACCTCGCTTCGGTTTTTCGCAGTCCGTGCGCTGTCGCTGGACGCCAGACTCTGCCCATGCGGGTTTTGGTTCTAACCGGCGCCGGCATCTCCGCCGAGAGCGGACTTCCGACATTCCGCGGGGAAGATGGGCTCTGGGAGGGTCACCGTGTCGAGAGCGTCGCGACACCGGAGGCATTCGCGAGCGACCCGAAGCTGGTCTACAAGTTCTACAACATGCGCCGGCTCGCCCTGAAGGACGTGCGGCCTAACGCTGCGCACCGCGCGCTCTACAAACTCGAACAAGCTCTCGGCGAGGACTTCCTGCTCGTCACCCAGAATGTCGACAACCTGCACGACCGCTGTGGCCACCGGCGCATCCGGCACATGCACGGGCGCCTCGACGAGGCACGCAACGAGGCCGGCGACGTGATCCCGTGGAGCCGCGATCTCGGCCCCAAGGACCGCTGCCCTACCACGGGCTCGCGCCTGCGACCGAACATCGTCTGGTTCGGCGAAGTGCCCTTCCACCTCGATGGAGTCGCCGATTTCCTGCAGCGATGCACGGTGTTCTGCGCGATCGGCACGAGCGGCCTCGTCTATCCGGCGGCCAACTTCGCGCAGGTGGCGTGGCAGCAGCGCACACACACGGTCGAGATCAACCTAGAGCGCACCGGCGGCACCTTCGCCGACACTCGCCGCGGTCGCGCCACAAAGCTCGTGCCGCAGTGGGTCGCCGAGCTGATCGAACGCGCCAGATGGGAGTAAGTCAGTGACGTCGGCCGAAGCCCTGGACGTACGTCGGCTCGGCCGCGTGTCGTACCGCGGCTGCCTCGAGCAGATGCGGGCGCTGGTCGATGCGCGCGCCAAGGGCGCGATCCGCGACACGCTGCTGCTCGTCGAGCACGACGCCGTCTTCACCGCCGGCCGCCGCGACGCCGCCGAAGACCTGGTCGACACCTCGATCGAGGTCGTGCAGATCGAGCGCGGCGGTCGCATCACCTATCACGGACCCGGACAACTGGTGGCCTACCCTATCGTTGCGCTCGAAGGCGCGCGCCGCGACCTGCACGCTTGGTTGCGCCTGCTCGAGGACGTCATCATCGACACGCTGTCCCGTTGGACTCTTGTCGGGCGGCGCGATCCGAAGGGAACTGGCGTGTTCGTCGAGGACCGGAAAATTGCGTCGATCGGTATCGCGGTGCGACGCTGGATCAGCTTTCACGGGCTCGCGCTGAACGTGACCACAGACCTGGACGCTTTCACGGCAATTCGCCCCTGCGGCTTCGATTCTGACGTCATGACCAGCCTCGAGCGCGAGCTCGGCGCCGCGCACACGCCAACGCTCACCGAAGTTGGCGACGTGATGGCCACTGTGTTCGCGGAGGCCTGGGTCTAAGATCCTCGCCGCCAATGGCCGGCCAAATCGACATCTCGCCCGACGGCGCTAGCCTGCTGATCAGCTTCCCCTACCGCCCGGACCTCGTCGAAGTCGTCAAGACGCTGCCCGGCAGACGCTGGGACCGCGGCTCTAAGACGTGGAAAGTACCGGTCGACCAGGTCGAGCTGTGCGTGCGCACGTTCATGGGGCACGGCTTCCACCTGTCGCCCGAGGTCGCGACCGCGCTCGCGTCCGGCGGCCAGTCGCGGGACCTCGGCACGATGCAGCTCGACGCGGTTGACCAGGTCGCGCCGGCGCTGTCGGTATCGCAACTGAACCTGCGTGTCGCCGAGGTGCTTCACACGCACTTCGACGAACGCGTATGGATCGTCGGCGAGATCCAGGGCTACAAGGCCAAGGGACGCAGCCGTCACCGCTACTTCGAGCTGGTCGAACGCAGCGATGATGAGCTGGACGACAAGGAAGGCCAACCGCACGCGGTCGTCGAGACGGTGTTGTTCGAGTCGAACATGCAGTTCGTCAACAAGCGCCTGCGCCAGGCCGCGCAGCAATTCCAGCTCGAAGACGGCCTGAAGGTGCGCGTGCGCGGCAAGGTCGATCTCTACCAGCCGCGCGGCCGCTACCAGTTCGTGGTCGACGACATCGACCCGAACTACACGCTCGGCGAGCTCGTGGTGCGTCGCGAGAAGATCCTGGCCGAGCTCGACAAGGCCGGGCTACGCGAGCGCAACAAGGAGCTCGAGATGCCGCTCGTGCCGCTGCGTATCGCGCTCGTCACGAGCTTCGAGTCCGACGCCTACAACGACTTCATACAGACGCTGGCGCAGAGCGGATTCAACTTCCTGGTCACGATCTTCGACACCTTCGTGCAAGGCGATGGCTTGAAGCCGTCGGTACTCGAAGCGCTATCGATGATCGAAGATACGACCGATGACTACGACCTCATGGTCATCACGCGCGGCGGTGGCTCGCGCTCCGAACTCGGCTCGTGGGACGACCTCGACGTCGCCACCGCGGTTGCCAGCCACCCGAACAAGGCCGTCGTCGGCATCGGTCACGAGCGTGACCAGTGCGCGCTCGACGCGCTCTGCACGAGCGTCAAGACACCGACCGCAGCTGCCGAGCTACTGGTCGACCGGGCCCGCGCCTACCAGGAGCAGGTCGAGGACACGATGATCGAGATCGACCGCCGCGCGCGCCGCGCGCTGCGGGAAGAGCTCGGCGACCTGAGCCGGCGCGCACGCACGCTCGGACACGCAGTGCGCGCCGGGCTGGCGGAGGCACGCAGCCGCCTCACGCGCGCCGGCGAGCGTGCGCGTCACGAGACGCAACGCGCACTGCGCGACTGCGAGAAGACTCTCGTGCACCGGGCGGCGACCATCGAGCGAGTCGGCAGCCACCGCCTCGACCGTGAAGGCATGGTGCTCGCGACCGCAGCCAGGCGGCTCAGCGGCGCCTGCCGCATCAGCGTCGCGCGCGAAGGCGAGCGGCTCGCGGGGCGTGAGGCGCGCACGCGCGCCGTCGATCCGGTGCAGACTCTGCGGCGCGGCTTCGCGATCGTGCGCAGCGCGAGTGGCACGGCCCTGCGCTCCGTCGTCGGCGCGACCAAGGGCGATGCGGTCACCGCGCACCTGGCCGACGGGACGCTCACTGCCCAAATCCAATCCATCCAAACACAAGACAGCAACACAGACGGGAAGAGGAGCACTGACTAGTGGCGGCCAAGAAGAAGGAAGCACAGAAGAAGGCGCGGACAGACGCGCCGAACTACGGCGATCTGTCGCGCGAGCTGGACAAGATCCTGTCCGGTATCGAAGAAGGCGGCGTCGACATCGATGACCTCTCCGCTCGAGTCGAGCGCGCGACGGAACTGATCAAGCAGTGCCGCGAGAAACTCTCCGCAACCCAGATCCGAGTCCAGAAGGTCGTCTCCGAGCTCGAAGAGGACGCTGACGACGACGCAGAGGAAGTCTGGGAAGACGAGGAAGAAACGGAAGAAGAAGGCGACCTCTAGTGAACCGGATCGGCTGATCCATCATGGACTTCGACTTCGCCGCTTTCTTGACGTGGTACATCGCCCTGGTCGTGACGATGGTCTTTCACGAAGCCGCACACGCGTGGGTGGCACTCTTGGGCGGCGACCGCACGGCCTACGAAGCAGGGCAGGTCACGCTCAATCCGGTCCCGCACGTGCAGCGCGAACCCTTCGGTATGATCGTGCTGCCGATCATCTCGTTCTCTTTCTGGGGCTTTCCGCTCGGCTTCGCGCACGCACCCTACAACCCCTATTGGGCTGACGCGCACCCCAAGCGTGCGGCGGTCATGTCAGCTGCCGGGCCAGGCGCGAACTTGCTGATCGCCGCGATCTTGCTGGTGGTCATGAAGGTCGGCATCGACATGGAGTGGTTCGAGATCCCGGACCGCAGTGGGTTCGGCCAAATCGTGGTGGGCCTCGGTGGCGGCGTCGAGGGCGCCTCGGGTGCGATCTCCAGGATCATCTCCGTGCTGTTCTTCCTCAACCTGCTGCTGGGCCTGTTCAACCTGATCCCGATCCCACCGCTCGACGGCGCCGGCATTGTCGAGGGCCTGTTCTCGGGGCCGGTCAGTGGCTTTTACCGCGTGCTGCGCAGCAACCCGATGTTCTCGATCATGGGCATCATGGTCGCGTGGTATGTCGCCGGGGATCTGATCCTGCCGGTCTTTACCTGGGCGTTGCGGTTCATCTACGCGTAGCCGTCACAAAGGTAGCGTTACGGGCTGAGCTAGGCGGCCCTATGGACGATATCCTCCTGAAGAACACCGGACCCGCGATGCTCCGCACCACTCTCGCAACGATCACACTTGTCGCCGCGGCCTGCGCCCAGCCCAAAGCAGCCGGCGGTTCCGCCACCGAGCCCAGGATCCCGCGCACGCTCGACTACAACGAGCACCGCGGCGTTGTGCTCGCGCGCATCGACGGGCGCAGCATCCGACTCGAAGACCTGGCGACGCACCTCGAGGTACACCATGCGCCCGGGATCAAGGAGCGCTGGGGGAGCGAGTCGGGCGCACGCGAGATCAACAGCCCCGCCCTGGCACAACTGATGTATCAGTACGTCGACGTCCTCTGCCTGCGGGCGGAAGCCAAGGCACGCGGCGTCAAGCTGGCCACGCTGCCAGCCGTCGTCGACGAACTTCTGCAACGGGGCTTCGACGACTACGTGAAGCGCTTCGAGCGAATCAAGAAGGCCAAGCTCACCGAACACGCACGCAAGATCTACCTGATTCGCTACCGCCGCGAGAAGGGGCTGGAACTCGAGGTGCAGGGGCTGCTGCGCTTGCTTGTTCCACCACTCTACAAGACCAGCGAACTCCGGAAGTTCCTGTTCAAACACGGCGACTGGTTCGGCCAGGTCAAGTTCGCGCACATCCTGCTCAAGACGCGCGATGACGTGACCGGTCGGCTGAAGTCGCTCGCGGAACGGGCTCACTTGCGCAAGAAGGCGACAGAAATCCAGGCCGAGATCGACAAGGACCCGAGCGCTTTCGCCGACCTCGCCCGCGCTCACTCGGACGACAAAGTGACCAGTAAGCGTGGTGGCGAGGTGCTGGCATGGACGAACCGCAGCAACCCACGCCTACCCGCGTCGGTGTTGCGCGTGCTCTGGCAACTGCCCAACAAGGGCGTCGCCGGCATCGTCGACAGCTTCTACGGCTACCACCTCGTCAAGCGCATCAAGTTCGTGCAGCACAAGTTCGTGATCCCGCACGGCAAGTCGTGGCAGAAGATCTCGGTCTTGAAGATGCTCGACGATCACGAGCAGTTTCTGATCGGAACCCGAAGTCGGCATGAACGCGTGCTGCGCCTGTAAGGAGCCGCGGACCAGCGGCGCAAGGAACGTTCGCCGCTAACCGCCCTTGGTATGCATCTCGAGGTGCGGGTTGTCGCGCAGGGCGTCCGCCGGGAAGAGCGGACCGCGCGCAGCGACCCGGAGTCGCTCCTCGGCACCGCGATCGGTGCGCTGCCGCCACCCGCTGCGAATCATGGCCGCAAGTTCGTCCGCACTCCTGCCATCGCGTAGCGCCGCGCGCAGATCGATGCCCTGGCTCGCATACAGGCAGTGGAACCAATGTCCGTCCGCAGTCACTCGCGCCCGATCGCAGGTACCGCAGAACGGGGCGGTCGTTGACGCGATGACGCCGAAACGCGTGCCATCCGGTAGCTCGAAACGCTCGGCCGGCGCCGCGCCTCGCCCAGGCAGCGGTCGGGCTTTGCCCAGGCACGCCTCGACCTTCGCCAGGATCTCCTCGCGCGCCAGGACGTCAGACATGGACCATTGCGTCGCGCCGCCGACGTCCATGAACTCGATGAAGCGCACCTCGGCCCCCCACTCGCGCCCACGCTCGACCAGGTCACCGAGCTCGCCATCGTTGAACCCACGGATGACCACCGTGTTGATCTTCAGCGGCAAACCCGCGCTACAAGCTGCGTCGATGCCGGCCACCGTTTCGTGGAGGTCACCTGTGCGCGTCAGCTCTCGAAACTTCGCTGCATCGAGCGTGTCGAGGCTGACCGCGATGCGACCCAGGCCCGCCGCGCAGAGGGCCGCCGCCTGGCTCGACAGCAGCGCTCCGTTCGTCGTCAAGGCCAGGTCGGTGATGCCAGCCGTGCGCGCGATGATGGCGACGAGCGATACAAGACCCACGCGCAGCAGTGGTTCGCCACCGGTCAGCCGGATCTTCGTCACGCCGAGCCCAGCGAAAACCTCGGCCAGCGCGCCGATCTCCTCGAACGTCAACAGGTCGGGCCGCGGCAACCAACGATAGCTTCCCTCCGGCATGCAGTAGCCGCAACGAAGGTTGCAACGATCGGTGACCGAGATGCGGAGGCTGCGCAGCGGTCGGTCGTAGCGGTCGACGATTCCCACGCGCGTGAGGTTACACTGTGCGGCAGATGGTGCCCGAGCCCAAGATGCCGTTCGAAACGAAAGATCCACAACAGTCGAAGGAACTGCTCGATGCGGGCGACTGGACCTACATTGACGTGCGCACCACGGAGGAGTTCGCGCTCGGCCATCCGCCTGGCGCCTACAACGTGCCCTTCCTCGTGCGCGATCCGGTGACGATGCAGATGACCCCCAACCCTGACTTCGTGGCCGTGATGGCCGCGAACTTCCCTCCCGAGCGGAGCTACGTGCTGGGCTGTGCGATGGGCGGGCGCTCGATGCACGCGTGCGGCGCGCTCGGCCAAATGGACTTCGGCAGTCTCGTCAGCATGGACGGTGGCTTCACGGGTCGCCGCGACCCGCATGGAAAGACCGTCCAAGAGGGGTGGCACGGACTCGGCTACCCGAGTGACACCGAGGCACAACCCGGCCACACCTACGAAGAGTTGCACGCAAACACTTGAGCGGTTAAGTCGTTGTTGCCGATGAAATGGAGCCGGCACTTGCCGCGCTCCTCCCATGAAACCAGGCACGCGAACGCGCTCATCACTCGCCACCACCACATCATCGCGCGGCGTGGCGAACACCATCACTGTCGACATCCACGACACCTGCCGCGGCCCTGAGGCAGCAGCGTGACGGCGACCCGCACGACCAAACGCAAGCCGCAGATGCGCAGCCGCGTCGAACGCGATCTGCTCGTCGAGCAATACCTTCCCTTGGTCCACCACGTGCTCGGGCGACTGTGCGTCTCGTTGCCGAACGGGGTCGAACGCGACGACTTACATGCGGTCGGCGTGCTCGGGCTGATCCACGCAGCCGAGGGCTATGACGAGTCGCGTGGCGCGACGTTCAAGACCTATGCCTACACGGCAGTGCGCGGCGCCATCCTCGACGAACTGCGCAGGCTCGATCCACTGCCCCGGGCGACCCGCGAGCGCACTCGCCGCCTCGAGCGGTCCTGGCACACCATGGCGGCCGATCTCGGCCGCTGCCCGGTGCGTGAGGAGATCGCTTCGCACCTCGGCTGCACGCTGGCCGAGCTCGACGAGGACATGGCGTCCTTAAACACCGCGCACGTGCTGTCGATCGACGACGCCTCCGATGCGTCACAGTCGATCGGCGATCTGCTTCCGGCGCCCGAACCACAGCCCCCACTCGACGTCGCCGCAGGGAAGGAGAGCGTGTCGCTGCTGGCCCGGGCCATCGCAGGTCTACCCGAGAAGGCCCGCCAGGCCATCGTGCTCTACTACTACGAAGGCCTGCTGCTCAAGGACATCGGCGTCCTGCTCGGGACCAGCGAGTCACGAGTGTCGCAGATCCTGTCGCGGACGATGACGATCCTGCGGCTCGCGCTGGAACAGCGGCAGCCAGCCTGACCGGCAACCGGACCCAGACGGGGCCCCCGTCGAACTACTGCTCGGTAAGAAAGCGCCGCGCCGTCTCGGCGATCACTTGATCGGTCGCCAGCTCTCCGCGCGCCAACCTCTGCGCCACGTCGTAGAGCCGCGTATGGCCACCTTGCACCGACCGAGCAACGAGGACATCCATGCGCGAGCGCGGCTGCGCCGCTCGTTCCGGGATCAAGACCTCGCCCTGCTGTTGACCGGCGACCTCGGTCTGGTCGGTTGGTTGCGGCGTTGATACGGGTTCGATCTGCATGGCTCTCTGGTGCTGGAGACTGTCGTATGCGACGGCGCTATTCAGCGAAAGTGTCGTAAGCACCGCAGCGTCACCCCCATGATCGGCGACAATGGCCCAGGCTTGAGCGCTTCTGCGGCGGTGTCGAGTCTTGCAACGCCCAAAAACGCCACAAAAGATCAGGTCTGGCCCGCTTCGGCGAAGCCAGCGGCGCGCAACCGACACGCTTCGCAGTGGCCGCAGGCGACGCCATCGACGTCGGGGTCGTAGCACGACAGCGTCATCGAGTAGTCGACACCAATTCCCTTGCCGAGGCGAATGATGTCCGCCTTCGACAGGTCGACGAGCGGCGTCACGATCTGCGGCGCCGCTCCATCCTCAACGCCGACCTTGGTCGCCAAATTGGCCATGCGCGAGAAGGCCTCGATGTACTCGGGCCGACAATCCGGGTAGCCGGAATAGTCGACGGCGTTGACGCCGATCCAGATCTCTCCGGCGCCGACGATCTCGGCCCAGGCCAGGGCGAGCGACAAGAAGATGGTGTTGCGGGCCGGCACGTAGGTGACCGGGACCGTGCCCGCGTCGGCCCCGCGGTCCCTGGGGACCTCGATCGACAAGTCGGTCAGCGCCGAGCCACCGAACTGACCGAAGTCGACGTCGATGATCCGATGCTCGGCGACGCCGTGCACCTCGGCGACACGGCGCGCCGCGTCGAGTTCGGCCGAGTGGCGCTGGCCGTAGGCGACCGTCAGGGCGAAGCACTCGCGTCCGCGGCTCTGCGCCAGGGCGAGACAGGTGGTCGAGTCGAGGCCACCCGACAGCAGTACGACGGCGCGATCGGCGGTCACAGCTGGACCTTGATGCGTTTGCCGAGGACCAGGAACACCTCGCGTTTCTTGCCCGCCGCGCCGAGCGTCTGCACGAGGGCGCGGCCGCGCGACGTGGATGTCAGCACGAAGCGCCCGGTTGGTCCGGTGGTCACCATGGACTTGGTGTCAGGCCGATGACCCGCCAGCGGCATGCGAGTCGCTTTGGTGCCCGGGGCCACAGCGACCATCCCGAACGGACTCATCGAGTCCTTGCCGATGTTGCCCTTGCTGTCGACCCACGGTCCCATCGTGACCGTGGCGCCCTCGACCGGCTTGCCGGAGCCATCCCGCACCAGACCCTCGATGACCGCGATTGCGCCAACCAAGAGCTGGCGATCGAGCTTGGCTGGAATGAGCTCAAAGCGCGTCGGCAGCGGCTCGGTCGTGCGCAGCATCTCACGGTAGGCCAGGTAGCCATTGCCCATCAACGTGAGCACCGGCTCACTGCCCTCGAGAATCTTGACCAGCGCGAGCCCGCTCGCGTTCGTGGTCGCGCTTTCGCGCCCCAGCGTCGCTGCGACCCCGGCGAGCGGCTTGCCCGAACCGAACTCGTGAACGCGGATCGGGTGCTCGCGTACGGCGAGTGGCTGCAAGCGCACTTCCTTGGTCTGACCGTCCAGGACGACGTTGCTCTTGTGGGATCGATAGCCTCGGGCATTCAACTCCAGAACAGCGGATTCGCCGTGCCACAAGCCCTTCCACGTTGCACGTCCGTCGATACCGGTCGTAGCTCTTTCGCCGCCAGACATCCCATCGGCACCGGTGAACCACAGGTCGGCCTGCGCCTCTTCGATTGGCCTCCCGAGCTTGTCGAGAACGTGTACGCGAAACGTCTGACCAAGGCGAAAGCGTAGCTTGACTCGATTGGGCCCACGGGCCGTGACGGTGAACTGCTCCTTCGCCACGAGTCCGTCGGGCAGCCTCGCCGACATGTCAAAGGTCCCCGGCTGGTTGAAGCGGATCTGGCCGCCGGTTGCCGGCAGGTCGTGGCCTGAAAAACCCCTGCTGATGTGCCAGGCAAGACCAGCCCAACGAATCTGCGGGACCAACAGAGTGTGCTGACGCCATGCGGCTCGCAGCTCAGGCGCAATCCTGGCGTTACCGCCCAATCGAGCGGTAGGGAACCCGGCGGAGGTTTGGCTGAGCCGTAGCAGGATCGGGCCGCTCGGCGTCGTGTCCGGCCATTCGGTCTCGACATCGACCGCAAGCGTGAAGCGATCGCGCCAGACGCGAACCTCGGCGGCTTCACCGGCAGCGACCTTCAGAGCGACGTCCGGGGGAAGCGGCATCACGAAGCACTCTTCCCCGAACAAGAGCAACTTGCCGGCCGCGACCGGACCGAGCTTCAGCGCCCCTTTGGTATCGGAGGTGCCCACTTCTCGCGAGTTCTCCGAGTCCCAGCCGCGCACGCCGGCAAACGGCGCGTTGGTCTCGGCGTCGATGCAACGCAGCACTCTGCCGGCGACCCGGCGCAGCAGCGGGTGCTTCTCGTTCTCAGTTGCGGGGTCTGACTGCTGCTCGACAGCTTGGCGCTGGCCAGTAGCAACGTTCTCGCGGCGGTTTTCCCGCCCGCGCTCCTCGACGACCGGCGCGGGCCCGTCGTCGCCATCGCCCCCGCCGCGCGACCAAGCGAGCACCGCTGCGCTGATCGCGAAGCCAATCACGATCAGAACCAGAGTGCGTGTCTCGCCCGCTACCATCCTGTCTAGTGTAAGCCCTCCATGGTGCCCGCCCTTCCAAACGACTTCGACCCGGACGCCGCCGCGATCGGCGATGGGCTGTTCGGGCTGCCGAACGGGCCTGAGGATGCACGCATCCGCATCCTCCCGGTCGAGTTCCAAGCAACATGCTCGTACCGGCTCAACACCGCCGACGGCCCGGATGCCGTCCTCGCCGCCAGTCACCAGGTGGACCTGGATTCTCCTTGGTGCGGCCAAGCCTGGAAGGTCGGTCTGCACCTCGATGAGCCACCGGCGGAACTGCAAGCCGTCGTCAAGGCGGCGCGCACGGCCAGCGACGCCAACGAGATCAACCACCTGTCGACGGCACGCACGCAACTGGTCACGGAGTGGACCCGGGCACGTCTGGCCGAGCAGAGAGTCCCCGCGATCCTCGGCGGCGACCACTCCTGCCCGCTCGGGGCGATCACCGCGGTGAACGCCGAGCGACCGATCTCGATCCTGCACGTCGACGCTCACCACGACCTGCGACCCGGCTACGAGGGTTTTCCCGAGAGTCACGCGTCGATCATGCACAACGTGCTCGAAGCGGCCGGTTCGGTCGAACGTATCGTGCAGATCGGCATCCGCGACCTCTGCGGCCAGGAACGACAACGCGCGGCCGACGACCCGCGCATCCGAACTCACTACTGGAGCGACTGGACTCGCCGCATGTTCGGCGGAGAGTCGTTCGCCACACTCGTCGGGGAAGCCCTCCGTGAGCTGACCGATGCCGTATGGATCTCCTTCGACATCGACGGACTCGATCCTACCCTGTGCCCCGGCACGGGTACGCCGGTTCCCGGCGGCTTGAGCTTCGACCAGACCATGTATCTGCTGGACGCACTGCGTGCGAGGTCGAGCCAACACGACATCGTGGGCTTCGATCTCTGTGAGGTCGGCGCCGGGGAGACCGACGCGATCGTCGGCGCCCGCGTGCTCTATGAACTCTGCGGCACGATGACGCTGGCCACCTGATGGACCTCCTTCTGTTTCGCCACGGCCATGCCGAGAACTCGATTCCTCCAGGCGGCAATGACAACGATCGCAAACTGACCGCGGCCGGCCGCAAGGGCCTGGAAGCCGCCGCGCCTGCTTGGGTCTCGCTGGCGCCTGCCCCGACCGTCATCGTCGTGAGCCCACTCGTGCGCGCACGCCAAACCGCCGACATCCTCGTCGCAGCCCTCGGCGCTGCTACTGAGCATGGGCAAAGCCCGAGCCTGCAGATCGAGAACGCTTTGCGGCCGGACGGCTCGACCGAACACGCGCTCGAAGTTCTGCCCGAAACGGACAGCGTGTGGATCGTGACGCACATGCCGCTCGTCGGCGACCTCGTGGCGCGGCTCGCCGTCGGCACGGACCGATCCTCAATGCCCCTGACGCCAGGCATGGGGGTTTGGCTGGAGCTGCCAGGCCACCACATTGGCTACGGGGGACGCGTCGTCGCGTCGTTGTCGCAGGAAGCGGCGGAGAAGGTCGCGCGAGGACAGTAGCTGCCTCGGTCTGTTGGACCGCTAGTGCACCGCCACCCGCACCGGCAACGCCGCCAGCATCTCGGCCTCGAAGTCCAACAGCCCATCGAGCCGCTGGCTCACCAACTCGCGGGCGTGGTAGCGCTCGCCCAGGCCGACGAACAACGCGTGATGCCTCGCCTCGCACTGCGTCAGCTCGCGGTAGAAGTCCTTGAGCTTGCCCGGCTGCAACGCTTCGGCGACCAACCCGAGTCGCTCGCAGCTGCGCGCTTCGATGATCGCCGACGTGAGTAGCCGGTCGAGGAAGTACGTGTCCTTGCCGCGCCTCAGCTGAGTGCGCAACCCGGCGACGTACGGATCCTTGACGTCCGAAGCGAGTTTGCAGCCACGCTCGCGCATGATCTCCCACACACAGCGGAAGTGATCCAGCTCCTCGAGCGCCACCTCGAGCATCGCGTCGACCAGCTCGACCTTGTCAGGGTAGTGCCCGACCAATGACATCGCGGTCGCCAGTGCCTTGCGCTCGCAGCTCGCGTGGTCGCGAAGGAAAGCATCGAAGTCTCCCAGCACGACCTCTGTCCATTCCGGACCGGTACGACTCCGCAGGTGGAACAAGGCTCGTTCTACTTGCGGGCCTTCTTCGCGTCGCGCTTCTGCACGAACTGACGATAGCGTTCGGTCATCGCCTGGCGCGCGCCCATGCCGGTGGAACGGCGCACGGCGCCGTAGTCCTGCCCGGTCACTTCACGAAGGGTGCTGGCGGCCAGCGCACGGATCGCCCAGCGCCGGTCGGGCAGCTCATCGACGAGACGACACAGCTCGTCGATGACCGCAGCGGGCGCGCCGATCACGAGCTTCTCGGGTGCCAACGACGTCGCAATACCGTCGCGCTTGAGACCGTTGACGAGCCACGTCGCTGGGCTCTGGTCCTTGCTGACTTCCATCCAACTCCGGTAGCGCTTGACGCGGTCTCGGCGTGAGCAGTAGTCGACGCCGCTGATGCCGGCCAGGAGCTGACAGCAGCGACCTGGCGAATCGCCTTTTTCGAGGAGGTTCAGCAACTGCGCGAACACGATCGGGCTCTGCATCTCCCCGAGCAAGAACACGAGTTCACGGCGCACTGCTGGATCTTCGGCCGCTTGCAGGTGCCTGAGCACGAGCTGACGCAAGGCCGAGCCACCCCGGTTGCGCAACCCTTGCAGAGCCATCATGCCGACGTTGGTGCCGTAGTGGGCAACGGCGATGTCGACGAGGGCGTCTGCGGCACGCGGGTCGGGCAGCATCGCAAGGCCACGCACGGCGTGCAGCCGATCGCCCGGCTTGCCGGGACCGACCTTGGCGAGAAGTGTTTCGTAGGCCTGCTTGCCGCCAATCCGCGCAATCGCCACGAGGCTCGCGTGCCGCACGAACTGATCCTCGTCCTCGAACAGCTTGAGCAGGTCGGAGCGGGCCGCAGCCATACGCAGGCGACCACAGGCTTCCGCCACGCGCTGGCGCACGTGCGCACTCGGATCGGCGAGCATCGTCACGAGGTGTGTGCGTGCAGCGGGCAGATCGACCTTCACGGCTTCGCCCGCCGCAGCAGCGCGAATCTCGCCGTTGGCGTGGCGCATCGCAAGGAGCATCCGGTCCAGGCTGCCCACGGCGATCACGCGCCGCAACACCGGCGTGACGTCCTCGGGCGCAAGCTTGCCAATCCCGTCCAGCACACGCGTGAACGGACTCTCATCGATGCGCGCAAGCACTTCGAACAGCGAGCACTTCTCCGAGCGCGTGACGACGGTGCCCTCGGCCAAGGAGAACAACTGGGGCAGTTGGGCCTTGTCGGGAAGGCCGTCCTTGCCACGCGCCTCGGTGAGTAGCCGTTCGAGTGCTCGCTGGCGTGCCGGGGGCGACAACATCGGCAACGCCGCCAGCGCCAGGTCGATCACGTGGCGACGCCGGTCGACGTCCGTCTTCATGCCGGCAAGGGCGCGTGACTGGCCAATCCACCAGTTGCGGCGGCCGGCATCGTCGAGACGTACCGGGACGTATTCCTGCCACGCTTGTCGCGCGACACAGCGATCGAGCGTGCGGCGCAGCACGAGCAGGCGCAGACTGCGATCGTCCGCGAAACCGTCCATCGAGCGGCCGCCCGGACCTTCGACGAGCATCGTGAAGCGCTCGGCGCGTCGAGCGTTCTCTTTTAGACGCAACGTCAAATCGAACAGGCCATCGACGCTCAGCTTGGTCAGTAGCGTGACTAACTCGACGTCCGCGAGGCGCAGACGTAACCCGCCACGATCGCGGGCCGGCTCGATCGCATCACGGCCGAGCAACCAGAGTTGCTCCTTGTTACCGACCGAGTAGACAAACCGCGTTTGTGCCACGACGTTCGCTTCCAGCCGCGGCGCCATGCGCAGGACCTCGAAGCCACGCTTCTTGGCGTCGCTCCACCAGGCGCGCCACATCCGATGGTCGGCAGCGAAGTCCTTGCCCGTCAACAGACGCAGCACGGACAGAGCCCAGTCCTGGCAGAGCGGCGACTCCGGGTAGTAGGAGCGCACGTGGGCCACATCGAGGAGACCCTGCATCTGCTCGGCATCGGTCGCCGCCCCGAGTGAACCACCCGTCTTGGCGAACCCCTCCGGGTCGCGGAACATGCGCATTCCCGCGATGATCGCGGCAACCGCCTTCTGCATCGGCACCGCACCGAGGCGGTGTCGGGCCAGGTGAATCAGACTCGTTGCCGGTAGCAGGTCCTTCTTCTGGATCAGCTCACGCTTGGCCAACAGCAACGCAGCCAGGAACCAACTCTCCTGGTCCGGCGGGTTCTCGACGAGGGGCAGCAACAGGGGAACGACCGCGTCGCCACGCTTGGCGAGGTGGCGTGCAGCCTGCTCGCGCAGGTAGCCGTCGCGGTGACGCAAACAACGCAATAGCGGGTCGACGGTCTCGGCAGGATTCGCGTCGAGCCAACGGGCGAGCACCGACAGCGCGGAGACGCGCGTGCCTTGCTGCTTGTTCTCGAGCAAGGCGCGCAGGTGCGGCACGTCGGTGCGCTCCATCATGCCAACGAGCGCACTACCAGCCGCGGCACGGATCTTCTTGTATTTGTTCTGCAGCAGTTCGAGAGCGATCATGCGCGACCGTTCACCCGAGAGGAACAGCACGTGTTGGACGAGTTCGCTGCAGCCGCGCCCCGGCCTACGGCTATGCAGGACAACCAGCAGCGGCTGCGCGCCCTGACGTTCACCCAGAGTTCGGTAGACCCGCGCCAGACGCACGACCGCGTCGTCGGGCAGTCGGTGCGCGCGGTGACTCAACGCCGCTTGTTCGGTCGGCGACAGCAGTGAGTACTCAGCAACCAGTTCCGCCGTGGACAACTTCTTGTCGCTCATCAGCGAGGCGACGAAGTCCCCCATCGCAGCCGGACCGGTGATCGGCAAGTCGCCGCGCTGGCCCTGAGCCTGGCGCGGCTGCACTGTGGCGTTGGTCTTCTGCAACAGCTGGCGCTTGGGTAACACGAGAGCGCGCGCACGCAGTCGCTCGTCACCCTTCGACTTGGGCAGTCCGATTACCTTGCCGGCACCTGGTTGACCCTTTTGCGGCGGGTTGTCGGGAAGGGGTTTCTTGACCTGCGCAGGAAGGGCGAGCCCAATCAGTCCGACCGCACACGGAATCAGCTTGGAAAAGGACATTGGCAAGTCTCTATGGCGGCCAGGGGGGCAGCCAGGGGGGCGGCCAGGGGCGGAAAGATGATAGCGGCAAGGGGGCCTCAGACCACCCGCCGCCGGCTCGCCTCCAGGACTTCCTCGACCGTGATCAACTTCATGCAGCGATGATCGGTTGTACAGACCGGCAAATGACAGGGTCCGCAGTCGACATCGTGGCGAAGGACGGTCGTGAAGTCGGTGTTGCTGCTCGTGTAGTCTGGATGCGTACTCCCCATGAGAACGACACATGGCGTGTCAAAGGCGACCGCGATGTGACGGGGCCCGGAGTCGGTCGTGACCATCAGATCGGCTCGGTCGACGAGCGGTTTCATGAGGTCGAGCGGCACCGGCGGCAGGGTTGCCACGACGCGATCGGATCTTGCGAGGTCGGCGATCGCGCGCGCAACGTCCTCTTCGCCCGGACCGCACAGCACGAGCACGCGCGTCGCCGGCTCGTCGATGAGCGCCCTCGCCAACGCCGCCCAGCGATCGTCGTACCAGAGCTTGCTCGGACCAAAGCCCGCTGTTGGAGCGAGCAGCACGAGGCGGTCGCCCGGCTGGATGCCGTAGTGCGTGAACAGTTCGCTTGCACGACTTCGCTCGGACTCGGTGATGCGCAGGATCGGGTGCGGCCCGACCTTTGGCATGCCGAGCTCGTCGAGCAATGAGAACCAGTAATCGATCATCGGCACGGGCGTGCGGCGCGGCCCGCGCTTCTTGAACCAACCCTTGGTGCCGCCACGAAAACGAGCACCGTGTGTGATCAACAACCGACGACCGTGGGCATAGCCAACACGGCGCGGGATGCCGGCCACCGCACAGACGAGCGCAGAGGAGATGGAGTTCGGAAAGAGGATCGCGAGATCGAACTTCTCGCGCCGCAGCAGCGAGGCTTGGCGGAGCAGCCCGCGCAGTCCGCGGGGCCTACTGACGTGCAGGATGCGGTCGAAGGACTTGCTACTGGCGAGCACCTGGTCGTGGCCCTTCTTGATGCCACAGACGATTTCGGCCTCTATGAGGAAGCTGCGAATCCGAGCGAAGGCCGGCGTGGCCATGATGACATCGCCGAGCCAGTTGGGCGCGCGCACGTAGGCTTTGCGGATCGCTGAGGCATCGAGCGGCGCTGACATGATTGGCGTTATGGAGGGCGGGCAGGTGATAGACAAGGAAACGCCACCCTCTGCTCGCACCGACGCGGACGCCGGTAGAGGACGACTGGATGGGCTGACGGAGCGAGCCGGCGTTCGAGCCGTCTTGCGGCACCGTGCGCGCGCTCCCTAAGATGACGCCCAGGAAACCTCGTCCTGCATGACGTCCATCCCATTGTCCACCACAACGACCCAAGATCGGGTTCTGAGGCGTCTCGCCCAAGAGTTCGACAGCCCGGATACCAGCATCGCCACGCTGGTCGAGTTGTTGGACTCCGGCTGGGGTATTCCCTATCTGTCGCGCTACAAGTCGCGCGAGACCGGCGGGATCGCCGAGCAGCGGATGTACGAGCTGCGTCAGCGGGTCGCCGAAGTGCGCATGCTCGAAGAGCACAAGACCGTCATTCTCGAGACGGCCGAACGCGCTGGCTGGCTCGACGACGATGTGACCTCCGCGGTGCTCGCGTTCACCGGGCTCGACCGACTCGAGGACTACTGGCAGACCCTCAAGCGCCGCAAGAACGGTCCGGCCGCGATGGCACGCGCCAATGGGCTCGGCCCGTTGGCCGACGCGTTGCGCGAGCGCAAACTCAAGGAAGGCCAATCGCCGCTCGAGCTCGCCGAGGGCTTTGTCGACGAAGCACGCGGCGTGCCCGATGCACGCACGGCACTCGACGGCGCCAGGACGATCCTCGGTGAGGAAGTACAAGTCACCAAGCAACTGCGCGATGCATTGTGGAACGTCCAACTGCGCGCAGTGCCGCATAAGACCGGCAAGAGCCTGCCCAAACCGCTCGCTTCGCTGGCCGGCTTCGCCAAGCCGGCACG
>NYZE01000141.1 GCA_002685965.1 Planctomycetota bacterium | reverse complement strand
GAAGGTCTGCTCGAGCCACTCGACGATCAAACCGTTCAGCGCAGGCCGCCCCTCGGTCACCGAGTAGCGATTAAGATTGCCGCGAATCGCCGCGCACGCGGCCTCTTTGACCTCTTCCGGCGGGTCGTAGTCAGCCTGCCCGATCGACAGATTGATCGGGTCGTCCATCGTCCGAATCAGGTCGAACATCCTGCGCACGCCGGAGCCGTCGATGTTGGCCATGCGGCCGGCGAGAAGCGCGTTCCAGTTGGTGTCGGGAGTCATAGGGGAGCCTGGTCAGGGCCGACACGCTTGGCGGCTCGTGGTCGAGAGCGCGTTTACGGGGAGGCCGCTTCGCCTTCCCCCTCGCTCTGCTCGTTTTGCTCGTCCGCCTCGACTTTCTTCTTCTTGGCGCCGAACACTTTGAAGCGCGTGCGAACCTTGGGCAGGCCAAACACGGATTGCTCCTCGTCCCAGCGTTCGTTGTCCCGCAGGATCTGCAGGCGCTCGACACGCTTGAACACGTTCCGGACGCGACTGAGCGCGGATGAGTACTTGAGGCTCGAGTGAATCGACATCGGTCTTCAGGCTTACGAGATCTGGTTTACGAGATCTGGTTTACGAGATCTGGCTCGAAGGAAGGCCGAAAGAGTATAGGTAGTCGGCGTCCCGACTCAACGCTCGCCCTTGATCACGCCACGGAACGACTCGAGTTGGAGAACGGCGAAGTCGAGTTGTTCGAGCCCCGGCTCCTTCATCGGCGGGATCGCGTGGATTTTCCGGACCAGCTTGGCCTGCCATGCTTTGTCCCCCACCTTGTCCACCGGAAACACCGCCGCGACCAACCAACGCCCGCTGTCAACGTCGTTGAGCCACGTCACCGAAACTCCGGTCGTGGCGAGGTGTTGGTTCAAGTAGCGCTTGAGAGCCAAAACGGCCGGCTTGCGCGCATCGTCGACCGCGAAGGTCGCAATGCGGTAGCCGTGGCGAGGTCCAAGCTCTCCGGCGGCGGAAGAGATCAGGGCGCCGCCCTGTCCTGGCGAGCGGTCCTCGGACCGCATCCGACCCGGCTTGTCAGTCGGTTCTTCCTCGGCCGACATCGCCAAACGCTCGACCATGTTGCGCCCCTTGACCGTGCCGAGTTCGAAGGACACCCAGACCAACGCCAGAAGCAGCAGACAACCAGCGAGCACGCCACCGCGCTGCAAGCGCATGGGGTGAGTCAACCAGCTCCGCCAGCCGGCCCCATCCACCCGAACCTCGACCCCTTCAGTGCCAGGCGACACTGTGGACAACGCGGGCTCGCCTTGCTCCGCTTGCTCCGCCACATCGACTGCATCGAAGCCCGCCCGCCCCGATTCGGTCGGCGCACCTTCTGTCGCCGCGACATCGGCCTGCGCCTGCTGCGCCTCACGCAGCACGTCTAGAATGCTCGCTTTTCGAGCCATGCCCTTTCCTCCCCTCGCGGCTCGACGCCGCCCAGTTCGACTCGGAGGCCGTCGCTCCGCTCGACTAGGGGCGCCGCCCAGCGCCCCGCTGCTGCGAGTGTAGCGGCAAAGGACGGAACGACTACCGCGGAACCACTTTCAGCTTCTTGATCAGGGTCTTTATACGCGTGCGCATTTCGCCGTTCTCGAGCTTGCCGCGCTCGGCTCCCGACAGGAACGGCTCCGCGATGCGCGCCGCCTGGCTGCGCTCGCCCAGGCGCATCAGCGCCCGCATGCGATAGAACAACGCCATTCCCGGATCAGCGCCCGATCGACGAGCCGCCCGCATCGACTCGGCCAACGACTTCTCCGCATCCCGCCAGGCCCCGGCCATGAAGTGCGCCATGCCCAGCTTGAGCAATGCAGCGTCATGGTCCGGGAACAAGGAGAGCGCTGCTCGGCAAGCCGCCTCAGCCTCCTTCGTGCGCCCATGCAACAGGTGCTCGTTCGCCTCGGTCAGGTGCGCCTCGAACTCGCCGCGCATGACGTCGACGATCGAGCCGAGGTCGTAGCCCGGCGGAGCCTTCTTCACGAGCTCGCGGAAGAAGGTGAATGCCTTCTTCTTGCGGGCAGCGAGCGGCTCGGGGCCCTTTCGCACCAGTTCGAACATGCCACTCTGCTTGAGCAGTTCGAGCAACAGCTCCCGGGCCGGCCGGTCGTCGGGCCGTTCGGTGACGGCGCGCCGCACTCGAACGAGCGCCTCGGGCAGGCGGAACTCGCCCTGGAGCACTACGGCCTGCAAGTAGGCCAGGCCCAAGGTGCCGGCGCGGAGCTTGGCCGCTTCTCTCACGAGCGGCGCCAACTGCTTGGCCGGGACGCGGCCGACGGAACGCCGCGCCTGCTGCACGATGGCGTGCGCGAGCAATCGCTTGACGTCGTCGCGGTCGGGAAAGTCCTCGTGCAACCCGCGCAACACGGCTTCTGCCGGAGCGAAGCGCCCGGCCAGCAGGTAGAGGCTACCCAACGACAAGGGCAGCCTCGGTGATGACCGTGCCTTCTCCAGACCGCGCTCGAGTTCGCGAATCGCTTCGGCCAGCAGGCCTTCGGTCTGGTAGACGGCGGCCCGCTGCAGGAACAGTTGTTCGTGCACCCCGGCGCCAAACGCCTCGAGTGCGGCGAAGGCCTTGCTGGTCTCGCCACGCAGTCGAAACCACTCCGAGGTCGCCACGGCCAAGCGGATGCTCCCCGCGGCGCCGGCCCCGCGTCGTGCTCGTTCGAGAAGCCGTCCCGCCTTCGCCAGGCTGGGCGCACTGGCCGGCAGCGGCAGCTTCGCGCCGCTGTTCCCCGCGCGGCGAAGCTCGTGCAGGGCCTTGCTGGCCAGGGCTCCCGCGTGGGAATCATCCAAGTGCAGCACCTCGTCCAGCACCTTTTCGGCCCGCTCGATTCGACCTAGGCGCTCGAGCGCATCGGCGAACTGCATGCGCCAACCGATCCGCATCTGGACGCGGTCCACCGGCAGCTGGTCAGCGACGGGGATCGCTTCCTCGGCCTGTTTGGCAACACCCTCGAGATCGCCCTCGGCAACTGCGCACCGGAGCAGCTGGCCCGACACCCGCAACCGGTGCTCTGCTCGCTCGGCGCCACCAACGGCCTTTTCCAGCAACGGGCGCGCGGCTGAGGGACCGCGGCCTTGGCGACTGGACAGGTGCCACTCAGCGAGGTTGACCAGCGCAACCGTGTCCCGCGGGAAGACCTCGAGATTGGCGGTCCAAAGCGCATCGGACCTGGCGAAGACGACACTACGCCGAAAGCTCACCGGCAGCAGCCCCAACAGGACGATGACCGCCCCGGCCAGCGCAACGAGGCGTCTGCGCGCCGGCCCCACCGCCCCGAGCAGTCCGGCCAGTGCCAGCACCAACCCAGGGACTGCCAGATAGAGGTATCGATCGGCGGCGCCGACCGCGAAGGCCGGCTTGAAGGTGTTGAAGGGCAGCAACGCCAGAAGCGCGAACATCACCCCGGTCCCGGTCCGGCGCACACTGCCGCGCCCCCGCACAGCCAGCACTAGCGCGGCGAGCACCACGACACCAAGCCACAGGGTCTTTGCGCCGGCCCCCGAGGCAAAGCCAGCGAGCACGGATTGGCGCGGGTAGTGCACCGCCAGGTCGATCGGCATCACGAGCAGACCAAGGTAGTGCAACAGGGCGCCGGGAACGGTGGCCGGCTCACTCACGAAGGCACTGGTCCCAGCCGCCCTAGCGAGCCAGGTGTGATGCACGGCAGCAGCGGCACAAAGGAGAGTTGTCGCGAGCCACAGCAGCCAGAAGCGCCGTTTCTCTGCCTCCCCATCGAGCCCCCAGACCAGCAGCGCCAACATCGGCAGCACCAGGGCCGTCGCCTTGCTGTAGACGGCCAGGAGCACGCAGATCAGCACCAACCAGGGCGGACACCGCCTCCGCACCGACCGCCAGCCGAGCCACAAGACCAGCATCACGAATAGGCCGCTCAGAACATCCTTGCGGCTCGAGATCCAGACGACGCTCTCGGCCAGGGCCGGGGGAATCAGGAACGGAAGGGACCCGACGACCGCCACCGAGCGGGGGAAGCGCAGGTCGAGCAAGAGGTTAACGAGAGCGAAACCCGCCAGCGCGTGCAGCAGCAGCGAGTGCAGGTGGAAGCCAAGAGGCTGACTCGTCCCCCACAACCCGACGTCCAACCAGAGCGACAGATAGGTGACCGGGAGGTAGACCTCCGCGATCGTCCGCGTCGGGTCGAGGACCTGCGTGAGTCCACCGGGCCACCCCGCCGCGAAGGCCGGGTTCTCAAGCACCGTACGTGGATCGTCGAAGTTCAGGAACTCCCCACCAAGGCCGCGCCCGAATGCCACCAACGCGGCGAGCACGCAAAGGAGAAGGAGTGGCCAGCGGCGAGGGGAAGGCTCTAGGGAAGTCATGCGCGCGCCAGAGCGAGCCGGTTCAAGGAGCGGACCCAGGAACGGGCAGCAATCTAACTCGCTCCGCTCGGTGCGTATAGCCACTCCCCGGCTATCGTGATTGCGTGGGCCGTCCCTCGCATCGAACAGAGCTCGAGTACTGGGCCAGTGTGTGCGGGCATGACCTCTTGTTGCCCCCCCCAAAAGCGCGAGCCTCGTGCCCTCCGGGCGATCCGCTTGCTTCGAATACGGACTCGAAAACGGCGGCCACCGGGCTCGAGGCACTGGCGGAGAGGGCCCGCCAGTGCACTGCCTGTCCGCTGCATACCGGACGGACCCAGGCTGTCTTTGCCGACGGCTCGGCCACCGCCCGGATCATGTTCGTCGGCGAGGCACCGGGGGTGGATGAGGACAGGCAAGGGGTTCCGTTCGTCGGGCGGGCCGGCCAGCTGCTGACCCGCATCATCGAAAATGCGATGGGGATGGCCCGCGCCGACGTCTACATCTGCAACGTCGTCAAGTGCCGACCGCCGGGGAACCGCAACCCGGACCTGGCCGAGCAGCAGGCTTGCAGCCACTTCCTCGAGGCCCAGGTCCGTCTCGTCGAGCCCGCCCTGATCCTCACGCTCGGCAAGGTCGCCACCTTGTTCCTGATCGACTCCGATCTCTCGATCACCCGGATGCGCGGCCGAGTCTGGGACTACGAGGGCATTCCAGTCGTCCCGACCTGGCACCCTGCCTACCTGCTGCGCAATGAGGGCGCCAAGAAGGAAACCTGGCAGGACGTAAAGCTGGCCCTGCGCACCCTTGGACTCCCCGATGCCCCCCCGCCGTGGAAGCCAGAGAGCAAGCTCGTGCCCTAGGGGGCACTGGACCTTCTTCCGCCGCTGCCTCCCCTCGATTTTCCTTGGACCGAAAAGCTCCCCCCCGCTAGTTTGCCGACCCTTCCCACGCAACGAGTTGGAGAGGATTCGCTCCGATTCCACCACGGTTTACTCCAACAGCGTGAGGCCGTTCTATCGTCCGCCCCCGGACGCATCGCCCCGATTCGTCGTGCACCCAGGATCGGCTCAGCCCTTGGTCCCTCGGGGACCAGGGTACGGGCCTGCGTGCACACTGTCGGAACGCCCGCTCTTCATCACGATCGTGAGTCTTGTCCACAAGATGAGCTTGAAACACCTTGAGGTTCCCAGCCGTCCTGCACTCACGCTGGGTCTCGTCCTGCTCTGTGGAGCGTCCTTCGGTTGCTCGGGAACCGGTGATACCGATCCCCAAGCACTAGACGACCTGCACGCCAGCGGGTCCGTCGATGGTACGAACGCGCCAGCCATAGATCCCGAGTCCGGTCAGCCGCTGACTGATGCAACTGCCAAACCGGAGGGGACGAACCCCGACGGTTACGTCGCGCCGGCATCGAGTTCGCCCCGACGGCAAGGAAATCAAGACACCCCCGCGTCACAGCGTCGCAAGTTCCTCGTTACCCAGAACCTGAAGAAGGCTCGTCGGGCGATGGGGCTCAAGATCTGGGACGACGCGGTGACCGCCGCGGCACGGGTCCTCGAACTCGAAGAGAACGAGGAAGCCCGTCGCATCCTGCAGCGCGCACAGGCAAACCTCGGCGATCGTCTGCCCGACATGGCCGAGCACACTCGCCAACAGCACATCAGGGCGGAGCTTGAGAAGCAGCGCGACCTGTTCCGGGCGCGCGACTTCCTGCACCAGGGCGACCTCGCCTCACGACAGAACGAGTTCGTCAAGGCGCATCAGATGTTCGAGCGGGCTCGCTTGACGCTGCAATACTCGCCGTGGTTCACGCCCGGGTCCGACCTCGAGAAGACGATCAGCGGCAAGATCCGCCAGGCGCTCGAAGACCAGAAGGCCTGGTTGCGGCGCCGCACGGAGCGCATTGCAAGCGGCACGCGCACCCGGCTCATGGAGGACGAGCGCGAAGCCCGCCTGCGCCAGGAACGCAAGGTCAGCGAGCTGTTCACGCAGTCGAACCTCGCCTTCCAGCACAAGCGCTACGGCCGGAGCATCGAGCTCCTCGACGAGGCCCTCGAGCTCGACCCGCTCAGCCAGGACGCCAAGGACCTGCGCGAGCTGGCGATGCGCGCGACGCACGACTCCAACCTCGACCGGATCAAGCGCGACTGGCGCCGGCACTGGGCCGCCACCTTCCAGGAGCTGCAGTCGAGCGACGTCACGCAGGTCGACCCGATCAAGCACGACCTGCTCCGCTGGCGCGAGGTCACGAGCAAGCGCAAGCCGCTCGAGTTCTCGACCTACGACGTCGAGGAGGACCCCGACACCGCTGAGATCCTCAAGACGTTGGAGCAGAACGTCGTCGCAACCGAGTTCGATGAGATGCAGCTCACCGCCTGGGTCGATTACTACCGTCGCGCGACCGGCCTGACGATCGCCCCCAGCCCGAAGGTGCGCGAGCTGGACGAAGCCGAGACAACGCTGTTCAACTTCAAGATCGGCAAGAAGTCGGTGCGCAAGGCGCTCGACCTCATCGCCCGCATCAAGCCCCTCAAGTGGCAGGTCAGCGACGGCATCGTTCACATCCTGACCAAGGACGAGGGAAGCGGCGCGATGGTGCCGCGGATCTACGACGTCCGCGAGATCATCAACCCGCTGGCGCAGCACCCCGGTCGCGACATCTTGTTGGCGGTCGGTGAAGGCGACGAAGACCTCGGGGACGAGGAAGAGCCGACCCCGGCCGTCGTCGACGTCGACAAGCTGCAGGAGTTGATCCGCGCCAACGTCATGCCCGACACCTGGGAAGCCGATGGCGTCAGCATCAACCCGCAGGGCCCGACGCTCGTCATCAACCAGACCCTCGCCGTGCATGCGGCCATCGACAAGCTCCTCGGCGACCTGCGCGGCACGTCCGGCATTCAGGTCGACATCGAGGCACGCTTCCTGCGCGTCGAAGACAACTTCCTGGAAGAAGTCGGCGTCGACTTCCGCGGCCTCGGCAACCAAGCCTCCGAAGGCAAGGCGGGCATGGGCCTGCAGGGCGATCGCACTGGCTTCGGCTTCGACGACTACGGCACAAACACCTCGGCGTCGGCTCCGACCGAAGTAGGCTCCGGCTTCGAGCCCGGCATCTTCTACAACGATGGCGGTGATGGTGACATCTTCGGACGCACAGAGAATCTGTTCGACCGGGTGCTCGGCGGCGGCGAAGAAGGCCTCTCCAACGCCGGCGGTCTCGCCTTCCAGTGGACCTACCTGGACGACACCGAGATCGAGATCATCCTCCGGGCCGTGCAGAAACAGGAGCGCGTCGAGCAGATCTCGGCCCCCCGCCTACTGGTACACAACACGGCCCGCGCTCACCTCGCGGTCAACCGCCAGTTCTCCTACATCCGCGACTTCAACGTCGAGATCGCGCAAGCCGCGGCGGTCGCCGACCCCGTGGTCAGCGTCGTCCGTGACGGCGTTATCCTCGATGTCCGGCCAGTGGTTGCTGCCGACCGCAAGTACATCCTCATGGAGCTGCGCCCGACCGTGGCAACGCTGGCCCTCCCGATCCCGACCTTCACGACGTCGCTCGGCGTCGGTCAGCCGGTCTCGATCCAGCTGCCGCGCCTGACCCTGCAGAAGGTGCGCACGACTGTGGTGATGCCCGACGGCGGCACGCTGCTGCTCGGCGGCATGAAGAACGTGCAGAAGCACTCGTTCGACAGCGGAGTGCCGATCCTCAAGGAGCTGCCCGGCCTGAGCTTCCTGTTCAGCCACAAGGGCACGTATCGCGCCAACAAGAAGATCCTGATCCTGCTCCGGGCAAGCGTTGTGATTCCGCCCGAATGGGAGCCGGCGCAGCGAAAGTAGAACGATCCTGACACACTCGGCCACGGTCGAGCTGCCCAGGATCGACCTGACAATGTGAGGGTCATTGCGTCGGCCGCGCCGGCGCGTGGCCCTGCCCATCCCGAACCAGACCGACCAGCCAGTAGCCAACTCTGCGGGCCACGGCGAGGTCACGCGGGCGACGGCCAGCCCGGCTGAACCGCGCGATCGAACCGCCGTTTGTGCAGTGCGGCCCCGTTGTGCGAACCCGTCCTGGCGACAGTGTCCGCCGAAACACGACCGAGGAGATTCCCGATGTATCTTCGCTGTCTTGCTGTCCTAGCATGCGCGGCGCCTAGCGCCCTACCGGCTCAGGACGCGCAGGGGCTCAAGCAGGAAGCCGCCTTTCTGCGCGGCCTGGCCAAGGATTGGGGCTTTGTCGACCTGGCGCAGGCGCGTCTGAGCGAAATGCGCCAGGAGCTTGCAGGCAACGACGAGGCGCTGCGCCGCCTTGCCCACATTCACGCCGAAGTCCTCTACCTCGGCGCCCGACGCATCCGCGACCTGGACAAGCGCAAGGGCGTCCTGGCAGAAGCGCTACAGAAGTTCGACGACTACCTGTCGCAGTTCGGCCGTGAGGAGGGCGCCACCGAGGTACTGGCCTCGCAAGCAGAAGCTTGTGAGTACTACGGTCGCTTCCTGTCGGACGCGATTCAGGTCGAACGCGACCCCGACAAGAAGAAGTCGCTCGAAGAAGAAGCGCTCAACGTGTTCCAGAGCGGCATCAAGGCTTGCAACAGCGCGATGCAGCAGCTCGAGGCCACCAAGAACAAGAACAGCAAGTCCAAGGCCGCCTTCTACCTGTCGTGGATGCGCAAGGGCACCCTGCTGCGCGAGTGGGCCAAGACCGTCGAGAAGGACCGAGAGGTCAAGTCAATGGAAGCGATCCAGGAACTCGAGAGCATGGTCATCGAGGTCGGCGAAGAGACCGCGATCGGCGTCAAGGGGCTCCTCGAAATGGGCGTCGCCATGGACGTGCAGGGCCAGACCGCCGATGCGCTCGACACCTACCAGGGCACGGTGGAACTCTGCCTCGAGCGGATCAAGGACACGCGGAACCCGATCGGCCTGTCGTCGCAAGCGTTGCTCTTCCGCTTCCTGGAGGAGGCCTACAGGTACTTGACCGAGGTGCACGTGCGCGAAGGCCAGCTGCCCGAGGCGCTGGCCGCGGTCAAGGCCTACAAGGCGACGCGCGACGACCTCGAGTTCCCGACCAACCCGATGATCGCTGACGTCGTCCTGCTCAACGGCGCCCGCGCATTGGTCGACAGCGGCGGCAAGAAGAACATCACCGACGCACTGGAGGTCGCGAAGGCCATTGCGCAACGACACGCTGCCGACTTCGTCGGCCTGCGTGCGCGCGGAATCATCAACCAGGTGCTCTCCTCCAGCGGCATCGAGGTCGGCGCGGACGCACTCATGCAGGCGGCGACCGGCGACTTGCAGTCCGGCAAGCAGCAAGCTGCCATCCGCGGCTTCAAGCGTGTGCTGCGTTCGCTGTCGACCCAGGCCGAGGAGTCGAAGTACGGCCTCTCCGCCTACCGCCAAATCGGCATCTCGTTCGCGGTCAAGAGCCGCTACCTCGAGGCCACCTACGCCTTCATGGAAGGGCTGCGGCGCTTCGGCCGTACGACCGAAGACCCGGACCTGCCCGGCCGCGTCGCCAATGATCTTGGACGCGCAACGCGCCTCCTCAAGCGCCAGAAGAACGACACCCTCTACCAGCGCCTCGCCGACCGCGCCGACCAGGTCATCGTACGCTTCGCCGGTGCCACCGAGGGCGACAAGATCCGCTTCAAGAAGGCGGGCTCGCTGATCGAAAAACACGACTTCGACGCAGCGGTCAAGGAGCTGCAAACCGTCGCCGAGACAACCAAGGAATACGAGGTCGCCCAGACCACGATCGCCTTCGCCCTGTGGAAGAAAGGCGACTTCGCCGGTGCACGCCAGGTCCTTGACCGTTACCTCAGGTGGATTGCAGACCCACTGCACAAGCCCTCCGGCACGGACCAGGAACAGCGCCGCCAGCTACGTCAGATGGCGCAGGCAGACGCCCACTTCTACCGCGGCATGATGCTCGCCGACGAGGCGTTCGGGCGCGGCAACACGCCGGACGGCGCCAGACGCGCGGCTGAACCCGCCAAGAAAAAGGACGTCGTCCAGGCCTTTCAGAACTACGCCAAGGACTACGGCAGCATCCGCCGAGGCTATGCGGTACGCGCCACCTACGAACTCGTCAAGTCACTCGTGGACCTCGAACGAATCGGCGACGCGGAGACCGAGTACGCCAAGCTACGCAAGCAGTTCCCGGACAGCTCACTGCTGACCAACCTCGCAATCGTCCTCTTCAACGCACACGGCTCGACCATTAATGCCATCGAGCAGGAGATCAAGGCGATCGGTAACGATCCCGCAAAGGCGAAGGATGCGCGCACGGCACAGGCCCGACTCCGCGCCGAGGTCCTCAGGACGCTGACGTTTGCCAACAACTACACGGCAATGGAACGCCAACCCGACTACGGGCTGCTGCGCAACTCGTCAAAATACGCAGCGCGCATCCGGAACTGGGATCGGGCCGAGTTCTTCCTCACCAAGATCCTGGCCGTGCACGGCAAAAACGAGGCTTTCAAGGGGCGCCTCAACAACTTCGTCAAGCCGGAGTTAGCCGAGATCAAGATGCAGAAGGGAGACTTCCGCACGGCGCTGACTTACGTCAATGACTCGCTCAAGACGCGACCGAACAGCTACGCGCTCAAGCGGCTGAAGATCCGCGCACTGGGCGGTTGGTGCCGCTTCGACGAGAGCGGCCAACTGCGCCGGCCGCTGGGCCTGAGCCGCTTCAAGGATGCCTACGATCTGTTGTTCCAGGACTACGGCAAGTACATCAAGGCCAAGGTCAAGAAGTACACCCTGGAGTGGTACTCCCACCAGCTCGCCTGCCTCGACATGAGCCTGAAGCTCATGACCAAGGACAGCGACTACCAACGCGCCGCCCTCAGCTTCTACCGCATCGCCGAGGGCGACGAGGACTTCGCGACGCTCAAGAAGTTCGGCAAGCCCGGCCTGGACCTGGTCGTGCTGTTCCAGAGGTTGCGGCCATGATCGGCGCGGTCACAGAGACGCGGTCACAGAGAGGGGAGACAGGATGCTGAGTCGAATCGCATGCTCCGCAGCGTGCGTGGGCCTGGCCCTGCCGGTGTTGGCGCAGGGCAAGAAGACCGGGACCGACACCATTCACACGAGCGGTCAAGTGATCCGTCGCGCAAACGTCCTGTCGGAGACGCTGAAGGAAGTCACCTACAAGGCGCGCAAGAAGGACCAGAGCATCCCCTCCTCCCAAGTGGTCTCGATCGAGTGGGGCAATGCCGGCGAGAGCTGGCAGCGCGCCTTATTCGCGGTCGAGCGTGGTGACTTCGCCCAGGCCGCGAATCTGTTCCAGGAGACCGCAACGAGCTCAGAGCGGGCCTCGTTGAAGGCGCACGCCTCGTTCCGGGCCGCCGAAGCCCTGTTCCTCGCCGCAGCGTCGGACCCGGCCAAGGCAGACCTCGCGGCCAACGCCCTCGACACATGGCTCGCCGCCAATGCCGACCACCGCCTCTCGACACAGGCTCAGGACGTCGCTGGCAAGGCCTGGTTGCTCGCCAAGAACCCTGACAAGGCCCTGGCAGGCTTCAAGAAGCTCGAAGCCGACGCCACCGCCAAGAGCCTCGGCGCCCGCGCCACTGCGAGGGCCAAGTTCGGGCAGGGTCAAGCGATGGTCGCGCAGAAGAAGTTCGCCGAAGCGCGCACGTCGTACCTGGCCGCCGCGGCCACGCTGCAAGCGGCCGGAGCCGCCGACGACCCGTCGCTGCGCGCCCTGGAGATCGCCGCCAAGGTCGGCGTCGGTGAGTGCCACATCGCGCAGAAGAACCTGCAGGAAGCGCAGCGCTTCTTCAGCGGCCTCAAGAGGCAGGGCGTCAACGACCCTGGTCTCGCGGCGGCGGCGGCGGCTGGCCTGGCCCAGGCCAGGTTCGAGGCCGCCGTGGCCAAGAAGGACGTGAGAGCCGTCCTGGAAGCGCAATCCGCGTTCGCCGAGGTCTCGGCAACCGACGTGATGGACGGTGATGCCACCGCGAAGTCGCTCTACTACCTCGGCCGCTGCCTGCTGGAACTCGGCAAGGACCGCGAGGGCCAGGACTTTGGCACGCGAGCCGACGCCTTCTTCAAGCACGTCATTGCGCGTTATTCCGGGAGCCGCTGGGCGCTGCGCGCCCGTTTGGCCCTGAAGAAGTAGCGGGAGCTTGGTCACGGGCACACTGCCCTGATCAGCCCCCGAAGTACCCCCTTTCCTGAGCCGACTCCAGGCGGCAAACTACGCAACCGCTCCTCGTCTCGCCCCACACGATTTTCGAGGCTTCGGGTTCGAACCTCTTTTCAAACGGTTCGTTGTAGCCAGGGAGTTACGTGCCCCACCCCCGTCCCCCCGGGTGTTTGGCCGGGTTCTCCCGCAGATCACGGAGAGTGTGTCAAACGATGCTGCGATCGCCCTTTGCTTTCTTCCGCTCCGTCGCCGTGCCGGGTCTTGCCCTCGCCCTCATCGCACCCTCTGCCTCCGCGCAGGACGGTGAGGCGACCGCATCACCGAGCATGATGTCGGACATCATCGAGAACGCCGGCCTCATTGGCTGGCTGATTGTTCTCCTGTCCGTCCTCGCGCTGGCGCTCGTCATCGAGCACTTCATGTCGGTCAAGCGCGACAAGCTGGCACCGCCACACCTCATCGACGAGATCGAGGCACTGTTCGAAGAGCAGAAGTGGCAGGAAGCCGTCGACATCTGCGAAGCCGAAGCTTGCTTCCTGACCAACGTCGTAAGCGCTGGCCTCGGCAAGCTCGGGCACAGCTTCGAGACGATGCAGATCTCGTTTGACGAGATGCACGAGGAAGAGGAGATCCAGCTGCACCAGAAGATCGGCTGGCTTTCACTCGTCGCCGCAGTCGCCCCGATGATGGGGCTGCTTGGCACCGTCAACGGCATGATCACGACCTTCGGCGAGATCGCGTCGAAGCCGTCCGTCAAGCCGAACGACCTCGCGGCAGGTATCAAGGGCGCGCTCGTCACGACGCTGCTCGGCCTGACCGTCGCCATCCCCGTGACCGCCGCCTATGTCTTCTTCAAGAACCGGGTCATCACGGCGTCGCTCGAAATCGGCGCCATCGTCGAGGACCTCTTCGAGCGCTTCCGCGAGAAGGTGAAGTAGAGCAGTGTCCGCCCCGCAGTATCTGTTCCACCTGGACCTATTCCATCTGGCACGGGGGCATTCGAACCACTCGAGCACGGTCGGGAGACAGCGATGAGTGCAGCCAGTCTTCGCGAAGAAGAAGCCGAGATGGACATGACGCCGATGATCGACTGCGTCTTTCAGTTGATCATCTTCTTCTTCTTGGTCATCGACTTGCAGAACCAAGAGCTCGAGCCAGTCGTGCTGCCACGTGCGCGGTTCGCGGTGCCGGATGAGCCCCCTCCCGGGAAGGTGCGCCCAATCGTCAACGTCCTGCAGGACGGCGAGGTCATCTACAAGCGCCAGACCTTCTACAAGGAGGACGTCGACGGGGACAGCCGCAAGAAGCTGCAGGACCTACTCGCACACTTCGCCAAGAACCTCATGGAGAAGAAGTACGACCCCGCCGTGCAGATGAAGCTGCCAGACGATCCGCTGCTGATTCGGGCCGACAAATGGACCGAAATGCACCACATCGCGAAGATCATGGAGACCTGCGGGCAGAAGGACGTCCTGATCTGGCGGCTCGAACTCGCCGTTGGTGAGCCGGAGCAGAAAGGCGGTAAGCAGTGAACTATCACGATTACCAGAAGCGCAAGAGGAAGAAGGCCAAGAAGAAGAAGTTCGAAGAAGCGGAGATGAACCTGACGCCGATGATCGACGTCGTGTTCCTCCTGCTGATCTTCTTCCTCTGCCTCGAGTTCAAGACCCTGGAGGGCAAGCTCGCAACGAACCTGCCCAAGGACGTCGGCGTCAACACGAGCCAGGCCATGCCGATCGAGAAGCTCGACATCCGCGTCGCCCAGGTCAACTGGGGCAAGCAGGTCAAGAGCAAGCACGACCCGCGTCGCTTCGAGCTCGAAGGACACAAGGTCGCTTACTTTGTCAACGCGCGCCGCATCTCGACAATACCGGAACTCGAGCGTGTGCTGCGCAAGGCCGTCAAGGTCAAGGTCACCGACGCGAAGGGCAAGTCCACGGCCCGTCCGATCACGATCAAGACGAGTGCGGGAGTGACCTACGGCGACGTAACCGAGCTGATCGATACCGCGATCGACTCGGGCTTCGAGGAGATCACCTTTGGCGGCGGCGAGGGCACTCGCAAGAACCCGAACGCGAAGTAATCAGCCGAAGACTGCTGCGTCAACGCGCCCGTTGACTCGCAACGATGACTCGCAACGCGACCTGAGCGACGTCCTGAAGGCACCCGGCCAGGGTTGGGGTCCAGGCGGGCAGGGGGACGTCCGGGGTGGCTCGGGCCCACACCATCACCGTCAGGGGCGACCCTGGCATCGCCTGAGGCGACGTCACCGAAGCGATCGATCTCGCGCTCGAGGCGGGCTTAGAGGACATCACTCTTGGCGGCGGCGAGGCCACTGGGAGGAGGTTGCCCTTGGGGGGTCTCACAAGAGGCGTGGGCGCCGGGTCTCAGCGGCCGTTGGCGCTGGCCGAAGAGCACGCCAAAGCCGGTTCCCGCAAGGACATAAAAGGCTGTTCCGGCCCCCGCCGCTCTGCTAGCTTTCCTCCGAATTACTTGCCGGTAGCCCCCTGCCGCGATCTCCCCCGGAGACCCTGTTCTAGGCAGTCCACGCCAACTCCCCCGCGTCTGTGGATCGCCCAAGACTCGCTCACTGAGATTCACTTGAGATGCACGGTTTGCCGCAGCTGGCGTGTGCAACCGACCGTCGAATCGAAAGGCTGAAGATGTCCGTCGTGAAGCTCCGCACTTTGACCGGCTTGGTCCTTTGTGTCTCGCTGCTGGCGTTCTCGTGCAACACCACGAACACCGAGACCGAGACCGAGTCCACGACCGATACTGGGCCGGCTTCACAGCCCGAGCCGGACGCAAGCACGCAAGACCCTCAGGGTTCGCTCGCAGGCCAGCAACGCAACTTCCTGATCCAGGATGCACTGCGCAAGTCAAAGCGGTTGGTGCAAGAGAACCGCATCGCCGATGCGGAGGGCACACTCCTGAAAGCCCTCGACCTCGACAAGGATCACCCCGACCTGCGCAAGCAGTTGGCCGAGGTGCAACGACTGCTCGGCAAGCGCACCGGCGAGATTGACTCGTGGGCCGCGCACATGGAGCAACTGCAGCAGATCCGCATCGAGCGCGACAAGGCCAAGGCCAAGAAACTGATCGACGACGCCAAGGCGCTGATGGCAGGCGGGGACTACGACAAGGCCATACGCAACCTGCGCCAAGTCGAGCTGATGATCGAGATCGGCGGCAAGCGTCTCGATTGGAAGAGCATTCCGGAGACGACCGCCAGCCTGCTGCAACGCGCCGACCTCGAGCGCGCCCAGGCCGACAAGGCCAAGACCGAGTCCGCGCAGCGTGAAGCCTTCGAGGCCGCGCAGCGCGAAGAAGAGATCCTGGCCCGGCGGCGCAAGGAGCGCACCGACTCGCTGCTGTCCAAGGGCACGCGCGCCTACGAGACGCGCGACTTCCGCCAAGCGCGTGACCTCGCCAGAGAAGCACTCAAGGTTGCGCCGAACCACGAGATCGCTCGCCAGCTTGCGGCCGCGGCCCAGAAGGGCTTCTTCAACCAGGTCGACGACAACTACCTCGTCGACAAGGCCAAGGAGTTCCGTCGCTTCATCGAGGCAAACGAAGAGCGCAAGGTTCCCTACAGCGACATCCTGACCGCACCGGACCCGGCCTACTGGAACCGCATCACGACCCTGCGCGCCCGCGCATCGGCCAGCGAGATGATCGCCGCCACCAAGGACGCCGACACGATCGCCATCGAGCGCGCCGTCGAGACGACCCGCCTGCCGAAGGAGATCAAGTTCGACGAAACCTCCGGCGCCTACCAGGAAGTCGTCGCGCGCCTCAACGACTGGGTACGCGGCGTGCCAATCCTGATCTCGCCCGAGGCCAAGGAGATCATCGACGGCAGCAGCCTGGTGCTGGTACTGGACATCGGCGCACCAATCACGCTGAAGAACTTCCTCAACATCATGTGCTCGCGCAGCGAGGACCAGCTGGCTTGGATCGTCCAGGACGGCGCGGTCATCATGACAACCAAGGCCAAGTCGCTCGGCACGCCGACCCCGCGAATCCACGAGATTGCGGACCTGACGTTCCCGATCACGAACTTCGCCGGGCCGCAGATCAAGACGCTGCCGATCGGTGGCGAGGAGGACGAAGAAGAGCCGCGCGCCGGTGGTGAAGTCGGCGACAAGGTCCGCTTCGTCGAGCCGGAAGCGCTGCAGACGTTGGTTCAGGAGTCCGTCGCACGCGGCCTGTGGGGCGCTGACGGCGTCTCGATCGAAGTCACGGGCGGCAACATGCTCGTCGTCCACACCCCCGAGGTGCAGGCCAAGGTCGAGCAGTTCCTGAACGACCTGCGCAAGTTCCAGACGAGCCTCGTCACGGTGGAGTCCAAGTTCCTGCGCGTCGACCGCAACTGGCTGCAAGAGTTCGGCGTCGACTTCCGTGGCCTCGGTGGAGCCAACGCCAAGGGTACCGTCGCACAACTCGACGACATCACCAACGGCCTCAACAACAACGCCTCGCGGGGCCTCGACAACGGCGGCGTCCAGGATCCGAACGCCCACCCCAACTCTGGCTTCTTCTACGACGACGGCCTCGACGGCGACTTCCGCGGGCGCACGGAGAACTTCTTCCAGAACGCGTTGGGAAACCTGCTGACGACGACTGGTGGCGCGACCTTCGGCTTCACGATCCTCGATGACATGCAGCTCAACGTCCTGCTGCGCGCCGTCGAGAAGAAGCTCAGCCTCGAAGTCGTGGACGCCCAGACGCTGACCGTCCTCAACGGGCAGCGTGCCAACATCTCAGTCATCAACCAGACGTCCTACATCAAGGACTTCGCGGTCGAGGTCGCGACGGCGTCGTTCATCGCCGACCCCGAAGTCGACGTGATCCAGGACGGCGTCGTGCTCGACGTGCGCCCGACGATCTCCTACGACCGCAAGTACATCACGCTCGACCTGCAGCCGACCGTCGCCGAACTGGTGCGCCCGATCCCGACGTTCACGACGTCGCTCTCGGGCTCGACCCTGCCGGTCACGATTCAGTTCCCGCAAATGACGGTCCGCTCCGCCGCCACGACGGTGAAGGTGCCGGACGGCGGCTCAGTCCTGATCGGCGGTCTCAACGAGGTCCTCAACCGCGAGCGCCGCGCCGAGGTGCCGTGGATCGCGAACCTGCCGCTCATCTCCTTCCTGTTCAAGCAGGAGGGCGTGGTCGATGAAAACTCGAGCCTGATGGTGTTGGTCCGCGGCCACATCATCAACGTCAAGGAGTTCATGGACGTCCGCACGACCGCCGGCGGCGGCACGCGCTAGGCGGATCGACGAGAGTGGGCGCCGGGGTCGGCGATGGGTAAGACGACCGGGCTCGACGCTATCTTCTTCGACATCGACGACACCCTCTTCTCGACGTCGGCGTTCGCCGACAAGGCACGCCGCGCCGCTGTCGATGGCATGCTCCAGGTCGGCGTGCGCGCCGACAAGGAGCAGCTCCTGCGCGAACTAGCTGAGGTCGTCGACGAGTTCCCCTCGAACTACGACCGCCACTTCGACAAGCTGCTGCAACGGCTGCCCGAAGCGGCGATCGCCGGACTCAATCCGGCCATCGTGATCTCGGCCGGCATGGCCGCCTACCACGACACGAAGTTCCGCGACCTCAAGGTCTACGACGACGTCTACGAAGTGCTGCGCGCACTCGCCAACACGGATCTCGTGCGCGGCGTGATCTCGGCCGGAGTTACCCTCAAGCAGACCGAGAAGATCCTGCGCCTGCACATCTACGAGTTCCTGACCCCGGGCGCGATCTTCATCACCGACCAGATCGGAATCAACAAGTCGAACCCCAAGCTCTACGAGCGCGCCCTCGAACGGGTCCAAGTGGACCCCGCCCGCACGATGTACGTCGGCGACCACCCGACGCACGACATCGATCCGTGCAACGGCCTCGGCATAGTCACGGTCTGGAACCGCCGCTCCGGACGGCACAGTCGACAGCAAGGCAAGACCGAGCCACGCTACAAGATCAGAGACTTCTACGAGTTGCGTGAGATCTTGCGCCGTGACTTCAGCGTTATGATCTGAGCCAAGACAGTCGTCTTTCGAGTTAGCTCCAACAGTGAAGCGAACGATCAAGCTCCGAATCAACGGCAGCGAACACGAACTCGCCGTGCCGGCCAACGCCCTGCTCCTGGACGTCCTGCGCAACGACCTGCACCTGGTAGGCACCAAGCGCGGCTGCGACATGGGCACATGTGGCTGCTGCAACATCATCATCGATGGCCGCGCGGTCAACTCCTGTCTCGTGCTGGCCTTCGATGTCGAGGGCCGTGACATCCAGACCATCGAAGGCGTCACCGCATCGGCCGACGACGACAGCATTCACCCCCTGCAGGAGGCCTGGGCCGAGTGCGGTGGCAGCCAGTGCGGCTTCTGCGCCGCTGGCTTCATCATGACGGTGCACGCCCTCCTCGAAAATGAGCCGCAGCCTAACCGCGCGGGCATCGCCGAGGCTCTCGGCGGCAATGTGTGTCGATGCACCGGCTACAAGAAGATCTTGGATGCCGTCGAACTCGCTGCGGGTCGTATGGCGGCAACCACCTGAGTCCGCCCATGGCCCGCCATCCACACGACCCAAAGAACCAGAAGCAGGGTCTGATCGGCCAGCCCGTGCCGCTGATCGACGCGCGGCGCAAGTCGACGGGACAGGCCGTGTACACCGACGACATCAAGTTGCCGGGGATGCTGGTCGGCAAGATCCTGCGCAGTCCACACCCGCACGCGATGATCCGCTCGATCGACACGAGGGCAGCTGAAGCGCTGCCCGGGGTCCACGCGGTCTTGACCGGCCAGGAGGCCCCGAACCGCTTCGGCGTGCTGCCGGTAAGTCAGGACGAAACCGCGCTCGCAGTAGACCGGGTCCGCTTCGTCGGCGACGGCGTCGCTGCGGTTGCAGCCGACGATGAGGCGACGGCGCTCGAAGCCCTGTCGCTCATCAACGTCGACTACGAACCGATCCGCGCCTTCCTCAAGATCGAAGAGAGCCTGGAAGAGGTCCCCGACGAGCTCAAGCTGCACACCAAGACCGTCGGCAACACCAACATCCACAAGCAGGTGCAACAAGACTTCGGCGACGTGGACGGCGCGATCGACGCCGCCAAGTGGTCCAAGCGCCAGCGTTTCCTGTTCCCAGGCGTGACGCATGCGTTCACCGAGCCGCTGTGCACGATCGCTCACTGGAACGCCGACGACCGCCTGACAATCTGGTCGGCACAGCAGGTCCCCCACTATTTGCACCGCGCGCTCGCAACCGTGCTCGAGATCCCGATGCACCGGATCCGCGTCGTGCGTCCGACCGTTGGTGGCGGTTTCGGTGGCAAGAGCGATCCGTTCCCGCACGAGATGGTCTGCGCCCTGCTGACGCGCAAGTGCCGGCGCCCGGTGCGCATCCTGTTCGACAGGGAAGAGGTCTTCTACAACAACCACGGCCGCCACCCGTCCAAGATCGAGATCGCCCTCGCGATCGACGCCGACCACAAGATCTCCGGACTCGACATCGACGCGTTGATCGACGGCGGCGCTTGGGGAAGCTTCGGCGTCGTCACGACCTACTACAACGGCGTCCTCGCCAACGGCCCCTACCGCTTGCCGTCGTTCCGCTACCGGGGCCGGCGCGTCTACTCGAACCGACCACCCTCGGGCGCCATGCGCGGGCACGGCGCCGTCAACACGCGCTTCGCCTACGAGATCCTGCTCGACGAAGCGGCGCACGACCTGGGCGAGGATCCAGCCGACTTCCGCATCAAGAACGCGCTGTCGAGCTACACCAAGACAATCAACGAGTTTCGCATCACGACGAATGGCATCGTCGAGTGCATTGAACGCGCCTGCGACGCGTCCGGTTGGAAGGACAAGAAAGGCAAGCTTCCCTTTGGCGAGGGCATCGGCATCGCCGGCGGCTTCTACATCTCCGGTTCAGCGCTACCGATCTGGTGGGACGACATCCCGCAGTCGACGGTGCACCTGAAGATCGACTACGACGGTGGCGTCACGATCCACTCACTCGCTGCAGAGATCGGCCAGGGCTCGGACACGATGCTGGCGCAGATCACTGCCGACGTACTCGGCCTTTCGATCGACTTCTGCCGCGTCCTCACCGAGGACAGCGACACCGCCCCCATCGACCTCGGAAGCTATTCGAGTCGCGTCACCTTCATGGCCGGCAATGCCGTGCGGCGCGCCGCCGAGGACATGCGTCGCCGCATCATTCAAGGCGCAGCCGATGTCTCCGGCTACCCGACCGAGCTTCTGGTCATGGAGGACGAGCACGTGGTCAGCGTCGCCGACCCAAACGTGCGCATCCCGTACCTCAACGCCGTGCGCCGAGCGATGAAAGACGTCGGGGCCCTGGTCACCACAGGGTGCTATAGCAGCGCCCCACCAATGGGCGGCAAGCACAAGGGCGCGGCAGCCGGTCTGTCACCGACCTATAGCTTCCAGGCCTTCGTCGTGCAGACCAAGGTCGACCTGCTGTCCGGCAAGCCGCGCGTGACCGAGGTGTGGGCAGCGCACGATTGTGGGCGCGCCCTCAATCCACTCGCGGTCGAGGCACAGATCGAAGGCTGCGTGCACATGGGCCTCGGTCAAGTGCTGTGCGAGACGATGGACTACCACAAGGGCAACCTCGAGAACCCGAACTTGTTGGACTACCGCACCCTCTCGCCCAGTGAGACTCCGAACATTCACCCCATTCTCGTCGAGACCCTCGACCCCGAGGGGCCCTATGGTGCCAAGGAATGCGGCGAGGGTCCGCTCCTACCCGTACTCCCAGCAACTGCGAACGCGATCTGGGACGCCATCGGTGAGCGCTTCTACGTGCTTCCGATCACGGCCGACAAGATCTACCGCGCGCTCCTGAAGCAGAAGAAGCAGGGCCGCTACGGCAAGAGGCCGTTCTCGGACCAGAGCGAGAAGAGCCCAGCACGATGATCCTCCCGACCTTCGAGCTCCACCACCCGACCACCATCACCGAGTTGGTCGAAATTGCTCGAGACCTGACCGCACAAGGCGAGGCCTTCGACTACATGGCGGGCGGCACCGACGTCCTGCCCAACTACAAGAACCGCCTCAACCCACGGCCACACGTGATCTCGCTCGCGCGCTTGGCTGGTCTCGACGAGATCGGCGTCGATCGCATCGGTGCGCGCGCCCTCGTCGACGACCTCGCACGCAGCTCCGTTCTCTCCGAGCACTACCCGGGGCTCGTCGAGGCCGCTCGCTCGGTGAGTTCACCCCCACTGCGCAACCTCGGCACCATTGGTGGCAACTTGCTCCTCGACACGCGGTGCTGGTACTTCAACCAGTCCGAGTTCTGGCGCGAGAGCAAGGGCTACTGCATGAAGGCGGACGGCGATGTTTGCCTGGTCGTACCGCAGAAGGAGATCTGCTACGCGACCTACTCGGGAGACCTGGCACCAGTGCTGCTCGTGCTCGATGCCAGAGTCACTCTCGTAGGCCCGGACGGCGAGCGTACGGTGCCGCTACGCGAGTTCTATGCGTTTGACGGCATCACCCGCTTCCTCAAGGGGCCAGCTGAGCTACTGACAGCGGTAGACATCCCGAGTAGCAGTCGCGAGCTGCGCACCGGCTACCGCAAGCTGCGCATGCGCGACACCATCGAGTATCCGGTTGCCGGCGTCGCCTTGGCCCTGCACACCGACGGCGACAAGGTCGGGCGCCTCGAAGTCGCGGTAACAGGCACCGAGGCCATTCCGCTTTGGTATGGCGACCTCGACCTCACCGGACAGCCAGCAACGCCAGCCACGGCCGAGGCACTCCAGGAAGCGCTCGTTGACCGCGTGACCTGCTACCGGAACGTGCCGTTTCCGCCCGGCTATCGCAAGGCGATGACCGGCGAGTATGCCCGTGAGCTGTTCTCCGCCCTGGTCGGCTGAAGGTCCAGCCCGCTTAAGCCCAAACAAGCGGACATGTCCGCCACTCAAGCACTGATGTTCCAGGAAACTGATCTCCCCGGCGTACTCCTGATCGAGCCAAGGGTCCACCACGACCCCCGTGGCTTCTTCCTCGAGACCTATCGTGCCAGCCTCTACGCGGAGGCGAGCATCCCGACCTTCGTCCAGGATAACCACTCCCGTTCGGCGCGCGGCACTCTGCGTGGACTGCACGCCAACTCGACCAACCCGCAGGGCAAGCTCATTCGTTGCGTGCAGGGCTCGATCTTCGACGTTGCCGTCGATATCCGGGTCGGCTCACCGACCTTCGGCAAGTGGGCGGGCGTCGAGATCTCGGCCGACAACTTCCGTCAGATCTACATGCCGGAGGGCTTCGCACACGGCTTCTACGTGATCAGCGACACCGCCGAAGTCGAATACAAGTGCACGCGCTACTACGACCCCAACGGCGACCTCTACATCGCCTGGGACGATCCGGACATCGGCATCGACTGGCAGCTCACCGGCGAACCTCTGCTGTCCGACCGGGACAAGACCGCACAACGGCTGGCGCAGCAGACCGACGCGCTGCCACGCTTCGCCTGAGTGTTCGGCGATTCGGACAGCGATCAGCGAATCAGACGGCGGATGGTGTCGTTGAACGCCTCGTGGACGTGGTGATCCGCGAGCACACGGTCGAGGGCTCGGTCCAGGCTGGCCGAGTCGACCCCTTGGGGGCCGGGGAGGCCTCTGTGGTGCGCTTCACTGCTTCTTCGACTTGGGCTTCTTCTCTTTCCTGGCGCTCGGCACAAGGGCCAGGAACGTTCCCTCTTTCGGTCGGAAGCTGGTGCTGACCAAGGCCTTCACTTCCTCACCGGTGACACGCGCGGCACGGGCCGCTAGATCCTTCGGGAAGCCGAGCAAGCGGGACGCACCACGCACCATGCCGACGCGGTAAAGCATGTTGGCGTGCGAAGCCACGAGACGCGCACGGAACGCGGAGCGGGGCAGCGGATCGAGCAGGTTTTCGACTTCGAGCTTCGGCCCGCGCAGCGCACGGTCGGGCAAGCGCCGCTCACTCAGACCTTCCAGCCAGGTCTCGATCTCCTGGCGTACGGCCGCGACATCGTCCGTCGCCCGGCCGCGCCGATTCAGAAAGACCAGCGAGGGATCTTCGGCGAACGGATAGAGGCCGGGATGGAACATGGCTGCCGCCTCCTGGCCGCGAAAGGCGAACTTACGGCGCGCCTGATAGCACACCCACAGGGCGGCGATGCAGAAAGCCGGGAACTCGGCGCTCGCCACCGCAGGCGCTGGGAAGACGAAGGTGCCGTGCACGGCGCCGAGACTCGGGTGGACACGCGTGGATGGCGGGACGGCTACCGGCCGGGCCGTCCTCACGGCGGCTGGCCCTTCTCGCCGCGCCAAGCCACCGAACACTTCTTGGTAGAAGGGTCTGTCGACCCTCGGATCGACGCGCCCGACACAAACGAGCAAGGCGTTGTTCGGTCGATAGTGCGCCTTGTAGAAGCGCTGCACGTCGACGGCTCTGATCTTGGCAATCTCGTCAGGCACACCGATGCCCTGGCGCCCGGCCGGTGTTCCGGTGAGTACGACGCGACGCGCCAGCCACATCAGTGCCCCGCCAGGCACGCGGGCTGCCATGTGCACGACCTCCTTTAGCATCGCCACGCGCTCCTGCTCGAGCAGGGTCTGGTTCAGGTCGGCCTTGCCGGCGAGCACCTCGCCCCAACGCCGCGCGTCGACGCTCAGCTGTTCCCGGGTGCCGATCGAGTAGTACACCGTGAAGGTCGGCCGCGTCATCGCGTTCGCGCCCTTGCGCTCCTTGTTCCAGCGCTGGTAATCCCACACTTCAGGCCGCAACGGCGTCGAGGCCGTCATGACCATGTGCTCGGTCAAGTGCGCCAGCCCAGTCCGCCCCGCCGGGTCCGTGGTGTAGCCGGTCTTGACGAACAGGAACAACCCCATCGCCTTGGCGTTCGGGATCTGCTCCAGGTAAATCTCCAGCCCGTTGGCTAGCCGATAGTCGCTCACTTCGGCGTTCGCGCCCCACGTTCTCGGCTTCTTGTCGCTCTTGCTCTGCGCACTCGGACACCAACAGAACAGCAACGCAGAGACCGCCGAGAAGCCGAGAACGCGGAGCGCGAACGCCGTGCGAAACCTAGACCTCAAGGGCCGTCATCCCCGCCGAGGCGACCGCGTAACTGCCTTCGTGCAGCCAGCACTTCGAGCCGTGCCCGCTGCCAAGGTCGAACACCGGCGGATCGTCGATACGGCAGCGATCCAGGACTTCCGGGCAGCGCGTGTGGAAATGACACCCTGCCGGCGGATTGATCGGCGTCGGCACGTCGCCCTCGAGCAGAATACGCTGCGGCTTCTTGGTCGGGTCGGGCACCGGGATCGCCGACAACAGCGCGCGCGTGTACGGGTGCGATGGACGCTCGAACAAGTCCTCGGTCTCGGACAGCTCGACGATCTCGCCCAGATACATCACGGCAACGCGATCCGCGATGTGCCGCACCACTGACAGATCGTGGGCGATGAACAAGTAGCTGAGCTTGAACTCCTCCTGCAGGTCCATGAGCAGATTGAGGATCTGCGCCTGGATCGAGACGTCGAGCGCCGAAACCGCCTCGTCACAGACGATGAACTTGGGCTGCAGCGCCAGCGCTCGCGCAACGCCGATGCGCTGGCGTTGGCCACCCGAGAACTCGTGCGGGTAGCGATTGACGTACTGGCTCGACAGACCGACGCGCTCGAGCAGTTGGGCAACGCGCGCACGCGCCTCTTCCTTGGTCTTCGCGATTCCGTGGACCCTGAGCGACTCACCGACGATACCGGCCACGGTCATGCGCGGATTGAGCGACGAGTACGGGTCCTGAAAGATGATCTGCATGTCCTGACGGAGCCTGCGCAGATCCTCGGTGCCAAGATCGAAGACCTGCTTGCCGTCGAACTCGACGCTGCCCTCGGTCGGCGGAATCAGGCGCAACAGCGTGCGCCCGACAGTGGTCTTGCCACAGCCGGACTCGCCGACGAGGCCGAGCGTCTCGGCGACGCCGATCGAGAACGACACATCGTCGACCGCCTTGACCTGGCCGACGACGCGACTCATCAGCCCGCGCCGAATGGGGAAGTACTTCTTGAGGTTGTTGACCTGGAGAAGCGGTCTCTTGCCTTCGGTCATGACCTGCTCCCTGCTGCCGTGGCGGGCGCTCGCACGTAACACGCGACCTCATGGCCGGGTGTCAACTCGACGAGCGGTGGTTCCGCTTCCGCACACACGGGTTCGGCGAGCGGACAGCGATCGCGGAAGCGACAGCCGCTCGGAAACGAGAACGCAGTCGGCACGTTGCCCTCGATCGCTTGCAGCCGCGCCTGGCGGGTCTCCTGACTCGGCAGGCTGTTGAACAACCCCTCGGTGTAGGGATGCACGTGGCCCTTGAAGAGCGTCTTCACGTCGGCGCTCTCCACCACCTTGCCCGCGTACATGACCACGACGTCGTCGGCCATCTCAGCGATGACGCCAAGGTCGTGCGTGATCAGCAACACCGACATGCCGCTGTCGCGCTGCAAGCCACGGATCAGGTCAAGGATCTGCGCCTGGATCGTCACGTCGAGCGCCGTCGTCGGCTCGTCCGCGATCAACAGATTCGGGTTGCACGACAACGCCATGGCAATCATGACGCGCTGGCGCATGCCACCCGACATCGCGTGCGGATACTCGTCGACGCGTGACTCGGGCGACGGGATACCTACCTTGCGCAGCATCTCGATGGCGAGCTCGCGCGCCTCGGTCGCGTTCTTCTTCTGGTGCAACAGGATCGCTTCCATGATCTGATCGCCGATCGTGAACACCGGGTTCAGTGACGTCATCGGCTCCTGGAAGATCATTGAGATCTCGTTGCCGCGGATCTTGCGCATCTTCTCCTCCGGCAAGCCGAGGATGTCCTTGCCCTCGAAGAGGATGCGCCCCTCGACGATCTTGCCTGGTGGGTCCGGAATCAACCGCATGATCGACAACGCCGCGACCGACTTGCCACAACCGGACTCGCCAACGACGCCGAGGATCTCGCCGGACTTGATCTTGTAGGAGACGTCGTCAACCGCCCTCGCCACACCCTCGTCGGTGTAGAAGTAGGTCTTGATGTTGTGGAGTTCAAGAAGGGGTACGTCACTCATAAGGTCGTGTCCTGTCCCAGAAGTTCGCGCACGGTTTCGCCGACTCGCTGCACCACTGACCACCTCGCTCTGCGTTGCGCTCCATCAGCCGATCGCCCAATCTTCCTGCCTCCGCGCACATTGTCAGCGGCGCAACTGGTTCGCCTAAACTGGACACGAACTTCTGGGGCAGGACACCGGGCATGGTAGTGAAGTCGCGCAGGATACAGGACACGGTCAGTCATGCCGCTCCCGCGTCGGTGTCTTCGTCATCCGCATCGGTCGAGAGTGACGACCGCAGCACAGTGCGCGGATCGAGCGCGTCGCGGAGCCCGTCGCCGAGCAGGTTGAACGACAACACCGCAAAGACGATAGTGAAACCTGGAATGGTCGTCATCCACCAAGCCTTGGTCAGGTACTCCTTACCCTCGGCGACCATCTTGCCCCACGACGGATAGGGATCAGGAACGCCGAGCCCGAGGAAGGACAGGCTCGCTTCCACGAGGATCGTCGCTCCGATGCCGAGCGTGGCCGCGACGATGACCGGCGCGAGACAGTTCGGCGCAACGTGCCGCAACATCAGTCGCAGATTGCTGAAGCCCAGCGCTCGACCGGCCTGAATGAAGTCACGGCTCTTCAGGCTGAGCACTTCGCCACGCACGATCCGACTGGTACCCATCCACCCGGTCGCGCCGAGGATGGCGACCATGAGATGCACGCGCCATTCCGACGGCAGGGCCGTCGCGAACAGCACCATGAACACGAGCAGGAGCACGAGGCGCGGAATCGACAGCAGAACGTCGACAACGCGCATCAACACCATGTCGACCCAGCCGCCGAGGAAGCCGGACAGCAATCCCACCGCCATGCCCAGCGACACGGACAGGCCGACCGCGACGAAACCGATCGTCAGACTGATGCGCGCGCCGCAGAGAACCCGCGAGAGGATGTCGCGCGACAACTGGTCCGACCCAAACAGGAACCCTTCCTGCATCGGCGCCATGAGTTTGAGTCGGCCTGCGTCCACCTGCAGGTCGAAGGTGTACGGCGTCAGAAACGGCGTGAGGAACATGATCAGATAGAGCAATACAACGAACCACAGCCCGATCTGGGCCAGTGGCGAATGCATGAAGCGCTCCCGCACCAGCACCCACTGGCTCTTGCCCGCGCGCGGACGCGGCGGTTTCCTGCGTCCCAACCACAGGACGAGCACCGGCGCTCCAAAGATCACCAGAAGCCCAGACCAGTCCCAGGCCCCTCCCGCCATCAGCTTTGACAATCGGTCGAAACGAAACACCAGCGTCACGACGCAGATCACGATCACCGACACTACGAGGCAGCCGAGGATGCGCGGGTTGCCACGCTGCAGCAACCACAGGCCCGGCCACGTGCGCCATCCCTGACTCGGGCGTGCGCTAACCATGGCTGATCCTCGGGTCGACGAGTGAATAGAGAATGTCGGCGGCGAGGTTGCCGACAAAGACCATGATGGTCAGCAGCAAGGCACACGCCATGACGATCGGGTAGTCGCGCTTGAAGATGCCTTCGACCAGCTCACGTCCCATCCCCGGCCAAGCAAACACGTACTCGATCAACACGGCGCCAGAAACGAGGAACGGCAGCGACAAGCCCAGCAGGGTCACGATCGGGATCAGCGCGTTGCGCAGCGTATGCACGAGGATGACGCGACGCTCGCTGACGCCCTTTGCGCGCGCCGTACGCACGAAGTCCTGGCGGATGACCTCGAGCACCGACGAACGTGTGTAGCGAGCGATGCTCGCCGCCGATGCCACACCGAGCGCAATGACCGGCAACACCAGGTGCTTGAGCGTGTCGAAGAAGCGCTCGAACATCCCGATGCTGACCTCGGGTTCCTCCCCCAGCATCGCCGCCTCGCGGATGTGCGCGAGCTTCATCGTGATCTCATTACTCACCATTCCCGAGCTCGGCCAATCGGGCCACAGGTGAAAGGTCACGAGGATCAGCATCAGGGCCAGCCAAAACCCCGGCATCGAGTAGAGGAAGAAGCTGCCCAGCGTCAGCAGGTGGTCGGTGAGGCTGTATTGCTTCACGGCCGACACGACACCGACCACGATCCCGATCACGAAGATCACCGCCAACGAGGCCCCGCCGAGCAACAGCGTGTTGGGCAGCGCCGCGATGATCTTGTCGATGACCGGACGATTCTCCGTCAAGGAGATCCCGAAGTCGCCGCTCAAGGCCGCCGTGAACCAACGCCAGAACTGCACGTAGGACGGCTGATCGAGGCCCAGGTTGGCGCGGATGCGCTCGATCTGTTCGATCGGAAACTCGGGATTGATGTAGAGCGCCGATGCGTCACCGGGCGCCAGTTGTTGCAAGAAGAACAGCCCGATCATCACCACGAAGATCAGCGGAATGCTGATCAACACACGGCGCACGATGAAAACGAACATGTGATATCGGCGTTGGACAGACCGAGGGTAGGACTAGTACTTGTACTTGTGGTCCGCCTTGGGCACGTACCAGTTCTCCAGCTTGTGAATCACCGATAGCACGTTCGGCTCGACGCCCTTGAAGCGCTTGTGCAGCGGGAACGTCGACTTCTTCCAATAGAGGAAGGTGTAAGGCTGGTCGTCATAGATCAGCTTCTGCATGCGCTTCCAGATCGCGGCTTCTTTCGTGAGATCCGCCGTGCGCAAGCCTGCTTGGATCAGCTTGTCGACTTCCGCGTTGCTGTAGGCCGTGAAGTTGTACGGCCGTGGTTCCTTCTCGGTCGCCGAATGCCAGATGTCGGACGGATCCGGGAACAAGCCGGCTGACCAACCGGAAACCGCCGCGTCGTATTCCTTCTTGCGCAACAGATCGAAGAAGGTCACACCCTCACGCAGTTCCAGGTTGGCCTTGACGCCGATCGCCTTCAGGTTGGCCTGGATCAACTCGCAAGCGTCCTTGCGCCGTGGATTGCCCTGATTCGTCAGCAATGTGAACTCGAAGCGCTTGCCCTCCTTGTCGCGCACGCCGTCGCCGTCGGTGTCGCTCCAACCGGCCTTGTCGAGCACGGCGGCCGCCTTCTTCGGGTCGAAGGGCAAGAAGGCGAAGCCCTCGTGGACGAAGTCGGTCAACTCCGGGGTCAGCGTCGAATACGCCTTGGTCCCGTGGGTCTCGCCACCGAACGTGAGCAAGTTCTTGATCATCGTGTCGAGGTCCATGGCCATCGTCAGCGCGCGGCGAACCTCACGGTCGGCAAACAGCGGGTTCTGCCCGTTCCAGGCCACATAGTCGAGGAAACGATAGCCGCGGCGGTAGAGCTTGACGTTGCCCCACAACTTGGCGTCGGCGATGTCCTTCTCCTGGATCGACTCCATGAGGTCGATACCGCCCTTGCGCATCTCAGTCAGCAGCGTCTGGTACTCCGGGATCACCCGCATGATGATCCTCCTGAGGTAGGGAACAGCGATCGTCTTGCAGGCTTTGTTCCGGACGAGGACGATCTCTTTCTTCGGATCCCAGCTCAGCAGGCGAAACGGACCGTGCCCCGCCGCATTCTTGATGTGCAGATCGTGCTGCCGCATCGCTTTGCGCTCGACGCCCGTGAGCAAGTGCTTCGGGATCAAGTTCATGCCGGCGTGCGCGAGCATCGTTTGCTCGTTGTAGGCGTAGAGGAAGTTGAAACGGACGCGACCATCAGGCAGAAGCGTCACCGGCTCCTGCGGATCCATGCGCTCGGTGTAGGCGCCGCGCGGGCTCGCGACATCGGGATCGCGCATCATCATGTAGGTGAAGACGAAGTCTTCCCCTGAGACGATCGTCCGCGATGGGTCATCCCACACAGCATCATCGCGAATCGTGTAGGTCAGCTTGGTATGGTCCTCGCTCCACTCCCAGGACTTGGCCAACGCCGGTAGAAACGTGATCCGGCCGTTGGCGAAGTCACTGTTCGTCACCCGAGGCGTGACGAGGTCGACCACGTTGCCGCCGGTCACGCTCTGGTACAGGATCGGACACAGACCATCGGCATCCATGCCGACGCCATAGATCAGCGTGTCGCCACGGTCCTCCCAATGCGGACGATCCGACTCCACGTCGCTCGAGCCCTCGCCACCGGTCTTCGCCGTCCCGCCCTTGTCTCCCTTGCTCCCTTGCTCCCCATCACCGCTACACGCGGTGGGAAGCAGGGCAATCGTAGCTAGACCTAGCAATACAGCAAAGTTGCATCGAAACACGGCGAAGACCTCCTGGCGCAGGGTGCCAAAGCGAACGCGAGGGCGACCATGGTAGGCCATGGCCTCTCCAGGCTGAACGCAGCCCCGTCAAATCCCGTGCCGACACAGGTCGTGCCAACGCAGACTGATCGATGGGGACTCACCCCCGTCTTGCCACCCAAGGCAGACGCTAACGCATCACCTAGCCGAACAGGCCGAGCCGCTTCTTGCTGGGCTGGAAGTCGGGGAAGAAGTCCTTCGGCAGGTCCTTGATGCCCATGTGCACGGTCAGTGCCTCCGCCATGATGTCGCGGAAGTCGGTGTGCACGGGCAGGTCGCGGCCCTGGTACATCTCGTTGTCCTGCAGGCCCTCCCAGCGGCCGTGGACCTTGCCTCCGACAACGGGACCGCCGGCGAGCATCACCATGCCGCCGTGGCCGTGGTCAGTGCCCATGTTGCCGTTCTCGCGGCAAGTGCGTCCGAACTCGGACATCGTCATGACGACGGTCCGCTTCGAGTGTTCACCGAGGTCTTGTATGAAGGCCCCGATCGACTCGGCCACGTGGCCGATCATCCGGGCGTGGCGCCCCTGCTCGGCCCCCTGGCCCGTGTGGTGGTCCCAGCCATTCCAGTCAACGGCCGCGACTTCCATCTTCTCGCCAGACTTGATCACCTTGGCGATGTCCGCGAGCCGGTCACCCAGACGACCGCGCGGGTAGACTCTGCGCGCGCGACGACGACCACGGCCACGGCCACCCTGGCCACCCTGGCCACCCTGGCCACCCTGGCCGACGATTTCTTGATAACGGCGCAGCGTGCGGATCGTGTTGCGTCCGGTTTGCACGACGGGGTCGTCCCGCCGGAGGGACATACCCTCGCCCTTCTTGCCGCTCTTCTTCTGCTTCTTGCCGTCGCGGACCGGGATCATCCCCTCACCCGGAGCGTCATCGACGTCCTTGTTGTAGAGGTCGTCGAACAGGTCGAGGAAACGCCCCGACTGCCGAGCACCCCTCTCCGGCACGGCGAGCACCGGGTACTTGCCACGCAGCGACCGGGGCAGCAGCCCCTGCATCGCGAGCGCACGCAGATCCGAGTCCTGGCCACGACGACCCGCGCTGCAGGCGAGGTAACGATTGAGCCAACCGTCACGCGCCGTGCGCAGCCCGGGCGAGGCATACTCCATGAAGTCCTGCGCGTCGAAGTGGCTGCGCGTCGGGTGCGGCGACCCGGCAGTGATCACCGGTGCGAACATCTTCGCATCCCACAGCGGCTTCAGCGCTCGCATCGCCGGGTGCATGCCAAACTGCTCGTCCAAGCGGATCACGCCCTCGAAACCATCGCCTTGCTTCGGCGCGATCGCGATCGTTGGACGGATCTCGTAGTAGCGGTCGTCCTTGTAGGGAACGATCGTGTTCAGAGCGTCCTGGCCACCACGCAGGTAGATCACGACGAGGACACCGTCCGACTGGAACGCCGGATGCGTCGTCCCGAGACAGCGCAGAGGGGTCGGGAACGAGAGCGCCGCTGCGCCCGCACCCGAAGCCACCAGGAAGTCACGCCGCGTCGAACGCCTACCAGCCTTACTTTTTGAACTCATGTCTCTGCCTTCGGAGGTCACTGCCTCTGGAACTCGGGGGAACCAAGCAAGAGGCCCAAGATGTACGGCCCCAACTCGGTCACCTTTGGATTCGGTTTACCTTCCAAGTAGCGACGCATCATCCGGTCCATGATACGAGAGGTCTTCTCACCCATGCCGGCCGGCAACACGCGCCGCGCCAGCTGGTCCTTCCACACTCGCGGAATGCGCGGGTGCAGACCCTGGTAGAACTTCTCGGGCACTTTGATGCCGCGCAGCTTGCCGGTCGCGAGGTTCATCGCGAACTGCCAACGCACCGCCATCACACCGGGATCGTTCCACGCTTCCGCCGTGTCGTGATAGCCAGTCGGGTCCTCTTGCTCGTAGAGCGGCTCCTGCAAGAGTGCCATCGTCTGCAGCGCCATGCCCGGCTGGTCGACCTCCGCACCGGTGACACGCAGGGCACTGATCACGAACTCGAGCGGCCGCTTGAACTTCGACTGATAGTAGTACGGCTCGAAGAACTCCGGGTCCTTGTAGATCGCGCGATACAGCGTCTTGAGGTCGCCCTTGCCCTTCTTGAACGCACTCGCGAGGCGCTTGACTAGCGCCTCTGACGGATAGTCATCGACGATGTACCGGCACAGTTTCCAGGCCACGAACCGCGCCGTGCCCGGATGCTTCACGAGGCGGCGAATGACGATCTCACCCTCAAGCAACGGGTTCTTCCGGTCGCGCTGCAGCTTTCGACCGAGGAACTTCTTCGGACCAAGCACATGCATGCGTTCGCGGAACAGGAAGCCAACCGGATACTTCGGGTTGTTCTGCACGGTCCATCCGGTGAGCGCCTTGGCGACTTCGATGACGTCCTTCTGCCGGTAGTAGTTGTCGACACCGAGCGTGTGGAGTTCGAGCAATTCACGCGCGTAGTTTTCGTTGAGCCCACGTTGCTCGGCGATGTTCACGGCCTCCGCGGCTCACTCGCGCGAGCCCGTGCGTCGCCGCGGCTTACGCTCAACTTCCTTCAGATCCTGCTTGGACGGCGGCCGCCGCGACAACGCGTTGTCCAGGTAGACCAGCATCGCTGGGTGCTTCGCCGTGGCTTCGAGCATCGTGCCAAAGTCGCCGAACACGTTCTTGCGCAGCGCCTCCCGCTCGTAATCGACCGCGTAGTAGCGACACAGCCCCTTGTTCAGGTCGACGTTGAAGTGGTTACGCCAGAAGTCGGTCATGACCTCGCGCAACTGGTTGGCGCTCAGTGCGGCCCGCCAGACGATCGCGTCGCGCAACTGGCCGCGTGGCAGGCTGCGCAGCATCCTGTAGTCGCGCCGCTCCTTCGGCGTGCCACGCCTACCTGGATTCGGCGGGTTGTAGTTGGCCAGCAAGTCTTGCGAGCTGAGCTCGAGGGTCTCGAGCTGGCGGAGCTTCTCACTAAGCTCGTAGGGCTCGCGGAATCCGGCCTCGAGCTGCTTCTCGAACCAGGCATCCAGCCCCATCTTGCGGACCACCTCGATCTGCCCAGGCGTAGCGCCGAAGGCGAATCGGCTCAGTACGTGCTGAATCCGCTGCGTCTCGGTCAGCGGGGTCATATCGGCGCGCTCGCGCAGCTGTGCCGACAACGGGGTGGGGGACGCCAGTACGGCAACGCCGAACGAGGCACGAAGAGCAAACGCGTGGAGATTCATTGTGCGAGTGGAAAATGCTGAGCCTTCACGAAGCGTGGATTCTACAACTACTTCGACCGCCGTGGTCCAGGCAAGGCAGGTAAGAAGTTCGTACGAGTCAGCTCGACCCGCAATTGGTCCTGCTGGGAAGCGCCCTTGTGCAAGCGCCGTTCCAACACGAGCCGAACGCGATCCAACTTGCGCAGCCGGGCCACGATCGCGGAGATATCGAGGCCCGCCACCGGCGCCCCGTCCACCCAGAGCAGCTTGTTCCAACCCTTCAGCCCAGCCACCTCCGCCGGGCTCGTCGGGACAACCGCCCGGATCTGGACGGCGCCCTTGCGGACGCGCATCGTGAAGCCGAACCAAGGCTCGACGCGATTGGGCACGTCGGCGCGCGGCTCGAACCAAGCGACCTCGCGCAGGAAGTCGAGCGTAAAGCGGAAGCGTTCCAGGACCGGCGTACCAATGTTGCCCGCACGCACGGCATCGCCGAGCAGGCCGCCAGCGCGCTTGCCAGCCATGCCGACCGGCACATCCCGGACGATCAGGTCGGTGCCGCGGCCGATCCGCAGGTCCGGAGCCAAGGCCAGGCGCACGGCTCGATCACTGCCGATGCCGCCGACGCCGATGGACGGGAAGCGCCCCGGCTCGGCGAGCAACTTGCGACGCGCAACCCAGGGTCCGTTCAGCAACACCCCCACCTGGTTCCCGGTATCGAGCAAGTAGCGCGCGAAGCGCCGACCGCCGATCGAGGCCCGGACCGACGGAATCCCCAGCGCGTATTCGACCTTCACGCGCGTGGCGCCTGGCGGCGCCGTGAAGGTCTCGCCCCGGTGCACGATCAACTTGCGACACGCGAAGTCGAAGGTCACGACCTGCCCGGTAAAGGCCGCGTTGCCTAACAGGCCGGACACCTCAGCGCCGAGCTTCTCGCACAGCGATGACATGTCGTGCGAGATCGCCTTGACGCCCTTCATTCGCAGCGCACCGAGGCGACACTCCGGCAGTCGATACACCTTGGTCGACGCTCGCTCCGTGACGCCCATCATCGGGATCTTGCCGCGACCCTCGACGCCCAAATCGGCGAGCAATTCGGGCGTCATGAGCACCGTCCCGGCACCGGTATCGGCGACGAACCAGCCACGCTTCTCGCCGATCACCAGTTCGATCGCCGGCAACACGCCGAAGGCGCCGCTACCCAACAGACGCATCGGCACCTCGACGCGATCCGCGCCAGCCGGAAAAACAACGGCCTGCGCCGCGACGCCGATCGCACTCAAG
>NYZE01000140.1 GCA_002685965.1 Planctomycetota bacterium | reverse complement strand
GCCTGGGTAGGCGGGCGATCCACCTTCGGACCCGCGTAGGGCATTTCGGTGAGCGCGCCGTCGCGGTCAGCCAGGATCATGTTGCCGATCCCGGGCTGGCGTGGGCATGCCATGGCGGTGACATGATCGGCGTACGGGTCGAGCCGGTAGTAGTAGGAATCGTCCTCCCACGTTGGCAGGAACCAGCCTGCCACGGCGTCGGAAGGCAGCTCCGCGATTGGCAACAGATCTGGCTGGCTCTGTCGCACCTGCGCCTCGCAGGCAGCGAGGGCCTCAAGCACGCCGGCCGTTGCCAGGGCGTCGTGGAGCTCCTTGAGTCGCGTTTGCGCGCTGCGCTCGAAGGCGGCTAGGGTGCGCCCGGACAGGTGCGGGCCGAAGGTGAACCAGCCCAGCAATAAAAGCGCGATCACGACGGCGAGGTCGCCGAGTCCCGGGCGGTAGCTTCTGTCCATGTCTCGTGCGACCCTTGCCGTGAGTCTTTAGGAGTAATGCACTGCCTCTGATGCCAGCCTATCCAAGGCCCTCGAACGCCGACAGCCTGTGGGCGAAGCTGTTCGCCCTGCCGACGGGCTGCCTGCGCCTCGTGAGCCGACTGCGCGAGGCCGGGCACCGGACGTGGTGGTGCGGCGGCACGGTGCGCGACCTGGTGCGGGGCTCTGTGCCACGCGACCTCGATCTGGCGACGGACGCCTTGCCAGAGGCTGTCCGCGCCGCGGTTCCGGGGGCATGGCTGGCCGAGAATCAGCCGGGCGAGTCGCTGGGTACGCTGATGCTGGAGGTCGAAGGTCGCTCCGTCGAGGTGACGACGCTGCGGCGCGATGGCGCCTACGTCGAGGGCCGCGCGCCGTCCGAGGTCGAGTTCGTATTGGACCCGGCCGAGGACTGGCAGCGCCGCGACTTCACGATGAATGCGCTCTACCTCGACCCGGCCACCGGTGACCTGGTGGATCCCAGCGGCGGGATGCAGGATCTTTGGGCCCATCGGTTGCGCGTCATAGGGCCGGCCCGAGAGCGGCTGCGCGAAGACCCGCTGCGCATTCTGCGTGCACTGAGGCTGTGCGCCGAGCACGGGCTAGTCATGGACCGTGCGACGTGGCGGGCGGTTGTCGACTGTGCGGGCGAGGTCGCGCGGCTTTCGCGGGAACGCTTGCGTCTTGAACTCGAGCGGCTGCTAATTGCGCGCGGCCGCGCGCGCGGACTCCAGCTGCTGCTGCGGTCGGGCGTCGCGCATCACGTCTTGCCTTGGCTGCCGCCGCTGGCCGAGGTGCCGCAACCGGAGGACCATCACCCCGAGGGCGCCGTGCTTGGCCACACCGCACAGGTGCTGGGCAACTTGCGTGATCCGCCTACGGCGGCGCTGGCCTGGGCCGCGCTCTTCCACGACGTCGGCAAGAAGGAGACGTTTGTTCAGGAGGGAGGCCGTATCCGCTTCCCCGGCCACGATGTCCTCAGCGCGCGCTTCGCGGAACAATGGCTCTTTGAGCACGGTGCGACGGCGGCCTTGCGGCGCGAGGTCGTCGCCCTGATCGAGCAGCACATCCGCATCACCTGCGTGCCATCGTTTCGCCCGATGAAGCGGGCACGCTTCCTGCAAAGTTCGCTGTTCGCGGCACACCTTGAGTTTCACCGCGCCGACTGTCTGGCCTGCCATCGCAAGCTGGACCTTTGGCGCGAGCTGCGGCGGCTTGCGGACAGCCTGCCGCCGCCCCCGCGCGAACATCTGGTGCGTGGCAAGGACCTGCTCGACCTCGGTTGGCCGCCCGGCCCGGCGCTTGGCGCGGCCCTCGATGCCATCGAGGAAGCACGGCTCGCAGGCTCGGTGGTCAGCAGGGAGGATGCCTTGGGTCTGGCCTTGAAGCTGAGAGGCAGCACTGAAGATCGCGCCCCCAAGACTCGATGAGGACACAGAGCTTGCCCGTGGGGGGGGTGGAATGAACCGGCACGGATACGGCAGTGATGACGCAGCTTTCGACCGCTTTCGCCGTGAGAAAACACGACGGCGGCGGCAGCACCAGGAGGTGCAGGGCGAGAGTCTGGTTCACTCGGTGCGCAGCGAGACGGTCCGCCTGATCGAGGAGGGTGACCAGCGCGAAGCACGTGAACTGAAGCTGCACCGCGAGATGTTCGAGTTCGTCCGCGACACGATCAAGGTTGCCGCGGGGGTCTTGAGCACGGTTACCGACGACCAGCGCGAGAACGTTGCGCGACAGATCAGCGGGGAGATGGAGGACTTCTTCAAGAGCACTTCAGGTGGGGCAGAGGACGCGATCGAGCTGCTGCGCGATCGCCACGATCTTGAAGAGACGGACACGACCTCCGAGCAGCTTGAGGTTCACCTCGGCGAGCTCGGCATACAGGACCTCGACCGTTGGCGGCGCGAGGGGCTTGAGGAGATCGCCCGGCGCCACCTCGGCCAGCCCGTGGAGCGGACAGGGGAAGACGGCTTGGCGGGCGATGAGGCGCACGTCGGCGTCGCCGAGGAAGAAGCGCCGGAGACAGAGCACCCGGAGACAGAGCACCCGGAGACAGAGCACCCGGAGCCACGGCCTGCAGACTTCGGCATCGACGACGACATCGCGGCGCCGGAGCACGAGGGGCTCTTGGCGGCGGTGATCGACCTCGACGAGGCGACCGGCGCTTGGCCGACCGGGACCGCGCGGGCGCCCAGAGCGTTCGCCGACCTACTTTCCGATGTCGCGACGCGCAAGCAGACGTTGACTCTGCTGGTCCAACACGACTTGTTGTCGCGCGAGCAGGCCCGCGAGATCTTCGTGCAGATGAAGCACCTCCTCGCACCGACCGCCTGGGAATCCAAGCACTCAACTCCAGGAGCGGGAGTGGCGTACGAGGAGGGGCACGCAAAGGGCCAGGATGCCGATGGCCGCGGCCTCCCACCAGCCGCCGGCGCCGAGCGCGACAGCAAGCATGAACAGGGAGAGGCCTCGCAGCAGGACACCTGTACGCCACGCGATCCAAGCCGCGCCATTGGCGGGGGCTCTTAGAGCGCGCACCAGGGTCGCTACTGCGGCCAGGGCTGTCAGCCAGCAGTAGGGCAACACGAAGGCCGGTAGGAAGGCAATCGAGGCGGCGGACAGCAGGATGGCTGTGCTGCGCGCGGGACTGGTCTGGGCCCCACGATCCTCGAGTTGTCCGTGCACGACGGCCAGAGCGACGAAGGTCGCGTAGCTAGCAAGGACGACCCAGACGGTAGTGGTCGGTTCTCCGGCGCCGGTAGCGGCCCAACCAAGGGAGACGTTGAGCGCCCGGCACGCGCCGAGCGTCGGTGCGCCAAGCAGGACGAGGCGCTTGGCGGCGAAGTCGTAGAACAGGACGCCCGCCGTGATCCAGATAGGCAGCAGGCCGACCTGCGACCAGGGCGCTGCCAAGAGCGCGAGCCCGACGAGGGCGAGGCCGAACGCGCCGGCGTGGAGGCGTGCCACGCGCCCTGTCGGGATCGGGCGGTCGCGGCCCAGGCGCGCGTCCTCACCGGCATCTGCTACATCGTTGAACACCATGCCGGCCGCATAAAGGCACAGGGAACAAACGAGCGCGCGGGCGAGCGTCGTCGGTCCCGCGATGCCGCCGGCCAGCGCCACCCCCGCCAAGACATCACAGGCGGCAGAAGGCAGCAGGCGCGGTCGAACCAGGCCGGCCAGCGCCGCTGCTCGACTCACCGGATGACCCGGAGGATGTCGTTGTAGGTGACGAAGACCAGCAGGCCGATGACCATCACGAAGCCGAGGATCTGGGCGTAGGTCATCACTCGGGCCGATACCGGCGAGCCTTTGATCTTCTCGACCGCGAGGAACATGAGCTGGCCGCCATCGAGGACCGGAATCGGCAGGACGTTGATGAAGGCGAGGTTCAACGAGAGGATCGCGAGGAAGTACAACCAACGTTGCCAGCCATCCTCGGCGTACTCATAAGTCACTCGCGAGATCGTGATGATGCCGCCGAGATTGTCGGCGCTGACACGCCCGGCGAGGATGCTCTTCAGCGTGACGTAGAGTTGGCGCAACGTGTCGATGCTGCAGTTGATTCCGGCGCCCAGACTGCCCACGAAACCAGCGACCCGGTAGATCTCCTTCCTGGGCGCGAGGGCGGCATCGAAGCCGTAGTCGGCCACGGGCACGGGCTCGGGCCGCACCTGGGCCTCGCGCGGCTCGACAGTGGCGGTGAGGGTCGGCGCACGGGGCTGCCACCTTACTTGCACGGTCTTGCCGTCCGTCTCTCCGGCCGCGGTGTTCACGGTGCGGACGATGTCATCCCAGGAGGTCATTTTCTGACCGGCGAGCGCAAGGATGCGATCGCCAGTGCGCAGGCCAGCGTTGGCCGCGGCGAGGCCCGGCTGGACCAAGGCCCGGCAGGTCAGGGTGTCGCCCCCGAGTCCGACGGCGTCCAGGAGGCGGGCGGCGCCAGCCTTCCCGAGGAAGAGCTTGGGCACCTTGATGACCTTGCGTGGGGCGCCTTTGATGTCGTGTTCGTCCAGCGCCACCGGCAGCACCGTCAGCCGCGCCGAAGTCGCCGCCGCCAGTGCCTCTTGCAGGTGTTTCGGGTCAAGGACCGGGCTCCATGTAGAAGCGACTTCGACCCCGGTGATGATGTCGCCCAAGCGCAGGCCGAGCGCCTTTAGATCGCGCGCCAGCGCCTTGTCGTCACGGTCACGCAGGCCGATCACGCGACAGACGAGGGGAGCGATGCCCAGACGCGCCCGCCCGGGTCTGATGCGCGGCTTGAGGCTGAAGTCGAGCCGCTCGCCATCTCGTTCGACGGCCAGTGGAAGGAGGCGGTCGGCACGGGCAAACGACAAGGGGTCGTGCATGAGGTCACGACCTAGCTCGTCCTCCAAGTCGCGATCGTAGGGCCGACCGAGGTAGGCGACGATCTCATCACCATCCTGCAGACCGGCTTCGCGTGCTGGCGAGAGCCCTTCTCGCAAGCGAACGATCGGCCCGTCACGCGACGGAGCCACGCCGACTTCAGCGAGTCCGCGGCGCTTGTCGAAGCGAGGTCGGGTGCGCAGCTCGAACTCTTGGTTGCCGCGAGCGATGCCCAGCAGAATGCCGTCTTCGCCGGCAAGCGCGCTCTCCATGAGAATCTTGTCGAAGGAGTAGACGGCGGCGCCGTTGATCGTGCGGATGCGATCGCCGGGTTCGACGCCAGCCATCCATGCGGGCCCTCCAGGGCGAACGTCGCCGACCACGGGGGCGTGGAAGGGGACACCGGCCTTGAACACGAGTGGAAAGGCGATCAGCGCGAAGGCCAAGTTCATGACCACCCCACCGGAGTAGATCACGAATCGCTGCCCGACGCTCTTGCTCGAGAGACTGTCGGTGTCGCTCGGGTCGCCCTCACCAGGCATCTCCCCATACATGCGAACGTAGCCGCCGAAGGGTACGAGTGAGACGCGATAGTCAGTGTCGCCGCGCGTCCAGCCGAACAGGCGTTGGCCAAAGCCGAGGGAAAACACTTCGACTCGCACCCCCGCCCATTTGGCGGCCAGGAAGTGGCCGAGTTCGTGGAAGAAGATCAAGAACCCGACGCCGAGCACGACCATCAGCATCGAGCCGGCGTTGTCGAGGAAGGCCAGGGAAGCGATCAGTGTTGTGTCCACAGTTTAGCCTCGTTGCGGGCCCAGGTATCGACCTCGAGCACCTGGGCAACCGACTCGACTTCACGCACGAACGGAAGGTTGACTCCCGACCGCGCACCCGACCCTGATGTGTGTGATGCCAGTACTCTCTCCACGGTTTCGACGATGCGGGGGAAGGGGATCCGGCCGTCGAGGAAGGCGTGCGTGCAGACCTCATCAGCGGCGTTGAGGACGGCGCCGGCGGTGCCGCCGAGTTCCAGGCAGTGGTAGCCCAGATCGAGTGCCGGGAAGCGTGCCCGGTCGGCCTCCTCGAACGTGAGGTGGGCGAAGGAGTGCACGTTGAACGGCGAAAAATCGAAGTCGAGACGTCCTGGCCAGCCCAGGCAATAGAGGATCGGCACGCGCATATCGGGAACGCCGAGCTGCGCCATGACGGAGCCATCCCGGAATTCCACGAGGGAGTGCACGATGGACTGGCGATGCACCACGACCTCGATCTGCTCGGCGCTGAGTCCGAAGAGCCAGTGCGCTTCGATGACCTCGAAGGCCTTGTTCATGAGGGTCGCCGAGCCAACGGTGATGCGGGGTCCCATGTCCCAGGTCGGGTGGTTGAGGGCCTCCTTGGGCGTGATGGCCAGGAAGTCTTCGGTCGGCAGGTCACGGAACGGGCCGCCCGAAGCCGTCAAGTAGACCCGCCGCAGGTCAGCTTCCCGCTCACCACGCAAGCACTGGTGGATGGCGGCGTGCTCGCTGTCGACTGGCAGGATCCGGCCGTCGCCATCGTGAGCAAGCCGCCTGAGCAGCGGCCCGGCCACGACCAGCGACTCTTTGTTGGCCAGCAAGAGGTTCTTGTCCTGCTCGAGCGTCCAGGCACTGGCCTCGAGCCCCGCCGCTCCGGTGATCGCGTTGAGCACCAGGTCGGGCGTGCTCGCCTCGAGACCCTCGAGGATGCCTGTAGCGCCGCTGAAGACCTGGCAACCCTTCGCCGACGGGGGTTTCGAGACGCCGGACAGGCAGGCGTAGGGGCAGTCGTTGGCAGCGACCTGTTCCAGGAGCGCCTGCTCGGAACGGTGGGCAGCCAGGAACACGACCTCGAAGCGATCACGCCGATCCGCGAGCAGGCGCAGGGTGCTGCACCCAACCGAACCGGTCGCTCCGAGGATGGCCACGCGTTTCATTTGCGGAAGATTATGCGCAGGCGAGTTCGTCAGTGGCGTATTTCGTAGTTTCGTGCTTCTCTGTGTCCTGTGTCGGAGAGCAGCTACAAGGCGGCCGGGGTCGACATCGATGCGAAGTACGCGGCGGTTGCCGCGGCCAAGCAGGCGATTCGCACGACATTCACCTCGGGGGTGGTCTCGGACATCGGCCTGTTCGGTGGCCTTTTTGACGCGGCTCGGGTCGGAGCGGGCGACCAGCTACTCGTGGCATCGACCGACGGGGTCGGCACCAAGGTCTTGGTCGCGGCCGAGGCGGAGCGCTACGACTCGATCGGCCACGACATCGTCAACCACTCGATCAACGACGTCCTCGTCCAGGGTGCGCGGCCGCTCTTCTTTCTCGACTACGTGGGCACGGGGAAGCTGGATCCGGCCGTCGTGACCCAGATCCTTCAAGGGATGGCTGCGGCGTGTCAGGTGGGCAAGTGCGCCCTTCTGGGCGGCGAAACCGCGGAAATGCCCGGCCTCTACCATGACGGTCACTTCGAGATCGTCGGCACCATCGTCGGTGCGGTCGCGCGCGACCGCGTGCTCGACGGTAGCAAGGTCCGGGACGGGGACGCTGTGCTGTCGCTGCCTTCCAATGGCCTGCACACCAACGGCTACTCGCTGGCCCGTCGAGTGTTGTTCGAGCAGCAGGGCTTCGGCCTCGATGACAGCCCGCACGGTCTTGGAGTGAGCCTCGTGGATGCTCTACTGGCACCACACCGCTCCTATCTCGAGCCAGTGCTGCCCTTGCTCGAGAAGGGAAGCTCAGTGCACGCTTGTGCGCACATCACCGGCGGTGGCGTGCTCGACAACCTTCCTCGCGTGTTGCCGGCCGGCTTGGGCGCCGAGCTCCGCAAGGACAGCGTCGAGGTGCCCGACATCCTGCGTTTGATCACCGAACTGGGGCAGGTCGACGACTCGGAGGCTTACCGAGTGTTCAACATGGGCTTCGGCTTCCTGCTCGTTGTCGATCCCACCGAGGTCGACACGGTGCTGGCGTCGTTGCGGGCGGCAGGAGAGGACGCGCGAGAAGTGGGCCGCATCACGGGGGATCTTGATGGGGTTTGCGTGGTGTGAGCTAGCGACGCTGGTGCTCGCGTTGACACCGGCGGTCGACGACGAACTCGGTCGAGCCCTGGAGGCGCGCCAGTGGCGCCGTGCTGGTCGTGTCATGGCTCGCATGGGTGTCGACCGCCTCGACTTCAAGGTGCTCAGACGCATCGTGGAACAGGACGCCGCGGCGCTCACGGCGATGCAGGTCGGCCTTCGCGACCAGCGCCTGCCAAGTCCCGAGCTTTCGCGCTTGCTCGTCGGTGTCGCTTGGGCGCGACGTCGTGACCCCGCGCAAGCCGTCACCGTGCTCGAGCCGTTGCTCGGAAATGGCCGGCTCCGGCCAGTGATCGCCGGCCCGCTCGGTCGCAGCGCGCTGCACCTTTGTCGCAGTGGCCTGGCTCGCGGGATCGTTGTGCTGCGAGCCATCCGAGACCACTACCCACGGGCGGCATGGGCCAACGCCAATGTCGCCTTGGCCGAACGTTTGCTCGGGCGCTACAAAGCCGCGGCAACGACGTATCGCGCGCTGGTGGCAACTCATGGCGAGCTGGCCTGGGTCTGCAATGACCTCGGTTTACTGGCGCAAGCCAGGGGGTCGACGGCCGAAGCCCTCAGACATTATCAGCGGGGTGCCTCTGAAGGCGTCGTGGGGAAAGCCGGTGACCGGGATACATGTCGGGGCAACGAGGCACTGCTGCTGCTCGAGCGTGATGGGTCTGGTGACCGGGACTTGGCCTTGGGCATCCTGCGAGGGATCGTGAGCCGCGACCCCTCACGATCGAGGGCAGCATACTGGCTTGCACAGGCGTCTCGCCCGGGTGGCCGACTGCCCTCAGGCAAGCCCCTGCACCGGCCAGATGGGCCGCCCGCGGTGGAGCGAGCTGGCATGGGCCGGTAAACTCGTGGATTCACTTCGCAGGCTCGAGATCGGGGGTGGCTCGGCACCGGATCTTCGGTTCTGGTCTGGCTCTGGACTGTGGCTGTCGTTTCGGGGGGGTTCCTGGCACATCCATCGGCACCGTCAGGAACACTCGCGTTGCGACTTCTCGGGTCACGTATAGGAAACAAGCATGCTTAGGTTCTCCAGGTTGGCCTTTCGCGGTTTCGCCGTGCTGTTCCTGTTGTCCGCGGCGCCCCCCGCGTCTGCCCAAGTGGGGGCCATGGAGGGACCGGTGCTCAAGAAGCAGACCCTCGCGCACCTGAACACGTCGCTGCTCAAGTGGTACAAGGCCGACAGCAAAGCCAACGAGTTACAGAACCAGATCAGCGGCGGCGTCGACACTCGGGGCAAGAAGCTGCGCAAGAGCGCGATCAACGGGCTCAAGAAGAAGGCTGCCAAGCAGCGCAAGAGCGCGCGCAAGGCACGCATGAAGTTCCAGGATCAGTTCGCAGCGGCTGGCAAGTCCGTCGGCGGCGATCTGCTCAAGAGCGTTCCGGACCTGCTGGCGATTTTTCAGGGCTGCTTCCCCTACGCACGGATCTCCACGACCGGAAAGGCGAAGCTCGCCTGGATCAACAAGAAGACGAAGCAGGGCTACGCCATGCGGACGCCGAAGCCGTACAGCGAGAAGCGACCGTGGCCGCTGGTATGGGTACTTCCGAACCGGCAGGGCAAGACCTGGGCAAAGCCGATGGAGTTTCTCGAAAAGGGCCTGCCGGCGACGGACGAGAAGCTGCTCGCTGGGTATCTCGTCGGCTCGCCCAGCTTCCCCGCCGACATGGAGCTCGATGGCCGACTCGATCCAACGAAGGAAGAGGCGCAGGCAATCGCGCTCTCTTCCGATCGGATCACCTGGTTCTGGACCACCCTGAAGGACGTTTTCTACAAGTATCACGTCGACACCGACCGCGTCTATTTGTCGGCCACCGGCGAGTCGATCCCGTTCGCACTTCGCATCGTGAGCATGTTTCCGGACCGCTTTGCAGGCCTGATCCTGCACAACCCGCAGCGTTCCGACTTCGACGCGGCCACGGTGTACGGCAACTTGACTGGCCTCGGCGTGTTCCTGGCCGCGGATGACAAGGCGGCGGAGAAGGACGGCCCGACGCACATCGACCATGCCAACAAGATCGCCGAGGGGCTCAAGGCCGCTGGCCACAAGGCGGTGCTTGTCGAGAAAGGACAGGGGGTCGCCCCCTTCACGAACGTGCTACCAGAGTGTGTGACATGGCTCGACAAGACCAGGCGCAACCTCTACCCGCGCAAGTACGTGCTGATGCCCGCACATGACCAGTTCCGCAAGGCCTACTGGGTCTCGATCCTCGAGGCCGACTATCTGAATCAGGTGGCGATCGCCGACCGTCCGCGCATCGAAGTGACCGCCGATCCCGCCACGAACAAGATCGAGGTCAAGGGCCGCGGTGTCCGGACGATCGTGCTGTACCTGAATGACATGCTCGTGAATCTCGACAAGAAGATCACCCTGGTTCTGAATGGCCAGGTGCGCGAGATCAAGCGTCGGCGCCAACTGTCCCTCATCACGAATACACGCAGCGGTCTGGTGTTCTTGCGCAACGATCCGAAGTATCTGTTCGTGTCTCGTTACCAGTGCGACCTACCGACGCCGAAGCCGCCCGACGACGAGAAGTCGGGCGGCAAGGCCGCCGAGAAGGCGGGCGGGGACGGCGGAGGCCGCTGACGGCGGCTGGGAGAACTCGCCCGGTCGTGATCGCGGCCGTGGCACTGCTGACGGGCTTCGCGGTGATGGTCGTGGAGCTCTCGGCCGTACGTATGCTTGCGAGCAGCTTTGGTGACTCGGCCCCGGTGTGGACCAACGTCATTGGCGTGATCCTCGCTGCACTCGCGCTCGGCGCGGTCACCGGCGGCTGGCTGGCGGACCGTGGCAACGCGCACCGGATCCTGCCAGTTGCCCTCCTCGTCTCGGGCGGGCTGGTCCTCCTGGCGCCGATGCTCGCGCCACGAGTCGCCGCCTGGATCCTCCCCGAAGCACTGCCGCTCGATCGCGCGCTCGCGGTGCTGATCGAAGGCTCGCTCGCCGTCAGCTTGCTGGTCTTTGCACCGGCGGTGTTGCTGCTCGGTGCCGTTTCACCGCTCTTGATTCGGCTCGGCAGCGAGTCCGCCGAGGAGACGGTCGGACGGGTCAGTGGCCTCGTCTACGCGACGGGAACGGTCGGCAGCCTGATCGGCACCTTTCTGGCGACACACGTCCTGGTGCCTCGGCTCGGCGTCAGCGGCGCCTTCCTCTTTGCGGGTGTGTCACTGTGCGTGGCGGGAGCCCTTGCGTTGGCGGGGCGAGGCAGCCTCATCGCCGGCGGGATCGCCCTGCTCGCGACGCTCGGCGCCGTCGTGCCAGCGCCGCCGCCGGTCTGGCTGGCCGAGGGGGATGAGATCGTCGAACAACGTGAGAGCTACTACCAGCTGCTGCGCGTCATCGAGGGGCGCGAACCCATGTTGGATCGGCCACGCCGTATCCGTTCGCTGAAGATCAACGAAGGGCTCGATTCCTACCACTCGGTTTGGATCGACGGCAGCCCTTTCACCAACGGCCGCTACTACGACAGTTTCGCTCTGTTGCCCTTCCTGCGGGGCGACGTCGAGTCTGGGGAGGAGTTGCGGGTTCTCTCACTTGGCTGTGCCGCTGGCAGCATCCTCCGGGTGCTTCGCGCGGTCGTCGGCGAGGAGCGACTGGCGGCGGTCGGCGTCGACCTTGACCCGGATGTGATTGAGCTCGGTCGCAAGTGGTTCGGATTGCCCGAGGACGGGGCACGACAGAGGATGGTTGGCAACCTCGATGCCCGGGTCTACGTCGAACGCGTGCGCGAGCACGGCGAGTTGTTCGACCTGATCTGTGTCGACACGTATCGCAACCAGATCTACCTGCCGCCGCACCTGACCTCGGTGGAGTTCTTTCGCGCTGTGCGGGCTCGTCTGACGAAGGCGGGAGTCGTGGCTCTCAACGTTGGCGATCTATCGCATGAGGGCCCGGTGATCTCGGCTGTCGCGGGGACCTTGGCCGCAGTGTTCCCGTGCGTCGAGAGCTTCCGCGTCGCCCGAGCGCGCAACTTCCTGCTCTTCGGGCACTCGGGGTCACCCGGGCGGATGCCGTCCGCGTTGTCCCGGTCGCGCCGCCCCGCGGGTCTCTCCGAGAAACTGTGGGGCCATGCGATGCGGCCGGGTGCCTACCGAACCTGGAAGGGGCTCCCCGAGTCAGAGTGCCTCACGGACCTGCGTTCCAATCTCGGCAAGCTGCACGAGCGGATCTACGGGCGCCTACCGGTGCGAGTACAATGAACCAGGATCTCTCCCGCGCCCGCAAGCGCGCCTATGAGCTGATGCGCGACGGCCGCGAGGACGTGTTCCTGGCGGAGTTCGACGCGAACCCTGCGTGGGCGAAGGACGCCTCGCTCCTGCGCCTGCACGGGGATGCTCTGTGGGCCGCGGACCGACTGAACGAGGCGGAAGCGAGCTACCGTCGCGTACTCACCTTGCCCGGTGTGGACGGGGAGAAGCGCCTCGCCCGTCGCTCGCTGGACGGCCTGGAAGAGGAGTGGCGGGTCATTGGCCGCAGCCGTGCAGCTCTGTGGCGCGCCCGCTGGGCCATCGCTGGCACCATGCTGGTCGCGGTGGGGGTGACGTGGTTGTTGGTCCGTCGCCAAGGCATGAGGTGAGAGCACGCGCACGCGCCACGGATCACACCCTGGCCGTGGCCGTAGACGGAGTAGGACGAGTGCCGGTCAGGGTGCGAGCCTCAGCTCTGCTGACACGTCCGCGGCGAAGGCGGCCGGCCCTTAGCCGACCGCCTCCAGGTTCTTGGCCGTGTGACTTATAGAATGTCGAGGACTCCGGTCCCGCTTCGGGTCAGCGTCTCGACACTGGCGCGGTAGTTGATGCCGAACGAGATCTTGCTGTTCCAGGGCAACTCTTCCTTGTCGCCGACGAGTCCGAGGGCGACCGCGGAGAAGGCACGGTTGACATTCTGCAACCGCTTGTCCTCGAGTTGTTCGACGAGACCCGGGATGACACGCCGGTCGCCGATGAAACCGATGGCTTGGGCCAGTGCGCTGTGTACGGCGACGGTGTTGTTGTCGCGCATGAGCCTGGCGAGCTTGGTGCCGATCGTCTTGTCTCCGAGTAGGCCTAGCGCCACGGAGCACTGAGCCAGGAGCGTCGGTTGGCGCGAGGCGCCGTCAATCAAGCGGTGGATATGTTCCTGGGCTCTGGAATGGCCCATGAGTCCGAGGGCGACCGCGAGGTAACCCTTGGGCTCTTGAGTGTTGACGCGCTCGAGGCGATCGAGCAGCTCTTCAGCGGCGTCGGTCTCTTGCATCACGCCGAGGGCCAGCCCGAGGCCGGCAGCGCGCAAGGGTGCGCGGGACTTCCGGAACTGAGCCGTGATATCGCGGGCCGTGGAGCTGTTGTGGTGGAAGCCATCGGCCTGGCGGGCGCGGAAGTCCATGACGGCGAGGGCGAGCGCCAACCATGGCTTCTCCATGGACTTGGTGCTGGCACGAGCAAGGCGTGTGCGCAGGAACAGGTGGTTTTGGTCCCCACCGATCTGACCCAGTGCAATGGCGCAGAAGCGTCGCGCCTGGTGGTTTCTCCCCTCCTTTAGATGAGCGCGAATCGCCTTGCTCGCCTCCGTGTCCTCCGGCGTTGCCATCTCGCCCAGGGCGAGCACGGCCGACTGGTAGATCCAGTGTCGTTGCCGCTTGCTCTGAAGCGTCTTCACGAAACGGCTCTTGATGGCGTCTGAGGCCTCGCGACCACAGAGTTTGGCGATCGCTTGGTAGCCGTGTGCGCGTACCTGCTCGAGGATCCTCTTGTCGCCGATGAAGTCGAGCAGGAAGGCCACGGCCTCGTCCCGGAGCTTCGCGCCGGCCTGCTGGGTGGCGTCCGGGTTCAGGAGGCGAATGGCATGAAGCGCCGCGACGTGGATGTCACGGCGGAGGCGTTTTTGCTTCGTGAGGAGCACGCGCAAGGATGACCAGACGCGGTTCTTGATTGCGACGTCGCGCGTCTGATGCGCGATGAGTCCCAGGCCGTAGCACGCAAAGGAACGTGTCCGGAAGTCGACCCCGTTCTTGCGACCCGACAGGCGCCGCCCTTCGACGTTGTCGTGGACGAGGCACAAGAGATCGTCGACTGCTTCGGGCATCGCGGCGATGCCCATTGCGAGCGCGGCCGACTCTCGTTGCTCCTGATCACGGTCGGCGAGATGGGCGCGGAACAAGGGCAGAATGCTCGGGTCCTTACCGATCTTTGCCAGCGCGATCATGCAGGACGAGACGATGTCGCGGTTGCTCGACGGATCGGTGAGCGCCCGCTTGAGGGCTGGGATCACCTGCTGTTCGAGGTCCAGCGTGGACGGGGCAAGGGCGGGCTCTTCGCGGCGCGTTCCTCGACCTGTGAGGTAGTCGATGTCGCCGCTGATCGGGCCTTGGCGGTGAACCTTGGCCTTCAACTGCAGGAAGGGAGCCTTGTTGAACTCCCACCAGAACTGCCACTGCCCCAGGTCAGGGCCGAGGTCAAGCTGACCCGTGCTCCTGGTGCGCCCGCTTGGGTTGGCCGAGCCAGGGGGAGGGGGCGGAGCGGTTCGGGCGCCGACACCAGGGGGCCTCGGACCATCCGGAGAAGGGGTCGTTGGGCCACTTGGACCAGAGGGCGAATATGTCCGGCCGGTCCTGTTGTAGTCTCTGCCGCCTCCTGCGCCCGGGGGAACGACGTCCCCGGGTCCTCGGTACTGCCCGCCATGCGCGGCAAGGCTCGCGGGCAAGAGGAAGGCAGCCGAGGCTGCGAGTCCGATGCACTTCATATCCATGATCTCTCCGTTCTGACGACGGACAGACCAACAAGGCACGCGGGTGAGCGCGTGGCCAGCACGCCAGCGAGCAGTGCAAGTCCCGTGCCCGTGGCAGTGAAGTCTGCTCTGCGCCACATCCAGGAAGCGCTCGAGCAGCGGCGGCACTCCAAGGCGCAGGGCGCAGAGGTGGATGCGGCAGGACGAGGGTTTGGTGCCTGCGCTGCATGAACAGAAGAAGGCGGCCAGCCCGATGGGGCGGCCGCCTTCTTCTGTTTCGGGTCCGTAACGCTTAGAGGATGTCGAGGATCCCCGTGCCACCGTTACTGGTCTGCGTCCAGTTGGAATCCAATGCCAGGAGACGAGGTCTTGGGCAGGGTTGCCGGCCGACGGGGTAGAATCGGCAAGCGCAGCACGCCATCCCCGTAGCCCCATGAGAGAGATGAGCCACCCGACGTCGGCACAAGTGCACCGCACCCTCACCGGGTTGAGACAGGGGAATCGGACTGCAGCGGACGAGCTCTTTTCGCTCCTCTACAGCGAGCTCAAGGTCCTGGCGGGCCGACAGCTCCGCAACGAGCGCAAGGGGCATACGCTGCAGCCGACGGGGCTGGTTCACGAGGCCTACCTGCGCTTGATGCGAGCCGAGGAAGTCGACCGGGAGGACCGGGCGAGGTTCTTCGCCATCGCTGCGCAGGCGATCCGGCGAGTTCTCATCGATCATGCCCGTAGGCGCCGGTCGGCCAAGCGAGGTGGAGACTGGCAGCGGATCACTCTGGCCGTCGGCGAGGAGTTCTCCGAGCGGGATGGGGTGGACTTGTTGGCCCTCGAGGAAGCGTTGAAGAAGCTCGCTGCCCTCGACCCACGGCAGGCGCGGATCGTCGAGCTCCGCTTCTTTGGTGGGCTGGGCATGGCAGAGATCGCCCTGGCTCTCGATGTGTCCAAGCGGACCGTCCAGGGTGACTGGGCCATGGCCAAGGGCTGGTTGCACGGCGAGTTGAGGGCGGAAGATTCCAAGTCGTGGGAGTGAGTCGTGGCATGAAACTCCGCCCCAGAGTTCGGTCCCTCCGCGCCCTCGCGGACCGCTATGGCGATGTGCTGGAGGACGACGAGTTCGTTGAGCCTGCCAAGCAAGTGGCAGCACAGGGATTCCTCACAAAGGCCCAACTTCAGCAGGTGGGTGAGTGGAAGTCCCCGCGCAGTGCCGGAAGGATCCAGGAGAACACCGAGACCTTTGTCCAGGAGATGACAGGCTTCGCCCTCTCCGCCGGCGACGAGATGTCCCGCATGCTCCCCCTCACCTGCCTTTCAGGTGTGGGGTGGCCGACAGCCTCAGTGATCCTTCACTTCTTCCATCCAGATCCGTATCCGATCCTCGACTTCCGCGCACTCTATTCCGTCGGTGCATCCGTCCCGTCTCAGTACCGCTTCCCGTTCTGGTGGGAGTACGTGCAGTGTGCCAGGGGGCTCCGCAAGAAATCCGGCCTGTCCATGCGCGACCTGGACAAGGCTCTTTGGCAGTACTCGGCGGAAAACCAAACCGCGGACAGTGCCTGAGAAGCTGCTGCAAGAGACACTGACCTTGCTGCTGACCTTGCTGCTGACCTTGCCGCGCTGGCAGACTTCCTCCAAAGGCTGAAGGAGTTGTCGAACGCGGGGATCTCGTTCTTCCCGGACACAGGGCATGACTGGGCCCGCAGGAGGACTGCTAGGTTCTTGTCGTGACGGAGAAGCAACCCCACGAGGCCTACGATGCGATCGCTGAGACCTATGCCGCTGGCGGTGAGGACGATCCGGCGATGCGGGCCTGCATTCGGGAACAGCTTGCGACCCTGACTCCAGGAAACCGTGTCCTGGAAGTCGGGTGCGGCCCCGGTCTGGATGCCGGCGCGCTCGCCGCGCGAGGGATGGAGGTCACCGGGGTGGACCTCTCGAGCAAGTGCATCGCGCGCGCCCAACGGAACTACCCGGACGTGGACTTCCGATGCATGGACATGCGCGCGCCGCAGTTCAACGATGGGGCCTTTGACGGGATCCTGGGCATCGCGTGCTTCTGTCACCTGAGCCGCGAGGAGGTCTCAGACGCCTTGGCTTGCTACCGGCGTCTGCTGTGTCCGGGTGGAGCGCTCGTGCTCTTGCTCATGGATTCGCGCCTGGTCGACGGCTACGTCGTCGAGGACTGGGGCGGTCTGGCGGGCAACCATGTGGAGATGCTGTGCCATGACCGCGCGTGGATGGAGGGCGCGCTGCAGTCCGCCAAGTTCCACGAGATGCAGGTCATCCCGCTTTCATCGGCCCACTACGAGGCCATGCCACGGATTCGGGAACATGGCATCGAGCTCTACATGGTCACAGCACGCAGTGATGTGGCCGGGGCTCCCTGAAGCTCCTCGAGATCAGTACCCGAGCGTGGCCTTGCCGCCGTTGGAGACGATGAGGCCGAGCTGGTTGGCCTGAAGGTCGAGGAGGAGGAACTGGTTGTAGAACACCGCACCGACGAGGTTGGGATCGTTCGGCACCGGGATGGGCGTTGGGTTTGGCCACTTCCCTGTCCAGTCGGTGATAACGGGCCACAAGATGTCCGGCCGAGCATGGGCAGTGCAGCCGGGAGCCCCGATGAGGCCGAGGTCGAGACTCCAGGGCGTGAACCCGAAGGAAAGTAGACCACCAGTTGCTGCTGGTGCGTTCGCGAGGCCGAGCATGAAGGACTTGCCGAGGATCGGCAGTTGCCGGTTGCTGAGTGCGGGCACGCCGGTCTTCGAGCCCTTACAGCCAAGGCCGAAGGTCGTGTAATCTGCGCGGGGAGGGGGCGGACCGGAACCGAAGACGTAGGTAGCGCCAGCGTCATTGGCGTTGTTGTCGGCCTGATTGCCGTTGACGCCTCTGGCAGCGCTGGCCTCGTG
>NYZE01000139.1 GCA_002685965.1 Planctomycetota bacterium | reverse complement strand
TGGTCGTGTCGCCGAGCGTGGTGCCGGCGCGGTGGGAGCGGTGCAGCCAATGACTGGCTTTCCCGAGTTGCCGCGCGGGTTGTTCGGTCAGTCCGAAGGCATCGGTGCGTCGTTCGGCAAGCTCGCAGCGTTGCCGCGTTCACAATCGGAGCCACCTCTCGGCGCGCCGCTGCCGTTATCTCCATTCCAGGGCGTGTCGTGTTTCCTGGTACTGCAGGATCTTTACATCCTCCTCGAAACCGACGCGGGCTTCGCCATCGTCGACCAGCACGCACTGCACGAGCGTGTTGTTTACGAAAAACTGCTCGCGGCCTATAGGGCCGGCAACGTTGCGGTGCAGCGCCTGCTCGTGCCCGCGGTCGTCGAGCTGCCGCCGGCCGACAAGGACCTCCTGCTCGAGCACGTCGATGCGCTGCGCGCGACCGGTCTGCTCATCGCTGACTTCGGTGGGGTGGCCGTGCAACTCGAAGGCTATCCGGCACCACTGCGCCGCCCGGACCCGGAAGCGTTGATCGGCGGGCTGGTGCGTGAGCTGCGTGAGGTCGGCGACGTTGGCGAGCCCGAAGCCCTGCACGAGCGTTTGCACTCGCGGGCTTGTCGGTCGGCAGTCATGGCGGGGGACAAGCTGGCCGATGCCGAGATCGAAGAGCTGCTCAAGGCCGCGGCGAAGCTAGAACACCCCCACAACTGTCCGCACGGACGGCCCACGGTCGTGAGCTTCACGACCGGGCAGCTCGAGCGGTGGTTCAAGCGTCGTGTCTGAGTCGCCGGGAGTGCGGCGCACCGCGATCGACGTCGCTGCTGCCGAGCTCTCATCGTTGTCACCGCAGGACAGCGCCGCGGCCCGTCGTCTCGACGCTGAAGCCATGGCCGACCTCGGTATGCCATCCATCCTGCTCATGGAGAACGCGGCCCGTGCTGTTGCCGACGAGGCGCGACGACTGCTCGGCGGTGGCGATGTGCTCGTGCTGGCCGGCAAGGGCAACAACGGGGGTGATGGGCTGGCCATGGCGCGCTTCCTCTCACCGCACGTGCGGGTCGCTCTCGTCGACGAGCCCACGACTGCGGATGCGGCGTTACAGCTGGCCATGTTGCGTGCCGCGCACATCCCGGTGCACGTCGCAGCAGATGCCGAGCGATTGACTGAACTCGCCGACCGGGCGGACGTCATCGTCGACGCGCTGATCGGCACCGGTCTGTGGTCGCCGCCGCGCGGTGCCGTCGCCGATTGGATCCGGTGGGCGAACGACGCGGCGCAATCGGTGGTCGCGGTCGATCTACCGTCGGGCTTGTCGGCCGACACAGGCGAAGCCTTTGATCCATGCATTCGGGCTGGAGTGACGGTCACGTTTGCGCGGCCCAAGCTCGGCTTGCTCGAACGCGACGGGCCCGCGCACGCCGGCCGCGTCGTTGTCGCGACGCTTGGGCTGCCCGAGGATTGGGTCGAGGGTCGCGACTAGGTCGCTTGCTGCGGCCGTCCCGCAGGGCGTGGGCAGCCGCGCGTTGCACGCGCGATCACCCCGGCTTCTCGAAGCTGTCCGGCGTCAGCTTGCTCGGGTTGGCCCCGAACTTCTTGATCGTGACCGTCTGCACGAGTGGGAGCCTCTTCGAGCCCGGCTTGCTCGCGAAGAAGCGAACAACTCCGGGCAGGATCAGCGCGTCGTGCTTTTGGTGGTCGTAGAAGCGAAGCTCCTCGAGCGGGCCGACCAGTTCACCCCTTGCGCCGAGGGGCTCGAGTCGCACCGCGATCGGGTATCGATCCTTGCGCCGGAACCAAGCGGTCACCCGCACAGCGTCCTTGTGGCCCGGCGTCAAAGCGAGCGCCCACGCGCTTCCGTTCTTGGCCACTCCCCGGACTCGGTACGTCGGGATCGACGCGCCCCGTCCCCACTTCTTGTCGACCTTGACCAGTTTCTCGAGCGTGTCGAGCTTGGCGAGCTCACGGTCGGGGTAGAGATAGCGCGTCATGGCAGATGCGACCGCGACGTTGCGGTGGATGGACTTTCGGTCCGTGCCGTACTCCTTGCCGGTGGCCCAGTACGCTGGCGCGCCCTGTTGCTGCATCCAGGGACCGTCATCGGTGAGCGCTTGGACCTTGCGTTTGCCTTGCTCAGTCACGACCGTCTTGAGATAGCGCGGTCGGTGGAAGTCGATGGTCGCGTTGACGTCGGCGTTGGCCCCTTTGGTGCGCACGTTGACGAGCACGTCGGCGGTAAAGCTATTCACGCGGTCGGGCGTCTTCTCGGTGCGGAGCACCGCCTTGAGCGAGGCCAGGAAGGCCTTCGCGTCGGTCGTCTCTGTCGCGGGCGGACCTTGCGCGAGCATCAGGGCCGCGGTCCAGATCACTAGCTTCATGCCGCTATTGTCGGGTGGTCAGCACCAGCAGCACAAGGACCGCAATGGCTGCCTGTGCTGCGAGAAAGATCGGCCCTATGGCGGGAACCAGTATCCAGCGCTGCAAGCGGTGTGCGAGATGGCGTCGATCGCCACGCCAGGGCGGAATGCCCTGGATGACTCGCACGGCGACGACCTGCCACATGTCGGCATGGGCGACAAAGTGCAGCGCCATGAATGCGGCTGGCCCGACGGTGGGGAAGAGGTCGATCGCGAACCAGCCGATGGCAAAACCGATGGTGTGCGAACCGCTGTCGCCGAAGTAGATGCGTGCGCGCGGCCACTGAAACGGCGTGAAGGCGAGCAGCGTCGTGGCGACGACGAGGCTCGGTATGTGTCCGCACAGTAGCGCGACCGGAACGAGCGCGCCAAGTCCCGTGCCGAGCAACACGCCGTCGGTGTTGTCGAGGAAGTTCCAGGCGTTCATGCAGACCACCAGCCACAGGACCGCGCTGGCTTCCGGTCGTTCGAACAGAACGAACGCCGCGGCGAGGAACTGACCGGCTAGCTTCCACTGCCAACGGAGTCCGCCGTGTTGCGCCTTGCGGGCGTCATCGATCAGGCCGACTGCGAACGCAGTGGCGAGGCCAGCGAGGATTGGCACACTCGTGTCCGTGAACGCAAGCCCGGCCAGAACGACGATCGCAACGGCGATGCCACCGCCCAGCGACATACCTGTGGTGTTCCTGGGCAGGCGCGAAGCTAGGCGCACGGCTCGATGTACAGGCCGCGCACGCGGATTGCCGCGAGCACGGCAGCGTCGACCAGGTCGTCGATCGGGCAGCCTTCGCGGATGTCTCGCCGCACCGCCGACGAGGACACGTCTGGGCCGGAGCCTTCGAGGATGCCGGCGCGGAGCGCCGCCCGCTCGTCCGCGGTGAACGCTGTCAGTGAGTCGAGCGTTCCGACGTCGAACCCAGGGCGAGCGACGGTCAGCACGTGCGCCAGCTCGAGAATGCGATGTGGCTCGCGCCAGTTAGGCAGGTCGAGCAGCGAGTCGGCGCCGATCAACCAGTAAAGCGCCGCTCCACCGAGCTCACCGCGGTGCCGCGCCAGCGTCTCCACCGTGTACGACGGCCCGGCGCGGCGGCATTCCTCGTCGGAGATTCTCACGCCGTCGAGGTCGCCGAAGGCCAGGCGTGCGAGCTCGAGGCGCATGACGGCTGGCGTGCATTGCGCGGGATCCTTGTGCGGCGGTTGCCCGGCGACAATCACGACGATTTCGGCGTCAGGCAACGACTGCCGGACGAGCTGGATCAGGCTGCGATGGGCGATGGTGGGCGGGTCGAAACTGCCACCGAACAGCACGCGGGTGCGCTGTTTCAAGGTTGTGTCGTCTCCGCCTCAGGCGTGGTAGACAAGATCCGCTGGATCTCTCCGGGCAAGTCGCTGTCCATCGGCAGCGCCTCCTGCTTGCCGGTCGTCAGACACTTCACTTGCACGATGCCCTGCGCGCGTTCGTCCTCTCCGAGCACGACGACGGCGCGGGCCAGGCGCTTCGACGCCGACCGCATCTGCGCCTTTGGGCTCTTGCCTTCGTAGTCGAGATCGACGCGGAGCCCGGCGCAGCGCAGTTCCTCGGCGAGGATCAACGCAGGCAGGCGCACTCCGTCACCGATCGTGACGATGAAGACCGGGCACTCCGGCTCGCCCAGGTGTTCGGCGGCCAGGCCAGCGTCCTCGAGAGCGAGCAGCATCGGTGTGACGCCGAGCGAAAAGCCGATGGCCGGTGTCGGAGGTCCGTCGAGTTCTTCGACCAGGTTGTTGTAGCGGCCGCCGCCGCCGAGTGCATCGCGCGCCCCGAGGCTGGACAAGCGGTACTCGAACACCGTGTGCGTGTAGTAGTCGAAGCCGCGCACGATGCGCTTGTCGACTTCGAAGTCGCAGCCGAGTGCGTTGAGCGACTGTTGCACCTCATCGAAGTGTGCACGTGTCGTGTCGGAGACGTGGTCGAGGAAGACGGGCGCGTCGCGGTTGAGCTCGCGACAACCGCGCACCTTGCAGTCAAGCACGCGAAACACGTTGCGGCCGAAACGTCCGCGGCAATCCTCGCAGTACTCAGCGAGCTTTGGCTCGACGAACTTGAGCACGACTTCGCGAAAGCGTTCACGGTCGTCGTGGTCGCCGATCGTGTTGATGCAGGTCCGGTAGCCCTTCAGCCCGAGCGCCTTGTAGCACTGCGCGCCGATGTGGATCACTTCAGCGTCCAATCGCGGGTCGTGCGACCCGATCGCCTCGATGCCGACCTGGTAGAACTGCCGTTCGCGTCCGCGCTGCGGCCGCTCGAAGCGGAACATCGGGCCGATGTACCAGAACTTGCGAAACGGCCGCGTCTTGTGCTGGTTGCTCTCGAGGTAGGCGCGGACCACGCTGGCGGTGCCCTCCGGTCGAAACGTCACCGACGTGTCAGCGCGCTGGCAGGTGAACATCTCCTTCTCGACGATGTCCGTCACCTCGCCGATCGAGCGGTGGAAGAGCGACGTGTCCTCGAAGAGGGGGGGGCGGATCTCCAGGTACCCGTAGCCCGCGATCACCTCCTGGCAGGTCCAGAAGACGTGGTCGATGAGCGGAATCCGCTCCGGAAGCAGGTCTTGGGTGCCCCTCGGGGCGCTGTAGCGGGCCATTTTCGCCGTGTTTTCGTTCCTGATGGGTCATCGGGCGTCGGACCGCGATGACCCATCAGGGCGCGCCCACGACGCTACCCGAAGGGGGGCGTCGGGTCGCCGAAAACCCTTTGTGGGTAGTGACCTGGGCGCTAAACTCCCGCCCCCCCAGCCCCTCACCACGACAGTTCGGAGGTTTCTGATGCTACGACGCTTCGCCAAGATTGCCCTTGTTGGCGCCCTGCTGCTGAGCACGGGTTGCGCGGAGTTCACGTGGGTCGGTCGCGCCGGAGGCATCGACGAGGAAGCCCGCGATCGCGGCGTCAAGAGCGTCAGTTCGCTCGAGCGTGACTATGAGACCCAGCGCTATTGGGCGTTCTGGCGTCACAACATCGACGGTGTCGGCAGCGCCCTAGGTGCCGGCCTGCACAGCGTCCATGAGAGCCTCGACCGGCACTTCTTGAACCACTCGTGGCGTAGCTCGGGGACGGGAAACTAGAAACACGCGATCCACGGACCTGCTGGGCGGATCTGCTGGGCGGATCTGCTGGGCGCAGTCCGGCGGCGCGGGTGTCGCAGCGAGACCGATCGCTGAACCGCGTGACCCTCGGGTGTATGTTCGACCTTTGCTGGCGGCGTAGCCAAGTGGCTAAGGCAACGGATTGCAAATCCGTCATTCATCGGTTCGAGTCCGATCGCCGCCTCCACTGTAGGCTCCGGGGCTTGCGCCAACCCTCGCCACGCAGTCGAATGATCGCAGGAGAAGCCACGCCTTGACACGCAGGATGCTACGTCTGACGTTCCCGCAGCACGTGCTGCAGGAGCCGCTGTTGTACAACCTCGGCAAGGACTTCACCGTGGTGCCGAACATCCGTGGTGCGGAGATCGGGGAAGAGCGGGGCTGGATGGATCTTGAGCTCGAGGGCGAGGATTCGGAAATCGAACGAGTGGTCGAGTATCTGCGCGAGCGGGAGGTCGACGTCGAGTTGCAGGCGCCAGCGTCAGGATGAGGCGTCGCGGCGTCGCTCCCGTCGTCGTCTTTCGCGTCCTGGCCGCGTCCGTCTTTCTCGGAGCCCTCTCGCCTGCGGTCCACTCGCCGGCCGCACCGCGCAACGATCAGTATGCCCGCGGTAGCAAGGGCGCCGTTGTTTCGGCGCAACCGCTGGCAACGGCGATCGGGCTCCGCGTGCTGCGCAGTGGTGGCAATGCCGTGGACGCTGCCGTAGCGGTAGCCTTCGCGCTCGCCGTCGTGCATCCGCAGGCTGGCAACCTCGGCGGCGGCGGCTTCATGGTCGTGCGCATGGCCGATGGCAAGAACATCGCGCTCGACTTCCGCGAGACCGCGCCACGGCGTGCGCACCGCGACATGTTCCTCGATCCGGACGGTCGGGTCATGCCGAGGGCGAGCACCGCCACGGCCCTGGCGGCCGGCGTGCCCGGATCACCCGGGGGACTGCACCGCGCCTGGAAGCTCTTCGGGTCCAAGCCATGGAAGGAGCTCTTGGCCCCGGCGATGCGGCTGGCCAAGGAAGGTTTCCCGGTCGACTCCTTCCTGCGCCGGGCCATCGCCAGGAGCGCTAGGTCGTTCGCGCTGTGGCCGGCCTCGGCAGCGGTGTTCCTGCGTGACGGCAAGGCGCCAGCTCTCGGCACGGTGTTCCGCCAGGAGGATCTAGCCGGCACGCTGGCACGCATTGCTGCGAAGGGGCCTGCGGGCTTCTACGAAGGCGAGACCGCGCGCCTGCTTGCTGACGAGATGCGGCGCACCGAAGGGCTCATCGACCTCGAGGACCTGGCGCGCTACGCGCCGGTCGAACGCGTGCCGGTGCAAGGCACCTATCGCGGCCACCCGATCCTGTCGATGCCGCCACCTAGCTCTGGTGGCGTGGCGCTGCTGCAGATGCTGAACATGCTCTCGGACCACGATCTACGGACGCTAGGGCACGGTTCCTCCAGCACCTTGCACTTGCTGATCGAGGTGATGAAGCGCGCTTATGCTGACCGGGCCCGTTGGCTCGGAGATCCTGACCACTGGCCCGTGCCGGTGCGTGGTTTGATCGCCGAGGATTACGCCAAGCGGATCAGCGCCGACATCGACTTCGCCAAGGCCACGCGCATCGTTCGCGCTGGTCAGCCGGCTGGTGCCAAGGAGTCGAAGGACACGACGCACTTCTCGGTGGTCGATGCTGACGGCAGCGCCGTGTCGTGCACCACGACGCTCAACTCCAGCTTCGGTAACAAGCAGGTCGTGCCCGGTGCCGGCTTCCTGCTCAACAACGAGATGGACGACTTCTCGGCCAAGCCGGGAGTGCCGAATCAGTTCGGGCTCGTCGGTGCGAAGGCGAATGCGATCGCTGCCGGCAAGCGCATGCTGTCATCGATGACGCCGACCATCGTTCTGACGAAGGACGGCAAGCGGCCGCTGCTCGTGCTGGGTAGCCCCGGTGGCGGGCGGATCATCAACACGGTCCTGCAGGTCCTCAGCAACGTCATCGATCATCGTTTGCCGCTGGACCTGGCCGTGCAGGCGCCTCGGGTGCACCACCAGTGGCTGCCCAAGCACGTCACCTGGGAACGCCTGGCCGTGCCCCACGATGTGCGCGCGGCGCTCGAGGCCAAGGGCCACCGGTTCGCGACACGGCCAGGGACGATCGGCCGCTGTCAGGCCATCTTCATTGGCAAGCGAGGGATCGAGGCGGTCGCCGACCCACGTAGTGGGGGCGGTGCCGCCGCCTGGTAGCCGCCGTCTTCGTCGGGCCTACTACTTGTTGCCCTGGTCGCGCAGGAACTTCTTGCGTCGTTCCATGAACCCGTCCCAGGCGGCCTTGTCGCCGTCCTCGAGCGTTTTGGTCCAGAAGCGGTGCAGCGCCTTGACGCACTTGGCGTTCCAATAGGCGTCTTCCTTCTTGATCGGCATGCCCGGTTCCGGCGGCTTGTAGCCCAGGTTGCGGCCGAGCAGCATCTCCTCGATCGCCTTGTGCATCATGAAGCCCTGCATGGCCTGAAACTCGTCCATGTAGTTGGCCTTGCGAAGCTGGTTGTAGATGCCCGGGAGCGCGGTCCGCCCCAGCCTGACCAGCGCGTCGGAAGCGCGCTTGCCGTGGATGGCGTCGTCCTCGAAGGCCGTCAGCGCGAGTTCGTTGATCCGCGCCTTCTCGGCGTCGTCGACGTCGGACGGGTAATCGAGCTCCGGGAGGGTCTTGGCGTCGAACGGCGTGATGCCGGCCGGCTTCTTGGCCGGCTTCTTAGCCGGCTTCTTGGCGACCTTCTTCGTCTGCTTCTTGGTCGTGGCGGGCGTGGCCTCGCCGGTGTCGCCCTTCTTGGTCGTGGCCTCGGCCGGAGCGCTCCCCGTCTTCTTCGGGTTCACCTTCTCGGGCGTGTTGTCCGCGACTTCCGGCTTGCCAGCGATTGTTGGACCGGGCTTGCCATTCGTCGTGTCGTCCTTCTTGTTGCCACCGAAGACGATGAAGGCGATCACCGCGATTGCGACGGCGGCGCCGATCCCGGCGAACAGAGGCATCTTGCTCTTCTGCTCGTCGCCATCATCGCCACCTGGACCACCGCGAGAGCGGCCACTACGACTTGCCGCGGTCCGACCGGCGCGTCGTCCGCCGCGCTTGGGCGCCTCGGCCTCGTCAGCATCAGCGCCTTTGTCGCGGCGCGACGATCTGCGGCCTGCTCCGGAACGGGGTGATCCACGTCCGCTCGAACGGGCAGCACTAGCGGGCGCCTTTGGCTCGGCCTTGGGTTCTGCCGGCTTGGGCGCATTCGGGGTCACAAGTGAACTCGCGATCTCGATCACCGCTCCGCACTTCTTGCAGCGCACCTTGGCGGCGTTGAACGACTCGGGGAGCTTGTAACGGGCGCCGCAGTTGGCGCATGCAATCGAACGCTCGCTCATCGGGGGATCGGCTCCGGACAGTGGACCGCAGAAGTCTATCACAGCGCCCGGGGGGTGCGATGTGATCGGTTGGGCGTCTGCCCCCCCCAAGCGACCGCCGCAGCCCGCGCGGCGCCTACTTCTTGCGGCCCGCGTCCTTCTTCGGGCCCTCTTGCATGGCCTTGTCGAGCGCGTCGTCGGTCTCGCCCGTGAGGTCCTGTTCCTTCTTCCAGAAGTTCCAGTACCAGTGGCCGAAGGCGGCCTTGACCAGGATCTCACGGTCCTTGTCCGTGCCACCGAAGCTCGACTGTGGATCGGGATCGGGCAGGAAGTCGATCGACGCGCCGGCCAGGTTGTTGAACGCCTTCATGAGGATGTTGAAGGCTTCGATGTCGAAGCGCGTCTTGGGACGGCGCTCGTAGAACGCGTTGAGGATCCGGCACACGGCCGGCTTACCGATGTCGAGCAGTCGCATCGACGCGACACTGGCGGCCTTTGGATCGTCCTCGTTTGGCGTGAACACGGTGTCGATGACCTTGTCGATCTCGCGTCGCAGATCGAGCGGCGTGCCATCTTCATGAGGCACCGGAACGACCTCGCCCTGGTAGGTCTTGAGCTTCTGGCCCTTGATCGTGACCTCTTCCCACTTGGGCGCCTTGATCGTCTTGTGGCGGATCTTCTTGCGCTTCTTCCTCGCCGGTGATGGCAGGTGCTTGATCTCCCAGCTCTTCACCTTCCAGTTGCCGTTGGTCTCGATGACGTGGACCGAGATCTGCCCCTCGGCAGCGGTCAGGGCGGGGCGGTCGCGGCTCGAATAGCGCACGTCGAAGTCGAGGTGCTTGACGTCCACGGGCCACAGCACGGCCTGGTCGAACTTGAACCACTCGGCCTCGCACAGTTCGAAGGCCCGGGCGAGCGTCCACGGAATCGGTGGCGGTCGCTTGCCCGGCTCCTCCGGCGCGGGTGGTGGCGAGCCCTTGAACAGCTCGGTCGCGTAGCTCTCCTTGAAGGCGAGCTTCTGGTCGCTGGGCGTCAGCGCCCACGAGCCGTCGCTCTTCTTCTTGTTGGCCTCCCAGACCACTTCCCAGGCCAGCGCAGTGCCGACGGCCTGGCGGTCCTTCTTCTGCACACCGAGGCAGAGCTTCTGCCAGGCCTGAAATGGCTCGGAGCGCGTCTCGAGGAAGCGTCGCGTGTCGGCGGTGGACACGATCTCGGGCTTCTCGTTCTCGACGACGTTGTTGTAGATGATCACTACGAGGAGCACGAGCACGCCGAAGAGGGCGAGTTGCAAGACGCCCTTCGGCGGTCCGCCCCTCTTGCCTTTCGAGCGCTGGCCATGGCCGAGCGCGTGGCGCGGCGTGAAGGCGGTCTTGCAGTGCTTGCACGTCACGGCCTGGTCGAGGTAGGCCTCTGGCACCTTGTAGGACGCCGCGCACCTGGGGCACGTGGCTGGATACTTGCCGTCGGCGTTTGGCCGGATGCCCGCTTGCACGTTCTTCTTGGACTGTGCCCGGGAGCGACCGCGCGACGACCCCGAAGAGCGTGTCCGCGGGCGCGAGGCCGGGGCGTTTTCGGTGTCGCCGCCTCGGCGGGATTTGGCTCGGGAACGGGGCCTGGTTGCCATATGGGCTCCAGAGGTGGGAGTGGGGCTTTGATGCGCTAGGGAGTATCCCGCATACAACGGGGCTGTCTAAGCTTAGTTCGCCCCAGAAGGGTTGCAAAGAGCAGTCGCCCGGCTGGTCCTTTTAGAGGATGCTGCCAGCTGGATGGCGCCGAGTGGTTTCCAACTTGTTTCCGAACACGAGCCCGCGGGCGACCAGCCGGCCGCGATCGACGCGCTCGTCGCTGGGCTGGCCAAGGGGAAGCCGCACCAGGTCCTGCTCGGAGTCACCGGGTCCGGCAAGACCTACACGATGGCCAAGGTCATCTCCGCGGCCCAGCGGCCGGCGCTGATCCTCGCGCCCAACAAGACGCTGGCAGCGCAGCTCTATAACGAGTTCAAGGACTTCTTCCCGAACAACGCGGTCGGCTACTTCGTTTCCTACTACGACTACTTCCAGCCCGAGGCCTACATCCCGGGTTCCGACACCTACATCGAGAAGGAAGCGACGGTCAACGACTCGATCGAGCGCTTGCGCAATCAGGCGACGGCTTGCCTGCTCGAGCGACGCGACGTGGTCATCGTCGCGTCGGTGTCGTGCATTTACGGACTCGGCTCGCCCGAGCATTACTCGGATATGGCGGTCACGGTGCGCCTGGGCCAGGAGATCGACCGCGATCAGATGCTGCGCGACCTGGCGATGATCCAGTACAAGCGCAACCTCCTGGACTTCGTGCGTGGATCCTTCCGCGTGCGCGGCGACGTGGTCGAGATCTTTCCGAGTTACGACGACGACCGCGTCGTGCGCGTCGAGTTCTTCGGTGACGAGGTCGAAGGGATCTTCGAAATCGACCCGTTGCGTGGCGAAGTACTCGCATCGCGCGAGAGCGTCACGATCTACCCGTCGTCACACTACGTGACGCCGAAGGAACGGATGGTGCGAGCCGTCGAGTTGATTGCCAACGAGCTCGACGAGCGGCTCGAGGATCTGCGCGGCGCCGGCAAGTTGCTCGAGGCGCAGCGGCTCGAGCAGCGCACCCGCTATGACGTCGAACTGCTGCGCGAGGTCGGGTTCTGCCAAGGCATCGAAAACTACTCGCGGCACATGGACGGGCGTGGCCCGGGCGAGCCCCCGGCATCACTGCTCAACTACTTCCCGAGGGACTTCATCGTCTTCGTCGACGAGAGCCACGTCGCCGTGCCACAGGTGGGTGGCATGTTCCGCGGCGATCGTTCGCGCAAGGAGACCCTCGTAGCGCACGGTTTTCGGCTGCCGTCGGCGGTCGACAATCGTCCGTTGCGTTTCGAGGAGTTTCAGAAGCTCGTGGCGCAGGTCGTCTACGTCTCGGCCACACCTGGTGCCTACGAACTGGAGCACGCGGGCGGCACCACCGCCGAGCAGATCATCCGTCCGACCGGGCTCATTGATCCCGAGGTCGAGGTCAAGCCGGCGCGTGGCCAGGTCGACGACCTGCTCGGCGAGGTGCGCAAGGCGGTCGACGGGGGCTACCGGGTGCTCGTCACGACCCTGACCAAGCGGATGGCCGAGGAGCTCACCGATTACTACCGCGAGGTCGGTGTGCGCGTGCGCTACCTGCACTCGGACATCGATGCGCTCGAGCGCGTCGCGATCCTGCGCGACCTCCGGCTCGGTGTCTTCGACGTGCTGGTCGGCATCAACCTGCTGCGCGAAGGGCTCGACCTGCCCGAGGTGGCCCTGGTCGCCGTGCTCGACGCCGACAAGGAAGGCTTTCTCCGGTCGAAGACCTCGCTGATCCAGACCTGCGGACGTGCCGCGCGCAACGTCGATGGCCGCGTCGTCCTCTATGCCGACAAGGTGACCGGCAGCATGCACGAGGCCATGGAAGAGATGGAGCGCCGACGCGAGCGGCAGCTGGCATACAACGAGGAGCACGGCATCACGCCGACGTCGGTCAAGAGTCGGATCAAGGACCTCTTGCAGTCGGTCGAGGAGCGCGACTACGTGACCATGCCCGCGCTCGATGTGGATGAGCCCAGTAAGCCGCCGGTCGAGTCCAAGCGAGACCTGCTCAAGCACATTGGCGAGCTACGCGAGAAGATGAACGAGGCGGCGCGCATCCTCGACTTCGAGCGGGCCGCGAAGCTGCGTGACGAGATCTTCCGACTCGAGAAGATGGACTTGATGATTCGCTGATGGACCCACGCGTCACAGAACGCGCCAGGAACCTACCGCACGCACCTGGTGTGTACCTGTTCAAGGACGCTGCTGGTGTCGTGATCTACGCCGGCAAGGCTGCGAATCTGCGCAAGCGCATTACGTCCTACCTGAAGTCTGGCGGCGACGGGCGCCTGCAGATCCCGTTCCTGGAACGTGAGGCTGGCGACCTCGACTTCGTCGTGACCGAGACCGAGCAGGAAGCGGTGCTTCTCGAGAACACGCTGATCAAGAAGTTCAAGCCCAAGCACAACGTTCGCCTCAAGGACGACAAGAGCTACCTGCTGTTGCGCCTCGATCCCGCCGAACGCTGGCCGTGGTTCCGGCTTGTGCGGCGGCGGCGCGCCGACGGGGCGCTCTACTTCGGACCGTTCTCGTCGGCGAGTGCCGTGCGGCGCACGCTCAAGCTGCTGCACAAGGTCGTGCCGCTACGGGACTGCACGGACGGCGTCTTCCACAACCGCAGTCGCCCGTGCCTCAAGCATCAGATCGGTCGGTGCCCGGCGCCGTGCGTCGACTACATCGACCACGACGGCTATCTCGGGCTCGTCACCAAGGCGTTGGAGATCCTTCGCGGCAACACCAAGGACCTCGAGCGCGAACTCACGGCGCGCATGGCCGAAGCGGCTGCCGACCTTCGCTACGAGGTCGCGCAGGCCGCCAAGGAGAACCTGGATGCGCTGCACCTGATCACCGAGCGTCAGCGTGTCGTCGAGGGCACGGTGCGCGATCGCGATGTGATCGGCTGCTTCTCCGATGGCGATCACTTCCACATCGCGGTCTTGAGCTACCGCGACATGGGACTCGAGGCCAGCCGCGTGCACCGTCTGGCGACGGCCCTGCCGATCGAGGAGTTACTGTCGCAGGTCGTGTCGCAGCTCTACTACGGGGACCGCTACGTTCCATCGCAGATCCTGCTGCCGGCCGAACCGACCGACCGCGATGCGCTCGAGGGGTGGCTCCGCGCGCGGCGCGGCGCCCGCGTCGAGCTGGCCGTGCCGCAGCGCGGAGACAAGCGGCGCACGGTCGAGATGGCGTCGCGCAATGCCGAGCTGGCCGGGACGGCCTTCGCTCGTGGTGAAGGCCGGATCGAGGACGAACTCGACGAGCTCCAGCACCTGTTGCAGCTGCCGGTGTCGCCGCGCCGCATCCACTGCCTCGATGTCAGTACGATCCAGGGTCGCAACACAGTGGCATCACGCGTGTGTTTGTTGGAGGGCTGGCCGCACCCGGCGGAGTACCGCCGCTTCCGCGTGCGCGGTGACGATGCGCTGGACGACTTCTCGTCCATGCAGCAGGTGGTCGCCCGTAGCATCGGGCTCTGCTTGCGGCAGGAAGGTGAGGAGGTCCCCGACCTCCTGTTGATCGATGGCGGCAAGGGTCAGCTGACCGCCGCGCGCAAGGGGCTGACCGAATGCGGGCTCGGCGAAGAGCTGCCGGTAGCTGCGTTGGCGAAGGACAAGCAAGACAAGGGCGAGCGAGTGTTCCTTCCCGAAAAGCCGATGCCGGTTCCGTTGGTGCCGGGGAGCGCGCCGTGGCGGTTGTTGACCCGTGTGCGTGACGAAGCGCATCGGTTCGCGATCACCTATCCCCGACAGGTGCGCGAACGGATCGGCAGCGAGCTGGACATGATCCCGGGGTTGGGGCCGCGGCGGCGGCAGGCGCTACTGAAGCACTTCGGCAGCGTCGGTGGCGTGCGCGAGGCGACGCTCGAGGAGTTAGTGCGGGTGCCGGGCTTGCCGTTGCGAGTCGCCGAGGCGGTCTTCGAGAGTTACCGCGAGGAGTAGGCGGCCGACCCTGAGGTGCCAATCGACCGGGGGCACCGCGACAAGCTGGGCGAGCTTCTGACTCACTGGAGGCCTGGTCGATGTGGAGGATATGGTCGTCGTCGATCCTGGACTCGAACAGCCGTCCGAGCTTGCCGGGCCGTTGTTCTGGCTCTGGTTCGTTGCGGTCGCGGGATCTCGCCCGAGACCGCGGGTGACATCGGCGGCATCATGCGCGAGTTGATCGCCGTGTATGAGCGTCAGGTAACGACCCATCCCGAGAAGTGGTTGGTCCTCCACCGCTACTGGACCGACTGAGGCATGCGCCCCTTCTTGATCGCTGCTGTCGTCTTGCTGGTTGCCACGGCTGCCGTGCGGACTTCGATCGCGCAGACCAAGCAGAAGCCTTACGACCCCAATCAGAACATGGCTCTCGACGGGACGACGGCCATCAAGCCGAAGTTGCCCGCGGACCTGCCTAACCCGGATCGCTGGCGTTACACGCCGGGTGGGCGCATCAAGCCCGGCAACATGTTCGATCGCTTCCTCGTCACCACCTGGGTTACACCGATCCTATTCCGCGAGGAGGACATCGGCTTCGGCGGCGGGCTCGCGATCACCGACATCGACTTCCGCAACCAGGGCTGGCGCGAGTTCGCCAACATCGTCGCGAGCCACTCGAGCAAGGGGCAGCAGACGTTTCGCTTCGACTGGCGGCGCTGGCTGCACCACAGACCGATTCCGGAAGGCGGTGTGATCCGCGACGAACGCACGACGATCTCGGGCGGCGTCGAGTATTCGCGCACGCTGACGCGCCGGTTCTTCGGCTTCGGCAGTCGGACGCCCGTCAACGCCGAGACGAGTTACACGGAGGAAGTGGCGAGGCTCCATGCCCGCGCCCTGCTCAGCCTGCCCGATCCGGGGGACGACCTTCTGGTGAGCATTGGCGCGACCTGGGAGCACCACGGCCTCGAGAAGGGGCGGGTGACCGGTGTGCCGAGCACGGACCAGATCTTCGGTCAGACCTTCCGCGAAGCGGCTGGAGTCAATCAACTGTGGCTACGCGGGCACGTGTCGTTCGACACACGCGACAGCATTACCAATCCGTACTCGGGCTGGCGGGTCGGCCTGACGGCGTCGGTGGTCCCGCTACAGACCAACTTCGACGCCATCGGCGCGGTTGTTTCGCTCGACGCGAGTAGCACGATCCAAGTGCCCGGTCTGTTCCACGACGGCGGTGATGGCACCGAGGACAACCCGCCGACCGACGTCCTTTCGGTTGGCGGCTTCGTCAGCGCGACGGCGGGGGATCTACCGTTCTACAGTCTGCCGCGCCTCGGCGGCGACAACACGCTGCGCGGGTTCATTCCGCGCCGCTTCGCCGACCGCGTCGCCGCGCACGGCTCGCTCGAGTACCGCCTGGTCGTCCTTCCGCGCGGCATTCGCTTTACGGACACGATTCGTTTCGAGCGGCTCGGCCTCGCGGCGTTCTATGACTTCGGCACGGTTGCCGGTGACCTCGGCGCGCTCGGGCGGAGCAAGTTACTGCAAAGCTATGGCCTCGGCGTCCGGATCGGGTTGCAGCGCGAAGCGGTCTTCCGCATCGACCTCGGGTTTTCGGACGAGGGGGCGATCTTGACGGTCGTGTTCGGCAACAGCTTCTAGGCGGGTGGCGAGCCGAGTCACGGATTCGCCAGGGCGACCGGTATCGGGGATGGGGCGAGGAGGTCGGAAGGGGTGAGGACTTCGGGTCTCTGCCCCAAGAGCGCTCCTCAGGTCAGGGGTTGGCAGACCTTGCCTGATGGTCCCAACGGCAGAACGGCGCCTGTTCGTTGGCTAGCGACGCGGCGTGCCGAGGCGGTGCTTTGCCGCCACTTCCCGCAGCAGACCATCCAGGTCGTTGCCGAACACTTCGCGCAGCGCCCGATCCTCGCGGTGCGCGGTGCTGCCGCCCTTGCTGCGACCGATCTCCTCGAGCAACAGCCGCACGCCAGACAATCCCTGCTGTTCGTGCAAGTGTGTGAACAGCACCAGGCTCTGGGCGTAGAACCGTGCCGCCACCTGTGCGTCCTCCATTCCGATGAACGACTTGTTCCTCCACTTCGGGTGGAACATCATCTTGCCACGGACTGCATCGCGCGCGTGATCGACGCGTTCGCCCTCGAACCACTGCGCGAAGCCTTCGTGCAACCACGGCGTGAGCATGGGGTTGATGCCGTAGAGGAACGCGTGCGACAGCTCGTGGCGCAGGGTCTTCTGCACGCGATTTTTCTGCGCCGACCACGAGTCGAGCGGTACGCGCACTTTTCCGTCGTAGTACGCCCGGACCCAGTCCCACGTCGTACCGAGCTTACGGAACTCGGTCTTGGTGTAGAGGAGCACGACGATGCGCTGCTTGGGTTGGGCCTGCAGTCGTTCCACGAGCGCAACCCAGGTGCGTTCGAGATGGCGCAGGATCTCGGGCACGAACTTCCCGAGCCCGCGCCGCTCGCCGTGGAAGCGCACGAGGAAGTGCCGGCTCGTGCGTTCCGCAAAGCCCTGCTCGATCTCACCGTCCTTGCGTGCCCGCTCTAGCAGCTGTTGGATCAGCTTGTTCTTGGGGTCGAGCTTCTGGGCGCTCTCGAGCACCTGCGCTGCTTCCTTGTAGCGACGTTGCTCGAAGAGCATTGTGCCGAGTCGGCACCTTGTGTGGGCCGAAGTCGGGTCGAGGTCGATGCTCTTGCGGAACGCATGCTCAGCTTCCTTGGCGCGATCGAGTGTCCGCGCGGCCCGGCCCAGGGCGAGCCACAGATGCGGGTTGGCGGGGTACCAGCTCGTGCCCTCGTGGAACATGTCGCGCGCGCGGTACACTCGCTTCTGCTCGAGCATCTGCACGCCGAGCCGATGGCACGACAGCCCGATCCACTTGGCGACGTCTTTGCGCTTTGGGTCGAGGCGGTTCGCCAGCCTCAAGTACGTGCGCGCGCGCGCCCAGTCCTTGCTCTTGAACGCCTCCTTGGCCCCCTTGACGAGCGAGTCGACGCGCGGGTTGTCCTGGGCTGTCGAGGAAGCAGCCAGCAGCAGGCAGGCGCCGAACGTCGCGAGCGGTCTCATGCGCCCCTTATCGGCGGCGGCGACCCGGGCGCTTGGATCCGTGCCGTGGCGTCGGGGCGTCGCGCCTGTGGCGCGGCCGGCGCTGGACGATCGGTGTGTCCCCCTCCGGTCCCGCTTCCGGCACGAGTTCGTTGCCGAGCTTCTCTTCGAGATCCAGCACGAGCTCTTCGGGAGCCTGGTATCTGATGGTCCTGTCCTTGGCCATCATCTTCTCGATGAAGTAGTGCAGCTGTGGCGATAGGTTGAGCTCCCGGATGCGCTCCGAGCTGAGCTCGGCCATGACCTGCTTGAGCAGCACCTCTTGGTTGCTCTCACCGGCGAACGGAAGCTCGCCGACTGTCAGGTGGTAGAGCGTCGCGCCGAGCGAGTAGATGTCGGCGCGTGCGTCGAGGCCGCCTTCGCCGCGAGCCTGCTCGGGTGCGATGTATTCGACGGTGCCGACCGTGGTCGACGACTCGTCGGTTTCCCCGATCTGTACCGCGAAGCCGAGGTCGATCAGCTGCACGCGACCGTTACCAGGGTCCATGACGTTGCCCGGTTTGAGATCCCGGTGCACGAGACCCTCGGAACGAAGGTAGGCGAGGCACTGCGCGATCTGGTGCACGATGCGCAGCGCGTCGAGTTCTTCGTAGCGCTCGCCGCGCAGCAGTCGGTCTTCGAGCGTCTCGCCCGAGATCAGATCCATGACCAGGTAGACGGTGCCCTTGTCGCGCGCAACCCGGTGACCAGCGACCAGGCCCGGGTGGCGTAGCCTGCACAAGAGCTGCGCTTCCTCGACAAAGCGCTCCAGCTTGGGCCGCCACCGCGCCACTTCTTCGCGCAGGACCTTGAGGGCGTAGCTGCCGCCATCCTTCTTGTCGGTGGCTTCAAATACGTAGGCGGTCGCACCGGAGCCAAGCTCGCGTTGGATGTCGTAACGGGCGAACTGGGGGTTCTCGCCGACGCGATTGTCGAACAGTCGTTGTGCTTCACCGGCCGGAAACAGACCGGCCTTCTCGAGGCAGGCAGGCAGCGACTCGCCCTCGCGACTCTCGCCCATCACCACGCGCGCCCGGGCTTCCGTGAGGAAGCCCTTGTGCACGAGCAACGCGAGGAACTCGCCTTCGGCCTGGTTCATGCCCATCATTCTGCGGTGCTGTTGACGTGGTGGCGACGCTGGCGCCGGAAACGGTTGCTGCAGAGCGGCAAGCTCGATGATGCGGCTTTCGTCGCCGCCGTCGAGGGTGTACGCGCCGCACGCGCGCTCGATGCCGCGAGCCGCCGGCGGTTGCGCGAGCTCGTGATCGTGTTTCTCGCCGAGAAGGAGATCACCGGGATGGGTGGTTTTAGCGTCGATGACCGGGTTTGCTACCTGATCGCGGTGCAGGCCTGCCTGCTGGTCCTGGAACTCGGCATCGAGTGCTACGACGGCTGGACCTCGGTCTACGTCTATCCGGGCAGCTTTCGCGAGGCCGACGGCGAGGCTGAGGGCGGTGTGTTCGCCGGCGTGGCGATGCAGGGTGGGGCAGTGGCCCTATCATGGACCGACGCGGTAGACGGCGCCGCCGACGGCCGCGACGGGTTCAACCCGGTGCTGCACGAGTTCGCGCACAAGCTCGACATGGCGGACGGTGCTGCCAATGGCGTGCCGCCACTGCCCGACGACATGGATCCGGCCGAGTGGGGCCGCGAGTTCGCCGATGCGTTCGCGGAGCTCGGGAAGGACGTCGACGACGGGCGGCGCACGCGCATCGATCCGTATGGCGCGACGAACCCCGCCGAGTTCTTCGCCGTCCTGAGCGAGACGTTCTTCGAGAAGCCGCAGGCGGTGCGGAAGGAGATGCCCGCGGTCCACGAACTGCTCGTGCGCTACTACCGGCAGGATCCGATGGCTTAGCGGACGGTGTCGAAGCGGTAGGTCTTGACCCGCTCTTGGTGGATCTCGACGACGATGAAGTAGGCCGTGCTCTTCTTCAGAGGCGAGCGGGGGATCAGGCAGTAGGTGGCGGGCGGGGCGACCTCGGGGTTGGTGGGCTGGCGTGGCGTCGAGTAGTGGCACGGGACCTCGGTGCCGCTCGCCGTGCCTTCGTACAGTGTGATGCGCGCGTCGGGGATGCCGTGCTCGCCGCGCCTGCCGCTGCGCGGGCCGACTTGCAAGGTGATCGGGTAGCCCCAGGTGGTTTGATCGGCGCCCGGGACCGGGCTCGGCAACTCGGGGACGAAGTGCCTCGGCACGTCCTTCATGCCCGGGTGGGGCCACAGCACGGTCGAGTCGCCAGCGCGTGGTGCGCACAGCGACCTGGCGTCGAGCACGGCGATGTTCTTTGTGTAGCCCCAGCCGATGCGCAGCAGCCCCGATTCGATCAGGGGCAAGCGGTGGTAGAAGGTGCCCATCCAATCGTCGATCGCTTTCTCGGGTGAGGGGGCGTCGGGGTCGATCACCGAGTGCAGGCCGCCCCACGAGCCCTGCGGTGAGAAGTCCTCGCGGTCGGGGAACTCCTCGTGCGCGTCCGGCCACTTGGTGAGCTGGTCAGGGTTCTTGGCCAGGTAGGCGGCGTGCAGTGTGGCGCCCGCCGACAGAGCGCGGTCGAGTTTGACCGGCGGCTTGTCGTAGGGACTGATCGCGAGGGCCTGTTCGCGCACCTTGTTGAGGTGGCGCAGCGCCGCAGACTCGTCAGCAGTAAAGCGGGTGGCATCGCCGGCGAGTCGCTCGAGCAGGGACGGCGTGGTGCCGCGCAGCGAATCACGCCATGCTTGCTCGAAGACACCGAGCGGCTGCGGCAGTCCCTTGGCGAGGTGGGCGATGTGCGTCGCCTTGTCGGGATTGTCGGCGAGGGGCTCGAGGAACGGCTTCGGCACTGGTCCCTGTTCGTAGAGGAAGTCCATCACGAGCGTCGTCTTGCACAGGTCGTCGCCGCTGATCTTGCCGCGCTGGTCGACGAAGGCGTTCGACCAGGCCGGGTCTTCGCCGCGGCGCACGAGGTACTGCATCCAGTTGCGCGAGCCGAGCAGGCCGACAGACGACAGGCGTTGTAGCTCGCTGCGCAGGCCGGGCAACGCCGTCGTCACGCCGTCCCGCTGATGCCACTGGAAGCCTGGCACGGGCGTGCCGAACACCGCCATGCAGATCCAGTTCTGGTGGCCGACGGTCAGGCATGGCAGCGACAGTTCGTGGGCGAGGCGCGTGATCAGGCTCGCTTCGGTCTCTGCCTCGGTGCGGTTCCAGTCGATGTCGAACTGCTTGTAGCCGCGGAAGCCGGACAGGTGTCTGGCGCGTTCGGCCTCGTCGTCCGACAGCACGCCGACTTTCGCGGCGTGGTCGATCGCCTTGCGGTAGTCGGCCCTGGAGTGCAGCAGGATCCAGTACTTCCAGTCGAGGCGTGTCGGGAGTTCGAGCTTGCCAGTGACGAGCCACTCCGACACGGCGAGGCCGCGCAGCGTTGCCGTCAGCACGCGTTGCAGCTGCGGTGGACTCCACGTGCTGTGCACTTCGAGCTGGTCGCGCCAGCGCGCGACGGCGCCGGGTCGTTCGCTGACCGCGCGCAGCAGCGGCTCGTCGGAAGCGGCGACGGTGACCTTGACGGCTAGCCGGCGGGCGCGGCGCAGCGCGTCCTCGATGGCGACGCGGCGCTTGCGGCGCTTGATCGCGGCGGCAGTGAGCCATGTGCCGTCGACGCGCGCGAAGCCGAGCGCCTCGCGTGCCTCGCGCTGGTTGCTGTCGATGCTCACGAGGATGTCGGCGAGGGCTCTGGCGCGCGGCGGTGGGAGCTTCGAGACGCCAGGGGCGAGGCGCGTCACGACCCCCTGCAGGGCCTTGGTGGCGTTCGCCAACGCACTCCGGTTGACTCGCTTCGGCTTGCTGGTCAGGCGCGCGATCGTTTTGCGTAGCACGGCCAGTCCCTTGGGCCCTGCGCCGAGTTTCTCGAGGATCGTGACGATCTCGCGTGCTTCGTCGGCCTTGCCGGCGCGTGCGAGGTTGCGCGCGGTCGAGTCGAGGCGCCGCAGGACAGGTTTTGGCGCGAGTTCCTGGGCGGCGAGGCCGGCGGCGAGGCCGGCG
>NYZE01000138.1 GCA_002685965.1 Planctomycetota bacterium | reverse complement strand
CGGCGTAGTTGACGTGCGAGTAGGTGTACTCGACCCAGCCGTACAGGTAGAGCACGACGCGAGCGTCCGGCGCGAGGTGTGCTAGCCGATCACCGAAGTCGAGCTCCAGCCAGTGGTCGTGCGCGTAGCCCTTGAAGCGCTTGTCCTTCGGCGGCTCGACGTAGCGCCGGTCGATGTGGAGCACGCGCTCCAGCACGTCGTCGCCGCGGTCGTTGCGGGCCGACACCGGGAAGGCCTTCTGCGCGACGGCCTGCGGCCGACCGGTCGGCCACGGTGGCGTGCCCGTGAACCGTTCGTCCGGATAGATCTCTTGGCCGGACGGGTGGTCATAGACGAGCAGCTCGAGCTCGTCGAGGTAGAGCACCTCCTCGAGCGGCTCGGCGACGCGGAGCAGGTAGCGGCCGTCCTTGATCGCTGCGAGCTCGGGCGGGATGCGTACGTCCTCCGACGGGTCCGGCGGTGCGTATTCGCCGTTCATGCCCGCAGGGCCGGGCATGGCGGCGGGCGTCATGAAGAACCCGACGCCGCCGACGCCGAGGAAGTCCGTGACGCACGCGAAGCGCTCCCCGTCCCAGCTGAACAGCACCGGACACGACGAGGGCTTGCGCACGACCTTCTTGACACGCCAGGTCTGGTCGGCGGCGACCTCGAGCTCGCTCTGCAGGCCTGCGTCAGGCCAGACCAGCCGCACGTAGTCGGCCTTCTCGTGCAAGCCGAGACCGAAGTGCATCCGCGGTGGCGGGCTCGCGAGGTAGCCGGACGACGACGTGACCGACGCGACCTGGAAGCGCTGTCCGGTCTTGACCTCGACCTTGAGACCGACCGTCATCGGCTCGGCCTTGTTCTGCTCGCCGAGCTTCGTCGGCACGACTTGCAGCCAGTGCCTGCCGGCAGGAGGCTGCGTTCGCCAGAGCTGGGGTGGTGAGCCGGCGCGCGCGACGAGGAGCTCGGGGCTGCCGTCGCCATCGAAGTCGGCCGCGACCGCGCCGCGGGCATCCGGCGCATCGCGCGCGTCGCCGAACGGAATCGGCGAGTCGAGCCCGCCCTTGCCGTCGCTGACCAGCACGCGGTGCTGGACCTTGCCGGCCGCGCCTGCCCCCAGCAGGACGAGGTCGCGGCGGCCGTCGGCGTCCACGTCGGCCAGCGCCGCCGACGCCGCGCCACCACTCTTACGCATCGCCTCATCGAACGCCGCGTTCGGCTCGAAGCGGCCGCGACTCACCTGACTGAACAGGCGCGCGGGCTGCTCGCCGCGCAGCAGCACGAGATCCTCGCGGCCGTTGCCGTCCACGTCGCCGACGAGCGCGCCGAGCCCTGGCCCGTCGTCGGCGAGACCCGGGAACCAGTCCGAGACGTCGCGGTATTGACCGACTCGGTCGTTCAGATACAGCAAGTTCGGCGCATTGTGGTTGACGACGTACAGGTCGAGGTCGAGGTCGTCATCGACATCGAAGAACACGACGCCGGTCGTTGGTGCCGATCCACCGTCGACACCCGATTGCTTGGCGACCTCTGTGAACTTCCCGTTGCGGTCGTTGCGTAGCAGGACGTTGGGTGCGCCGGGCTGCGACGGGTCGGCCGGCCAGGCCGAGAAGTTGGCGACGTAGAGATCGAGGTCGCCGTCGTGGTCGGCGTCCGACCACGACGCCCCGATGCTCAGATACGCGCCGCCACCGACGCCGGCTGGTTCCGTCACGTCGGTGAACTTGGCCTTGCCGTCGTTCTTGTAGAGCCGGTTCGCGCCAGCGCAGGTCAGGTAGAGGTCCGGGTCGCCGTCACGGTCGTAGTCACCGAACCAGGCGCCGATGGCGTCACGTCCGTCGATGCCCGGACCAGCAGCCGGGGTGAAGCGCTTCCCGTCGTTCAGGTACAGTACGCCGCCGTCGCCGAGTTGCGTGATGTAGGCGTCCAGGTCACCGTCGCCATCGACGTCGGCGACGCCGATCCCCGGTCCGAAGGCTGGCGGGTTCGCTCCGCTGCTTCCGGGCCACCCGGCCGAGCCTCGAGCAGCGAGCGTCAGGCCCGACGCGGCCGCCACGTCGGTGAAGCTCGGTGTCTTCGGCGACGCACCGCTGTCTGGCAGGTCGATGGTCCGAACGACCGCCGCGTAATGGCCCATCTCGCCGTACTTCATGCCGGAGAAGGCGCCGGCCTTGGCGGTCTTGAGGGCCTGGAAGCGTTTGAGCAGCTGGACCGCCCGCTTGCGTTCTCCGGCCTGGCGCAACAGCGTTTGCAGGCGGTAGCAGGCAGAGACGTGGTGGGGGATCTTCTCGAGCGTCTTCTCGAGATGCCCGCGCGCCGCGACCGGGTCCTTCTCGGTGATCAGGATGGCAAGCTGATAGTGCGCGTCCGGATCCTGGGGATCGATCTCGAGGACGCGCTCGAAGAGCTTCTTCGCTTCGTCGTGCCGCATCAGGTGCCGCAACAACATCCCGAGCGCGTAGTGCGCATAGGGGTTGTCGGAGGCGATGGCGATCACTTCCTTCAACACGACCTCGGCCCGCTTGTAGTACTCCTCGCTCTGCGAGTTGAGCAGCGCGATCCCGAGGTTGAGGCGGCCCGTGACCCAATTAGGCGCGAGGCGTACGACCTCCTCGAATGCCTTCACCGCGTCGATCGGGCGGTAGCGGTCCATGAGCCCGACGCCCTTGTTGAACTGCTTCACGATCGGATCGAGGCGCTCCGGCGCAATGCCGGCGAGCGGGCCCTTCGGCTGCGCAGGCTCGTCGCCGCAGCCGGCGAGCAGAGCCGCCACGAAGAGCAGGACGACACTGCTGCGGCGCGCGGTCATCGCTTGCCGTTCGCTGCGCCGGGCTCGTCGATGACGGTCAGCTTGCCGACGCCGGCCTCGTGGCTGGTCTTCGTCCCGGATGGCCAGGTCACCTCGATGACGACCCGTGTCAGCCCCGGCGATCTCAGTCCGTAGTGAAGCGTTGGATCGCTGCTACCGAGGTAGGCAGGCGAGCAGCGCACCTCGTTGTGAACTGTGCGCTTGCCGAGCTTCGCGGTGACCTTGGCACCGATGGCTTTGGTGTTCGGGCTGTTCCCTTTCAGGCGGACCTTGAGCCAGCGTTTGTTCGGCGGCAGGTCATTGCGCAGCAGCTCCGCGCGACCGCCCGCGTTGGCGAGGAGGATGTCGATGTCTCCGTCGTTGTCGTAGTCCCCGAACGCCGCGCCGCGACTGACTCGCTTCCTCTTGAGGGACTTGCCGCACTCGTTGGCGACGTTGCGGAAGCGTCCATTGGCCTCGCCGACGAAGAGCATGTTCTGCTGCTTGTAGGTGATGCTCTGGGAAAAGCCCTCCACGTAGTCGACGACGTGACCGTTCGCGACGAAACAGTCGAGCTTGCCATCGTGGTTGAAGTCGACGAAGCGCGTCGCCCAGCCGACGTGCCGATAGTTGTCCTGATCGAGGCCGATGGCGCGTGTCGTGTCCTTGAACGCCAGATTCCCCTGGTTCATGTACATGTTGTTGAACTCGAAGATCATGTTCGTGACGTACAGGTCCGGCTTGCCGTCGCCGTTGATGTCGGCGATGTCGAGTCCCATTGCCGCGGTCTCGACGCCGTCGGGGTCGTAGGCGACGCCGGCCTCGAGCGCGATCTCCTCGAAGCGGCCGCCCTCGTTGCGGTAGAGGAAGTTCGGCGTCGTGTCGTTGGCGACGAAGAGGTCCTGGTCGCCGTCGCCGTCGAAGTCACTGGCGATCGCGTTCAGTCCCTTGCCGCCCTCGACGATGCCGGCCTCCTTGCTGACGTCGGAGAATGTGCCGTCGCCGTTGTTGCGGTAGAGCACGTCGGAGGCCGGGTCATAGTCGCGCGGCCCCGGGAAGGACTTGTAGCCTTTCCGCTTCGACAGCGCGGAGGAGTGGACGCCGCGCATGTCCGGCCGGAAGTCGACGTAGTTGGCGACGTAGAGGTCGAGGTCCCGATCGCCGTCGTAGTCGAAGAACACCGCGCCCGCGCTCCAGCGTGGGTCGCCGGTTCCGGATTTGGCGGTCACGTCCTCGAAGGTCCCGTCGCCCTTGTTGCGATACAGCCGGTTCTTCCCGTAGTTGGTCAGGTATAGGTCGGTGAACCCGTCGCCATCGAAGTCCGCGCACGCGCAGCCCTGCCCGTAGCTCACATGCAGGAGGCCGGCGGTCTTGGTCACGTCCTCGAACGTGCCGTCGCCCTTGTTGTGGAACAGCGCGGAGTGCGTCGGTTGGTCCGCGAGCGGGTGACCCTTGGCGTCGAAGTTCGTGCCGTTGACGAGATACGCGTCCAGCCACCCGTCGTTGTCGTAGTCGAAGAAGGCGCAGCCGGCACCCGTCGTCATCAGGATGTTCTCGAGCCGCTTGCCTCCGAAGTTGTGCCGAAACACGATGCCCGACTTGCGGGCGACGTTCGTGAACCGCGGCATCGACGTGTCTTGCGCGGGCGCCGGGCCGCTCGTCGCGGCCAGCACAGCGAAGACGACGAAGGTCAGCGCGTTGAAGCAGTCACCTTGCGTAGTAGACGAACGTGAGGAAGATCGCATTGTCCTCTTTTCCCATCGAGCGGTTGAGTTCCATCCGGTAGTCGAGCATCAAGCTGGTCGAGGTGCTCAACGAGTACTTCGCCTCGAAGATCACGGCGGTGTCGTCCGAGCCCGACGTCGCCAGGTCACGGATGACCGACTCGAACTGCGCGGCGAGGTTCAGGTCCAGGAGCGAAGGCACGACCCAATCACACGCCGCACGCAAACCGAGCACGTTGGCGGTCTTGCCCATCGTGATGCCCACAAACTTCTCGTCGCCCGCGTAGCCGTCCTGGCCGTACGTCACCTGGGCACTGGTCATCAGATACGTGCCGTGCTTGTAGAAGACGTCAGCGCCAATGCGCCACCTGGAGATGGACGCGGGGCTCATGACCGAAGCTCCGCGGATGACCGGTAGGTCGCCGACGAGGAACGAGACTCCGTACTGGAGGTCCCAGTAGGTCGGCGCACCGAACCTGCCGGTGACCAGGAAGCTGCTGCGGTCGGTGCCGCTGAACAGGTTTGGCGCGTGCAGCGCCTCGCCGGAGCCGATCGTCGTCGCGATCTCCCAGTCGTACTCGCCGGCGGGTCCCTTGAGGCCGACGCCCCAGTCCCACTTGAGCCCCAGGTCCGTCGCTTCAATCGGCAGCAGGAAGCGCTGCCGCGGCGCCAGCACGGGGTTGACCCCGTACGGAATCACGAACTGACCGACTCGCAACGCCAGCCGATCGATCTTGCCGGGATTGAACCGGGCCCACAGGTCCTGTGGAGCGAACGCGAGCTTGCCCAGATCGTCACCGAGAGTGTCGCTCTCCATCTGGTTGAGCACGATCCGCGGGTGAAGGTCGATCGCCGTCAGCGGCAGCCAGTCGGGAAGCAGCTCTTGGTTGATCCAGGACGACGGCGTGAAGGTGCGGATGTAGTCGACGCCGACGTAGTTGGCTGGCGGCCTCGGCGACAGGTCGAAGTAGTCCCTGCTGGTGTCTCCTGGCGGGAGGCCGACGACTCCGTTCGACGAGTAGAGACCGGACAGGACGAACTCCCAGTAGAGGAACGATCGACCCTCGTCCTCGTCCTCGTCCTCGTCCTCGTCTTCATCTTCGTCCGGCGTGCGATCCTGGACCCGCGTTTGATCCTTTCCTTGATCCCGCACTGGTTGATCGAGCGACCAACGAGGTGCTTCGTTCGCGTACGGGCCGCGGTCGCCGACTGGCGTCACGGAGCATGACGCGAGGAATAGGGCGGCGGGAAAGAGCCGCAGTTGTAGATGCGAGCGCGTCATGCCCTTGGATTGATAGCTCACGCAATAAGGGGGATTGACGACACCTCTTTCGCTGTTCACTGACAATCGCGCGACAGCCGATGCCTTTAAGGACGGAGGAATCCGTTACACCAGGTTGATTACACCAGGTTGAGAAGATGAACAGCGGCCTGCCGAGAGGTGACGATGTCGACCCGAGTGCCTGAACGCAGCGATGCCCGGAGCATCCGCTGGAGTTATCACCTTGCGTACCTGACCACCGGACTGCTGCTCTTCGAGACGCTGACCGGTCTCGTGATCTGGCTGCTGCCGTTCTCTGTGACGACGCAGTTTTCCGTGCTCCTGCACACCGCGATCGGGATCCCGTTCCTGATCCCGCTGACGTGGTACACGATCCGACATTGGTTGGACTACCGCGCGTATGCGATGAACCACTACAAGGCGAGCGGCTACGCCGCGCTCGCTGCGCTGCTCGTGTGCGCAGTATCAGGCGTCGTCCTGACGTGGCAGGCCGTGTTCGCAACGCGGATCTCGTACGCGTGGGACACGGTCCACATCGTCTCCACGCTCGCGATCATCGCCTTCTTCGTGCCGCACGTCGTCCTGCTGGTTCTGCGTGAGCGACGGCGGGAAGAGCAGACGGCCGTTCGGGTCGCCGCCAGCAACTACGGGCGGCGGTCCCTCGCCACGACCGTAGTCTGCTGCCTGGTCACAGCGCTCTGTGTGCTCGGCTACGCGCCGCCGACCATGAACAACGAGTTCCCGGCCGACTACTCGTTCAATTTCGGCAAGGACCGCCCGTTCGCACCGAGCCTGGCACGGACGGAGAGCGGTGGAGCCGTCGACTCCAGGACGCTGTCAGGTTCCTTCGCCTGCGGCACGTCAGGGTGTCACGAGGAGATCACCGAGGAGTGGTCCGTCAGCGCGCACCGCTGGGCCGCGATGGATCCGGCCTTCCGGACCGTGCAGGCGGTCATGGGCAAGCAGAACGGACCCGAGTCGACCCGCTACTGCGGCGGCTGCCACGACCCGATCTCCCTGTTCGCCGGCGCCAAGAGCCTCTTCACCGACGATCTCACGAGTCTGGCGGGCTACGACGAGGGCATCTCGTGCCTCGTCTGCCACGGCGTCCGCGAGACCGACGTCCAGGGCAACGCCAACTACTCGGTCAGCAACCTTCAGCGCTACGCGTTCGAGCTCGACGAGGGCAAGACGGCGAAGTTCTTGAGCGACTTCCTGATCCGTGCCTACCCGCAGCAGCACACGCAGTCGCTCGGCAAACGACTGTTCAAGACGCCGGAGTACTGTGCGGCGTGTCACAAGCAGTTCATTGACGAGGAGGTCAACAAGGTCGGTTGGGTCCAGCTGCAGAACCAGTACGACAACTGGCGCAAGAGCCGCTGGAATCATCCCGGTGATGCGAAGAAGACGATCGAGTGTCGTGAATGCCACATGCCGCTCATGGCGTCGTCGAAGGACCCCGCGTCCGGGGACGAACTCGACTACAACCGCACTCCGCACGATGGCAAGCACCGCAGCCATCGCTTTCTGGGGGCCAACCAGCTGATCCCGAAGCTGATGAAGCTGAAAGGGGCGGACAAGCAGACCGAGCTCACCGAGAAGTGGTTGCGCGGCGAGTACCCGATCCCCGAGATCGCCCACAAGTGGAAGAAGGGCCCCTCGGTCCCGATCGAGATCGTGGTGCCCGACAAGGTGAAGCCCGGCCAGTCGGTCCCCCTGCGCGTGAACATCACGTCGAACAAGGTCGGTCATGACTTCCCGACTGGCCCGCTCGACATCATCCAGGCGTGGATCGAAGTCGTCGTCAAGAACGACAAGGGTGTGGTCGTCTACCACTCGGGCACGGTCAACAAACGCAAGTTCATCGAGCCCGGCTCGTTCTTGTTCAAGGCGGAAGCAGTCGACGTCAACGGCAACCTGATCGACAGGCACAACCTGTGGGAGATGGTCGGCGTTCGCTACCGTCGCTCGCTGTTCCCGGGCTTCGTCGACGCAGCCGAGTTCGAGTTCGACTGCCCGTCGACCGTGTCGTCCAAGAAGAAGGAGAAGCTCGAGAAGTCGGACTTCGCGTTCGAGGTGCCGCCAGGTGCGATCGGTGCGCTCCACGTCTCTGCCAGGCTGCGTTACCGGAAGATCGATCAGTTCCTCCTCAACTACCTCTACGGGAAGGACGGCAAGGACGCCGCCATCACGTCACCGATCACCGACATCTCTGAGGATGAGGCGACCATCGCGGTGGTGGGGAACTGACCATGGCGGCTCGCCCAGGACACAATCGCCGGCGGCTCTTGCTGAAGACCTTGGTGCCCGGGGTGGTGGTCATCCTCATCGCGGTGGCCGTGGTCGCGCTCGTCGGCTCTGGGCAGAAGGCTCCGTACACACCAGGCGACACGGTCGAAGGGATCACGAACGAGCTCCAGCGCAAGGTCCCCGATGGCTTCGCCAAGATCCCGTTCGTCGATGTCGCGCAAGAGGCCGGGATCGACTTCCGACACTCGCACGGTACGCGTTCGATCCAGCTGCCCGAGGACATGGGGTCGGGGCTCGCGTGGGGTGACTACGACGGTGACGGGGATCCGGATCTCTACGTCGTGAATCAGGCCGGCCCGCTGCCCGAGCGGAAGTCATGGCCTTCGTCGCCGGCCTCGAACCGATTGTTTCGCAACAGCGGCGACGGGACCTTCGTCGACGTCACGGCCGAGGCGGGAGTCGGAGTGCGAGACATGGGCATGGCCGCCACGTGGGGCGACGTCGACTCCGACCGCGACCTGGATCTGCTCGTCACGAGCTACGGCTCGTTGCGGTTGTTCGAGAACAGCGGCGACGGGACGTTCGTGGACGTCACGAAGAAGGCCGGCCTGGGCGCGAAGGGGTACTGGGCCGGCGCGTCGTGGGGTGACTTCGACCGCGACGGCGACCTCGACCTCTACGTCTGTGGCTACGTCAACTACACCTTCGATCCCGAGATCCAGAAGAAGAGCACCTCCCTCTACGCGAGCGTGATCCCGGCCAGCCTCAACCCGTCGACCTACAAGCCGCACAAGAACGTCCTGTTCGAGAACGATGGCAGCGGGCGCTTCACGGATGTCACGGAGCGCGCGGGAGTCGCGAACACCAAGGGACGAAGCCTGGGTGCTGCGTTCTGTGACTTCGACGAGGATGGCTGGCTCGACCTCTACATCGCCAACGACATCTCCGACAACGTCCTTTACCGGAACATGCGCGACGGGACGTTCAAGGATTCGAGTCATGCGGCGTGGGTCGCGGACTACCGCGGGGCGATGGGGCTGGCGATCACGGATTGGGACTCGGATCACGACCTCGACATGTTCGTGACGCACTGGATCGCGCAGGAGAACGCCCTCTACGTGAATCTCCGCAGCGAGCAGAAGGAGCTCAACAAGGGCGGCAAGAAGACGTTCGTCAACTTCCAGGACGACGCCGACCAGATGGGCGTCGGGCAGATCGCGCTCGACTTCATCGGTTGGGGCACGTTCTTCCTCGACTTGGACAACGACGCGCGGCCCGACCTGTTCGTCGCGAACGGCAGCACCTTCCAGAAGGAGGACGACGAGCGCTTCCTGATCCCGATGCGGCCGCTGCTGTTCTGGAACAAGGGACCGCAGCACGGGTTCTTCGACGTCGGCAGGGTCTGCGGCGACTACTTCAGCAAGCAGTGGGTCGGCCGCGGTGCGGCATGTGCCGACTACGACGGCGACGGCGACGTGGACTTCGCGGTCGTGCACAACGGCGAACGGCTCGCCCTGCTGCAGAACCAGGCCGCGAACGGCAATCACTGGCTGGGCGTGCGACTGCGCGGCGACAAGACGAACACGTTCGGCCTCGGCTCGAAGGTCACGGTGATCTGCGGCGAAAGCGTCCAGGCGCTCGTCGTCGGCGCCATGCCGTCCTACCTGTCTCAGCCGGATCTCACGCTGCACTTCGGTCTCGCGCAGCGCACCGAGGTCGAGCGCGTCGAGATCTCCTGGCTCTCGGGCAAGCGCCAGACGCTGACTCGAGTGAAGGCCGATCAGATAATGACGGTCGACGAGCCCAAGTGAGAGCCACGCACACGATCCTCGGCGTCGCGGCCATCGCTGCCGCAGTCTCGGGTGCGCTCTGGCTGCGTCGGTCAGGCGCGGCGCAGCAACAGAACACTGGTAGCGGATCCTCGCTCAGCAACGAGCAGAGGCAGCGCGTGATCGACTTCTGGGCCGCGTTCAGGGCCGGTGATGAGCTGCAGCGCAACGGTGAGTTTGCGAAGGCGCTTCCGGAGTACCGGCGAGCACTCGAGCTCGATCCGCGCCACGAGGGCTCCCTCTACAACATCGCCAACTGCTTGATCGAGCTCGGCCGCTTCGATGACGCGTTGGCCCCGTTGAAGAAGCTCGTCATCGCCAACCCGATGAGCCAACGCGGCCACCTGCAGATCGGTCTCGTCTGTTCATCTCCCGGCGCCGGGAGGTGCTTCGACCTGGTTGCCGCAGAGAAGGCGCTGCAACGCGCATTCAGAATCAACCAGGAGGAGAGCGGTTCACTGCTACGACTCGCCGGCGTCGCACTCGTCACGGGCGACGAGAAACGGGCCGTGAGGTTCTACAGGCTTGCCAACCAGTCCAACTTCCGCGCGGTCGAGGGCTACTACGTGCGCGCCTACGTCGCGTGGCAAGGTGGCAAGTCGGACGTCGCCCTGCGCCTGATGCAGGAGGCGCTGAAGCAGAGCGGCAAGCCGAAAGTCGTGGCGGGAGTCCCCGGCGAAGGCGACACCCGCGAGGGCAGCAAGCTGCCGCCATCGACGATGGAGGACAAGCGCCTGATCAAGCCGTTCTGGCGTGGGCTCACCAAGCGTTACGCCGACTCCTCGGTCGCGGCGGAAGATCTGCCGACCGAGTTCGCCGCCTTGCACGCATCCTTGCTCGACCTGCGGCGGCGCTGAGCTCCGTAGGGGGCGTTGGTGCATGGTGCGACCAGGCAGGCTGGTCGGGGAGGATTGATGATGCGATGACTTCATGAAACTCCGTTAGTCGTGGCGTTGGTGCACGGATCGTGAAGACGGCTGAGAAGTCCCCGACTCCGTGGGATTCAGCTTCCGATTGCGATGGAGGTCGGCGCTCCGATTTCGGTCATCCGGTTGAGGGCGGTGCAAGCGAGTCGTGCCTCGACCGCTTGAGCTCTCTGACCACGTGATCGGAGTCGGTCGCCGACGATCGACTTGTACCTGAAGAAGGCGTTCTCGACCCGTGCCTGCCGGTGGTAGCGGGACTCCTTCTTCCACCGCCGTCGGCCGATCTTGTTTGTGCGACGAACAGTCTTGTCGCGGGCCGGACATCGCTGCCGAGTGACAGTCGCTCTCTTGGTAGGGGGCACGACCACACGTGCGCCTCGGTCACTTCCCGCGTTGTAGAAGGGCCGCGTGTCGTACGCCGCGTCGGCGATGACGGTTGCGATGCTGCCTTTGACCTGTCCGATGAGATCGACGCCGGCCGTCGCGTCATCCAGGTTCGAATCGGTCAGCAGCTGAGCAACGATGACGCCTGCGTCGTCGACACCGAGATGGAGCTTCCTCCAGCCCTGGATGCCCCTGCCGCCGTGTTTGACGGCGGCCCACTCGCCTTCGCCGAAGATGGCGAGACCGCTGCTGTCGACAATCAGATGGATGGGTTCGGCGAGGGTGAGAGAGCGAAGCGGAACGTCGAGTTGCCGTCCGCGGCGAGACAGAGTGGTGTGATCAGGTGATTCGAGATCGATGCCCATGATCTCGAAGATCGAGCCGAGGAATCCCTCAGTCTGCCGAAGCGGGAGATGAAAGACGAGCCGCAGTGTCAGCGCCGTCTCGATCGCGAGGTCGGAGTACTTCGGTTGACCACCTCGACGGCCGGAGGGCTTCGCGTTCCAGGACGCAGCCGCGGTCGGCGACAGCCACAGGGTGACATCGCCTCGCCGAACGAGAGATCGGTCGTACTCAGGCCAGTTCGTGACCCGGTACTTCGTCTTGTACTTCGGATGGACGCGCGATCGCTTGCTCGACATCGTTCGGCTCCCCTGGCGACATCATGTCGACGGAGGCGCCCTCGGTGTACGATTCATGCACCAACACCCCGCTTCGACGTGTCGTTGCCGATCCCGAACTCAGCGGGGCTGGCGGGACTGCAGTTCTACGGCCAGGGAATCGTGTTCGACGCCCT
>NYZE01000137.1 GCA_002685965.1 Planctomycetota bacterium | reverse complement strand
CGGCCAGTCGCACCCGCCGATCCGCGGACAACAGCCGTTGCACCTCGCTGCGGAAGATCGCGGCTGCGTCCTGGAAGCTGCGCGATCGTGACAGGCAACGCGCCCGGCCAAAGCGCGCCAGAGTCAGGTACGGCGAGCGCGGATAGTCCTTCTCGAGCCGAGCAAAGTCGGCGGCGGCGGCGGCCGCGTTGCCCGCATGAAGCCGTGCTCCAGCGAGGAGGAACAGCAGTCTGTCGGCGCCGTTCTCGATCGCTGACGCTGGCTCTTTCTCGACTGCGGCGAGCTCGGTTCCGAGCTTTTCGACGGCAGCGCTGTAGTCGCGGGCGATGAGGCTGAGAAAGGCCCCACGCTTGTCGGACTGCGACACGGAAGTCGCAAGGAGGAGCGGGAGAAAGAACGCCAGGACGGTCTTGCCGAGCATGCGCAGCCTTTGTTGGGCGGTTTTGTCGTCGTCAGATTGGGGCGCGGTCCCATGAGGACGAACAAGTCGCCCCGGAGTTCCCGATGCTGTCCAAGCCTGCCGCCGAGAGTCTGAGCCCGAGCGCCGGTCTACTTCAACGAGAAACGCGTCACAGGGCTCACCCCCACCTCCACCTGCCCCGTGGCCTGGGTGATCCCGGTCGCCACGACGCGAACCACGGGGTCAGGACCGCAAACGCGGGTCTTGGAGCCGTTCGACATGGCCAGGCCGAGCGCATTCGCCTGCATGTCGAGGACGAGCGCCTGGAAGCGGAACCCGAACCCGAGGAAGCCGGCGTCACGCGGGATCGCGCCGCTCCTACGCGCTTCGCCGAGCGCGTTGGAGGCGGCCAGTGCGACCAGCAGGATATCCGTGTTCAGGTGGCAGCCGGGGACGCCGATCGCGTCCATGGGGAATGGCAGCATCAGGCCACCCCACAAGAGCGACTGCGTCGGACAGTCGGCGATGGGCGCCTTGCCGTTGCTCCCCTTGCAGCCCAGCTGCCATCGAGAGCAAGACACAAGGAATAGTAGTCCGCATCAGTGTTCGCCGGTGATCGGGGCCCTCCATCTCATTGGCGCGTTGAAGCAGGCAGGTTGAGACCACCGCGCCCAACCGAACTAGAGAGTCGATGGAGATTCCGACACTGACCACCGAGGCACCGACGGTCCTGGTGCTGGGCTCCGATGGGTCCCGCCGACGGGAGGTCGAATCGCTGTGCCGCGGCGCTGGCCTCCTCGCCGATCACGCACAGACCCAGAGCGCCGCACTCGAGCTGTTCCTGCAACGCGGCGGCCACGAACTTGTCCTCTGCCTGGGCGAACTGACGGGCGAAATGGCCACCACCTCGCGAGCGCTACGCGCCATCGATCCGGGACTGGCCGTTGTCGAGATGCGCCAGACAGGCCAACCCTCGTGCCCCTGAGGCACTCGGGTTACGCCGGCTACATCTGCGTCCACGGTTGCGGCTCGCTCCGCCCCTCACAGCATGAGGTGCCCCTCAGAGCATGAGGTGGTAGAGGGACGCCTTGCCGCAGTCGCAGGCAAATCGAACGTAAGCGCGGCTGCCGACGACGCCTTGGACGATCTCGCTGTTGACCGATAGGGAGACGAGGCGGTAGCGCTCGTCGCTGTTGGAGTCGTCGCCGAGGAAGGCGACCTTGCCGACCTCCTTTTGGCAGGCCAGGCAGTGAATCGCCCGCGAAGCCACGAGGTCTTGCGGCAGCAGCATCGATTCCAGAGTCTCGAGTTCTTCCACGGGGATCTCGGAGTGGCCGGGCGAACCATAGCACGTGGTCGTTGCCACGACCGTAGGGCGTCCAGGAACAAGTCCCTAAAGCACGCTTTTGAGCGCACCAGAACCGAGCGAACCCGATCTCTAGGTGTCGATTCTGTAGCCCTGGAGTCTCTGAGCGGGAGTGCATGTGGATCCGTTGGCGAACTTGATGGAGCGGGCGCCGACACACCGGCACGTGCGCGTACTCGCTGCTGACCTGGTCGGAGTCGAGGCGCGTCCGGTTGTCGTCGAAGCCTCGGTGCACGGCAACACACATGCGCCGCCGCGCGTGCTCGGGTTGCCGGATGCTGCGGTGCGGGAGGCGTTTCACCGGGTGCAGACAGCCTCGCGCAGCGTCGGGATTGGTACTGTCCGGGGCCAGACCGTCGTCAACTTGGCGCCGGCGCACACGCGCAAGGTGGGTTCAGGCTTCGACCTGGCCATCGCGCTCGCATTGGCGAGCATTGCCGGTTTCGTCTCCGCCCGTGAGCTGTCGCACAGCCTCGTCGTCGGCGAGTTGGGGCTCGATGGTTCCGTGCGGCCGGTCACCGGGATTCTGCCCATTGCCGAGCTGGCGGCAAGACTCGGCGTAGATCGCCTGGTCTGCCCTCACGAGTGCGCGCCACTTGCGGCCATGGCGGCTCCCGACATACCCGTGTTTGCGGCGCGCGACCTTGCCGAGGCCATCGAACAATGCTCGGCGACCTCGACGGCCCGCCCCGTTGCCACACCCACCATGCGCTCAGCGCCAGAGCGGAGGGAACCCGACATTGCACGGGTGCGTGGCCAGGAGAGCGCGCAGCGCGCCCTGCTCTACGCGGCTGCAGGTGGTCACAACATCCTCTTGTCCGGTCCGCCAGGGTGTGGCAAGACGCTGCTCGCCCGGTGCCTTCCGGGCTTGCTGCCAGCCCTCGACAGTGCGGCGCGCATCGAGGTGCTGCGCATCCGCACCGCCTTCGAGCTCGGCGAACCGACCGCGACAGCTGACATCCTCGGGCACGGCCTGCGCCCTTTCCGCGCGCCGCACCACACGACCAGCTACGCGGGGATGATCGGTGGCGGACGTCCGGTCCGTCCGGGTGAGGTCACGCTGGCGCACGGCGGCGTGCTGTTCCTCGACGAACTGCCGGAGTTCGGTCGTCCCGCGCTCGAGGCACTGCGGCAACCGCTCGAGGGCGGTGTCGTGCACGTGCGGCGGGCCGGGGAGTCGATCCTGCTACCGGCGAGCTTTCAGCTGGCCGCTGCGATGAATCCATGCCCCTGCGGCAACCTCGGACACCCGAGTCTCGCGTGCACGGACACGCCGCGGCAAGTGGACCGATACCGCGGACGGATCTCCGGCCCACTGCTGGATCGGATCGACTTGCACGTACACCTGTTGCCGGTTCCGGCCGCCGACCTGATGGACCAGCAAGAAGACAGCGCGCGCTCGCCTCAGTTGCGCGAACTCGTACAGGGACTGCATGCGCAGCAAATGGAGCGCAACGGCGGGGTGCTGAACCGCGCACTCTCGGCGGGCGCGCTCCGCTCCCCCGCCCATCTGCAGCGCTCGGCGCGGGCGCTGATCTTGAAGTACTGCAGCGACGGCCGCTTGTCGGCGCGCGCCATCATTCGGATGTTGCGGCTCGGACGCACGATCGCTGACATTGCGGGGAAGGAGCGGATCGAAGAAGAAGACGTGGGGGTGGCGATGCACTACCGGGCCCGGTTCTAGACGGGGCATGGCAGCGTGGATGCCTTCGCGGGCGCCAACGGCGGCAAGGCAGAGATCGGCGTCGCGAAACGGGATCAGGAACGAGCAACGCGGCCGGGGCACAGCCCCAACCTACTACCGGCGCGGCGACGACGCAGCCGAGGTCTCCGGCAACCGGTCACGCAGCCCGGATACGACCGCCTCGAGTTCGAGGGACAGAGCCGCCCACTGCGGCGCGGCCGCGTGGCCCGTCACGATGAGGTGGCCTTCGGGAGCCGTCAGGACGTAGACACGCCCGAAGCGCACGGGACCGTTGTCCGTCCTGCCACCGCCGTCGATTCGCACGCACACGCGCGCGCCGACTTCGACCAGATCCTGAGAGCTCTCCTTGAACCAGGGGTGATCGAGCTTCCAGCGATTGAGGCAGCTCTCGGCCACTCCCTGCAGCACGGCGGTTGCAGCGGCCGGCCGCACGTGCCACACCCTTACATGGGTGTCGGTGATGCCCGACACCAGGTCGAGCACCCCCGACTTCGGGCGTTGCCTCCCGAAACGCCATGTGGCACGGGGCAGCCAGAGGTTGAGCCCCGCGAAGCGACACCAAGCGGCGGAGCCCTTCAGCAAGTCGAACTTGACCAGGCGCCGCCCGGTGTCGCTCGAAATCGGCTCTGCGACCACGTGCACACCGTTGACCTCGATCAGCTGGATCTTGCCGTCTGCCGCGATCCACTCGCGCTGGTGCCGGCCATTGCTCTCCCACACGACGTGCCGCGATCGACCCGGCTTGGCCTTCCCGTCAGTGAACAAGGTCTCGGGCGAAGGCACGTTGTCCGCGAGGATGAAGCGACGCAACTCGAACAGGCCTTCCATCGGATCGTAGACCGAAGCATGGAAGCTCTTGGCACCGCGAGACCCACCGCGACGCAGGCTCTCTTCGACCAACAATGGGAACCCGTTGCCATTCAGGAACGGAATGCTGCGCTTCTGGCGCCCGCCCGATCCGGTTTCCTCGATGTGCAACTTACCGTCCCGCACGAAGCCGCGCACGAGGCGCTCGCGGACGGCGCGCTGACCACTCTTCGCGAGCGGATGCTCGGGCACAGTGGCCTTGGCCGCATCGGCCTTGCCGCCGGTCGGAACGACCGCCGTCGGTTTGTCGCCGCTGCTCAGCACCGTTCCGCTACCGCCACGGAACACGGTCTCGCGGTAGAGGAAGCTCAGCGGCTGCATGCGCCCGTCCGCCGACTCGATGCGCTGGATACGCACCGTGTTGGGACCTGCGACGAAGGTCCACTGTTGCTCGACGAGCAGGGTGCCATCCGTCTCCGGCCTTGCCACGAGGTGCAACTTGCCGACGATCCGACCGTCGGCATCCTTGATGCGGAACCACGAGTCACGCGTCGCCCACTGCGTCCGGCCAGCGCCATCCTCCTCAGCTGCGTCGGCCGCATCCGTAACGTGGACCAGGGAAGCGATGTTCTCCTTGAGGACCTCGATCTCCTGCCCCGGCCCAACCCGAATGGTCACCGTCCTTTCGGTCTCGCCCAGGATGACCCCCTGGAGCACATTTTCGTTCTTGAGACGGATGACATCGTCCTCGGGCGCCTCGCTCTGTGCGGGCAAACCCGAGCAGACAGAAAACGCGACGAGCACGAGGGCCCGACGCAATGGGGAGATGGTGGCCATGTTGAAGTTATCGACAGTGGGCTGGCGCCGGCTGAAGAGCAAACACAGAGCAAGCCTCACGCCATCCGGGCACTCGGCTTGCTCTGCCCGTCACTCCACCTGCCCCCGCACCCATCCCAGATACCCTTCTGCCCCCGCCGCGACCTCGACCACCACCAACTCCGGCTCGTCGTAGGGATGGTCCGCCGCAAACCCCTCCAACAACTCCGCACACGCGACCCCGTCCGCAACCGCCGTCTTGACGATCAAGAGCCACTCCCGCTCGCTCTGCACCTCGCCCTTCCAGCGATACACAGACTGCACAGCTGGCACGATCGAAACGCACGCCGCACGGCGACTCTCGACCCAGTTCCGCGCCAGTCGCTCGGCAGCCGCTTCGCTATCCACGGTCGTTAGCACGACGCATACGGCGTGCGGCACGGCCACGGCTACCTACCGCGCTCGAGGCGTTCGGCGAGGTAGGGCGACAATCCGCTCGAGACAATGCGACGCTGGGTCTCGGCGAGCGGATATGCCACGCGCTCGTAGTGGAGACTCGTCCCGTCGAGGATGGCGAAGCAGGCACGGGGATCCCCGTCACGGGGCTGGCCGACGCTGCCCACGTTGACGATGCACTTGCCAGCCGGCAGCTCGAAGTCGGTGCAATCGGCCGTGGCTTGGTGAAAGCGGAAGTCTTCGGTATGCATGCCCGGCCAGTGCGTGTGGCCGACGAAGCACGCGCTCTCGACGCGCGAGAACAGATCTTCCATCTTCTCCGGGTCGAGGAAGCCGTCCGACTTCAGTACATACTCCTTGATCGGATCGCGCGGCGAAGCGTGCACGTAGAGCACACCGTCGCGCTCGATCCGGTGCGGCAGCTCGACCAGAAACGACCAACGCCGCTTCTTGCCAGGCGACAGCAAGCCGGGCTTGAGCCGTTTGCGGTGCCACAGCAAGCTGTCTCGCGCCATTGGATTGAAGTCCAAGAGCTCACCAGTCATGCCCCAGTCGTGGTTACCCATGAGACAGAACTCGCATCGCTCCATGACGAGGTCGATGCACGGCTCGGGGTCGGGGCCATAGCCGACGACATCACCAAGGCACTGCACACGCTCAACGCCGAGCTCGTCGATCCTGCGAAACACCGCCTCGGTCGCCGCGACGTTCGAATGCAGGTCGGAGATGATCGCAACCGCGCACACGAAATTATCTTACGAGATCCAGAACGAGGCCCAGTGCAACACCGACAGCCGCTTCGAGCGGGCCGTCCATCTCGGCTCCGGCGGCCTTGCGATGCCCACCACCACCGAGTTCGCGTGCAACACCATCGACGTCGACGCGGTCGGAAGCGCGCAGACTGATCTTGACTCGTCCATCCGTACGCGCTTTGAGGATCATGACCACGTCGACGCCCTCGACGGAGCGCAACTGATCCAAGACGACATCGGAGTGGAACCCGCAGCGCTCTGCCCGTGTGACATAGTCGACCGGAAGTTCGCAGACCGCCACACGACCGTCTGCTTCAAAGCGGGTGCGAGCAAGGCCTTGCGCCAACAAGTCCACGGTCTCGACTGGACGGCTCCTGTACATCGCGTTGTAGATGAGGTGCGGCTTGACACCGTGCACCACGAGATCGGCTGCGATCGCGAGCGCGCCATCGGTCGTGTTCGAGTAGCGGAACCAACCAGTGTCAGCGACGATCGAAACGAACACGCCTTCCGCAGCCTCAGGCGACATCGGCATGCCGCCCTTGCGGAAGAGGTCGTAGATCAAAGAACCGCTGGACGGAGCTTCGGGATCCCACAGCAGCACGTCGCCATCGCCCTGGTCGCCGCCAACATGGTGGTCGATGACCAGGCGCTGGACCCCCGTGACCTGCTGCGCCGCTTGGCCGACGCAACCGGTGCGGTCGAGGGTCGAACAGTCCGTCAGCACGTGCACGTCATGCTCCGGCAGCTTATCTCCCTCGCCCAGCACACCGAACGGGGTGTGCTCCGCCAGAAAGCCATAGACCGGCTCCGGGAGGCCGGGATTGATGATCGTGGCCTGCTTGCCGGATTGAAGGAGGAAGTGGTACAGCGCGGCCTGCGTGCCGAGGCAGTCGCCATCTGGGTCAACGTGACCGGAGATCAAGAAGCGCTGATTCTCCTGGATCAGCGCCAACGCACGCTCGAACACTCTGCTGCTTGCCTCCCACCCGCCTGACTCCTGACGGCCGCGGGCTAGAATCATAGGGTGGGAACGTTTGGACTGCATGGGTTACCACCCGTGACCAGCCGGTCCGGCGACGGCGCAGCGGCCGTGAGCCAATCGGTAGCGCCCTCCGTCGTCCCTGCCGGGACGTCGTCGAAGGCGAGCGCATCGAGACGGCAGCCGACCATGATCCGTCCAACGGGCAGTCCAAGAGCCTCACCGCCGCGTGCGGTTGCCATGGTCAGGACGGCAGTCGGCAACAGCGAGGGACACAACCGGCGTAGGCTGGCCATCTCGGCCATCATGTCTAGGCCCCCTTCATTTGAGGCCACAGAGTCGGTCCCGAGGCAGACACAGACGCCGCGCCGGCACAGTTCCTCGACCGGCGGAACGCCACGATCGAACCACCGAACGGTTCCGGGGCAGACAACGACCGGACTGCCGGACGAGGCCACGAGGTCGAGGTCGCCACTGCAGGGATGCTGCAAATGGACGAGCAGCACTCGAGGTCCGAGCGCACCTTGGGCACGCGCCCATGCAACGGGCGAGCAACGTGGCGGCGCCCAGCCGTCGGGCAAGACTCCCAGATCCGCCAGCAAGGACGCAAGGGGTCCGGTCCCGTCTCGCAGGAAGCGGACCTCCTCTTCGGTCTCGGCCAGATGAATCGCGAGCCGGGCGTTGCTGCGGACGGCAGCACGGAGCAGGGCAGGAGACACGGAGTAGGGCGCGTGCGGCGACAGGCCATCGACCTCGACGGCACGGCCACCACGCGCCTCGCCGACCAAGGCTTCGGCTCGGGTCTCATCGACCGCAAGACCGAGCACCTCGCGGTAGGCCCGGCCCGCTACGCCCGCGACCAGCATCGCTTCGGCCGTCGCACCCGTGCCGTCGATGTCCCCAAACGCGAGCGTTCCGGTCGCGATCGCCGCACTCAGGTTCCGCTCGATGAGCGTGCGCTGTCCCGCATCGCTCGTCCGCCGCTGCGCAATGACCGCTCTGAGCCACGCCGTGAACTCCGCCCGCGGCGCACCCTCAATCGCCTCCAGATCGAGGTGCGAATGGGCGTTGACGAGTCCGGGAATCAGGACCTCGGCATGATCGTCCGCGGAACCCGACCCAGAGCCGATCTCGACGACAACCCCGGAGGCGTCGACCTCGAGCAAGGCGTCCTCGCACCATCGCTCGCCGTCAAACAGAAAGCGGGCGCGCCAACGGCCCGCCCGCTTCTCGGTCAGTGTCTGCGTGAGATTCTCAGCCGACGTAGTAGAAGCGAAGCGACTCGATTTCGATGGAGTTGACACCGCTCTTGTCGAGCTGGATGTAGAAACGAATGCCATTGCTCGACTTGCCCGAGTGCTTGGGCAGGTTCAGATCCTTGATCGTACCCAGAACCCAATCGGTCTCCGGACCGGTCTGGATGCTCGTCTTCGGATCAACGGCCGCACTCTTGACCCACATCACGACCGGCTCACCCTTGGTCGCCAGCTTGGCTCCCGGGAACAGCGCCGTGTTCTCGCTGTAGATGACCGGCTTGCCGTTGATCTTGCAACGGAGCACGTAGTAGGTCCACGTCGGCGGGAACAACGTGTTCGTGCCGTACCACGTGGACGCACCGACCGTCACGTCGGAGTAGTCGGCCGAGCGGAGCAGCCCGACGTTGCCTGCCATAGCCGGCGGTTGGATCTTGCTGAATCTCGTGTGAGGTGGTGCCGGGTCGGACTCGACGCGGAAGTAGCCACAGCCACCCGCGCCGCCCTTGCTCTCGACGTGGATCAAACTGTTGTCGGTCATGGTCCCGCCGGAACCTCCGGTCAGATTCACGGTACCGTTGACGCCCGCACTGCCGCCGCACTGAATGAGCACGGACCCACCACTGCCACCGCCACCCGGCGAAGGCACGCCGGGCACGCTTGCTGATATTGGGTTACCGGCTGCACCACCCTTCAACTCGATCAATGACGATGCGCCGGTGGTGAAATGGCTACCGGCTTGGAAGCCGATCGAACCGCAGCCCGAACCGCCGGCCGCGCCTGCACTCCACACGGCAATGGCGCTATTCGAGTGGATCGGCTGTGTGCCCCCGCCGCCACCACCGGAGCCGGCGATCAAGAAAGTGTCGACACTCGGTCGCCCGATTACGATCGGCAGGATCGGGAAGGCGATCCCTTGCGGACCCGGCTTGCCGAACTCCCGACCCAAGGAGTCGTATGGCCAGATCGGCGTGTTCGAGGTCTTGCGCGTGCTGCCCTGCTTGCCGAGACAACTCTTGTTACCGGAATCCCAGAAGCAGGCACCGCTACCGCCAGCCGAGATCTGACGGCACCAGACCTTGAAGTTGCTCTGAATGATCCACACCACATCAATGTCTTTGCCACTCGCCGGTGCTGCCGGCGAGCCCGGTCCGCCGGTCGCTGCGGCCTGGCCAACTCTTGGGTGCCCAGCCGGGACCAAGACCCCTCTGCCCTGGCGACCCTCGATTTTTCCGCCAAAATACGATGGGATGTCGCCGCCCTGTCCGCCGTACCCACCACCGCACGGTCCGTTCCATCCGAAGGCGCCGCGACGACTGTCGAAGTTCCTCTTCGGTGCGGTGGCAACCGGCATCGAGATCGCACCGTCGATCTGGATCCGGCCACTGGCCCGGATCTGCGGCACCTTGGTGCCGATGAAGCGGAGGTGCTGATTGGCCGGAATCGTGAACGTCTGGAACTCAAGGATGCCGTTCGTGATCGTGTAGCCAAAGCCGTCGAGGGTGCGAACTTGGGCGATGTCGATCTTGTCAGTGTTCCATTCGTAGATGTCGCGGCCTTGCACGTCCTTACCTTTGGGGACGCCGTCTTCCACATAGAAATGGCCCAGGATTCCGCTGCCGCCGATCTTGCCCGGTCGTAGGCCGTTGTTGCTCCAATCGGCACCGCTGACGTTGTCGTCGAGCTTGTTATCGGTGCTGAAATCCTCCGCCACGAACTGGACCTTCACCGGCCGTTCCTTGACCCGGAACGCGTACTCTGCCTGCACGGCACCCTTGCCGGACAAGTCACGGATGTTGCTCGTCACGCGGACCTTGACGCAGGCCTTGCTCGGTAGCAACAGCTGCGGCTTGAAGATGACCGTCGTCAGGTTGCTCGTGCGATCGACGTTGAACGATACGACGCCCGGCAGCGGGAACTCCTTCGCCGCACACTGATTGTTCTCATCCGGCAGCGATACGGCATAGATGATGCCGCCGCCGGTGCCACCATCGCGGAACGCAGCCGTGTTGATGATCTCCGAAAACTCGAGAACGATCAGCGTGTCGGCCTCGACGTCGACCAGTGCGGTCGGCACCAGCAACCGCGATGCCGGCGGCTTGCCGTCTTGATCGACCACACCGAGGCTCGCCGTCAACTCGCACTTGAGAGTCGAGCTCAGCGTGTCGCCCGTCGTCGACTTGAGCGCCGCCAAAGCGTCCGGGCCGCCTGGAATCTCGAGGTAGTAGACCGCGTTCTTTTCCAGGCCGAAGAAGGTCTGCCCATCACGAACGACGATCGCCGGGAAGAACATGACCATGTCGCCCTGAACGACGAGGTCGCCGAGCGGCTCTTCGCCGTTCTTCGTGCGCAGCGACAGGGTCGACGTGTTGACACTGTCAACATCGAGCGGCTTGTTGAACTGGAAAACCAGCGGCAGGTTGACTGCGATCTGATTCACGCTGCAGCCACCCGCCAGTGAGCAACCGAGGTTGCACTGCACGAGGCAGAACTCGGCTCCACCACAGGTCCCACGAATGCTGACCGTGCCGGTCTCCGTGCCGGTCTGGGTGCACGCAGTGAGGCCTAGCCCGACGACTGTGAGAAGGATGCCAGTGACTTTGCGAAGCATGTTTGCTTGACCTTAGCCGCGATAGTGAAGCAAGAACTCGACGAGGACAATATTGGCCGCTATGGCGCGGTTGAATCGCACCAGGAACCGTACGCCGTTGCCACCCTTGGTGTTCAACGGATCGACTGCGCCCATGAACCACTTGGAGATAGAGTCAGGGTCCGGCTCCTTGGTATCCGGGTCCAGCTGGGACCCTTGCAGGTAGACCGTGATCGGTTGTGACTCGTCGGCCTTGATGCCGACGGTCGGATCATCGCTGAACACGACGTCCTTGTTGTTGATCCGCGCCTTGATGACGTACTTGACGAACAGCGGCGGGAAGAACAGGTTCGTATCGTACCAGTTCGTCGCTAGCACCGTCAGATCGTCCTCATCGACTGCTCTCAGGTCGCCGATGTTGGCATCGGTCACCGCCGGATCGAAGGTGCCGAGCGCCGTCTTATTGACCTTCGGACGCGATTCGTAACGGATGAAGCCATCGCCACCGGCGCCCGACACGCAATCTAGCCGCAACAGGAAGGCTGGCTCCGAGTGCATCCGCCCGGCCCTGCCACCGACCGCGAGCACCTTGCCACGGAAGTCGGGAGTGCCTCCGACCTGCATCAGCAAACCGCCACCACCACCGCCACCGCCCGGCGCCGGGTTGAAGAACGAGCTCGCGTTGTAGTCGTAGAACTGGCCGTTGCCGCCCGCGCAAGAGATCCGGCCTTGTACGGAGACCAGCAGGTCGCCACCGATCTTGAGCCAAAGGGGACCGCCGCCGCTCGCACCGGCGAAGCCCGGGTTGAACTTGATCTGCGAGGTGAAGGAACCGTGCGGGTGCGTACCACTGCCGCCGCCGCCCGAGCCACCGAGCTGGAAGATGACGCCGCTGCTCTCGCTGCGGTTCTGCAGTTTGGTGAAATCCAGACCCGTGCCGCCGAAACTCGGCTTGCCGAAGTCGTAGGCCTCCGGCTTATAGGTGCCACGACCCTTGTTGTCGATGCAACTGCCGCCGCCGCCGGGAACGGACATGCCACCGCCACCGCCACCGGCAGCACCTGTCTGACAAATGCTGCCGCCGTAAGCGGAGAACTTGACATCTTTTGTGGCGCCGGACTCGGGGTTAGCACGCGAACCCTTGCCGCCCGTCGTCGAAACGGCCCCGGCAAGCGGATGCCCGGCCGGTACCTTCGCGGCCTCACCCTCCGAACCGTGAATGTCCTTGGGGCCGGACCGGGCCGGACTGTCACCACCACGACCACCGGCACCAGCACCGACAGCTGGGGGTTGCGGCTCCTGGCCCTTCACGGGCATGGGCGGGGGCGGGTTGTCGCGCACGCCGTCACGGCCCGCTTGGCTGATCATGCCGGCGACTTCCATCCGACCAGTGACCTTGATGACCGGTGGGTTGCTGCCGACGAAGCGCAAGTGCTTGCTCTCAGGCAGCGTGAACGCCAGGAACTCGAAGATGCCATTGGCGACATGCTCGATCTTGCCCGTGAGCGTCTTCAGGTCGGGCACCGTCGTACTGTCGGTATCCCATTCCCAAATGTCCCGACCGTCGGCGTCCTTGAGTCCAGTGTCCTTGCCGCCAAAAGCAATGTCGAAGTCGCCGAGCCGTCCACTGCCACCGACGAGGGCCGGAGTCGCGGCGTTGGCAGACCAGTTCGCGCCATTGCGCAGCTCGTCCAGCGTACGTTTTGGATCCGAGAAGTCCTCGACGAGATTCTTGTCGGTCTGCCCGCCGGCGCAGGTCTTGAACGTGAAGATCACTTCCTTGGCCCGCTTGCCCGACAGATCGCGCACCACCTCCGTGACCGTGACGATGACGCAGAAGTCGCCGGGCAACTCGAAGGCGGGACGGAACAGGAGCTGCGTCCGTTGCAGGGCAGTGTTTACCGAAATGGTGCGGGTGCCGGTGATGGGCTGCGCTGTCGTGCCGCACAAGCCCGACTGGCGCGAGAACTGCGCTAGGGCGACCTTGACGCCCGACGTCTTGTTGTCGCCGAGCAGCGTCTGCGCATCGATGATCTCCGAGAACTCGAGCAGGATGGCCGTGTTGCGGTCAGCACATGTCGCGATGTTCGGAATCAGGATCGAAGCGGTCGGAGGTTTGCCGTCGAAATCGACAATGCCACGGCTCACTTTCAGCCGGCACTCGAAGCTCGTCACCAGCTTGTCGCCGGACATCGACTCGATCGCCTCGAACGAATCCGTCGCCGACGGAATGGTCAGCGTGTAGGTCTCACCGCTCTCGAAGCCGAAGAACGTCTTGCCACCGACAGTCTCCGCTTGCGGAAAGAAGAAGACGGTGTTCGCCTGCACCAGGAAGATCCCGACCGGGGAGTTGCCGGTAGGTGTACGCAGCTTGAGCGAGTTCTCGGTGACGCTGTCGGGATTGATGTCGAGGTTGAAGTCGAAACTCAACGGCTGATTGACCGCGATCTCCGTGATGCTGCAACCAGTAACCCCGCAACCAAGGTTACAGCTGACGACGCAGAGCCCCTGGCCATTCACACACCCTGGCAGCCCGATAGAGCCCGCGCCTGCCTGTGTGCACGACGAGAGGGTGCCCAAGCCCACGAGAACGCACAACGCCAGAGGCGCGGTGAGAGAAAGTCGCTTCAACCAACCGATTTGGATCACAGTGTTTCTCTTTGGATCACAGTGTTTCTCTTTCGCTCCGGGGCCGACATCCGGGGTGAGAACCGCACGTCGCGCGACGCGATTCGGCAGGTCGACCGGGGAAGTCGGGGAATGGACCGAGACGGATTCGGGACGATCCTCCAGATCCACGCCGACAGGGGTCTCACGGGGCCACCCCCTGGCGGGTTTCACACGTCAAGTCTCGTACCACGTGCGCCCGGCGGGGGCCGGAGGCACGTTGGAAGTATAGCTCCCCCACCGAGATACCGGGAACAGCGAGGCAAAAGGCGGTGTCAAAGTGACCTGGCAAAAGTGGTTCGCATGCGCCAAGAATCCAGCGAGAGCGTCCGTTCGCGCCCCAGCTCGGGCGGGAACAACCGCAAGGTGGGGGGAATCGCTCGCTTGGCCATGATCCCCAGCAAAGGAGCGGTGGTGCCCAGCGCCCATGGGGGCCCACGGCCGCATGCCACCGATGGGTGAGAAAGCGATGCCTCGACGTCAATGAGCCGTGCGGCACGTCGTTTGCGGGTTGGCTGTCTCGATCCCGTCCAGAGCCCCTGACGAGCGGATTCGGACCTACCCCGTTCGGAATCGCCCAAGTCAGGCTACGTTGGCCGGAGTGGCCTGCGCCGGGACAAGCAGATGACGGGCCCGACCGAAACTCGCTGACAACAGTCCAAAAAGACACCGATCCAGTCATGAGGTCCACGAATCCGATCGCGCTCTTCGCGCTTTGCCTGGTTCTCGTCGGCGGTCCGGCGTCCTACTTGCACTTCGTGCTCCTGCCAGAGTGGCGGTCGACGCGCGCGAGCATGGGCAGGCTCGACAAGCGACTGGGCCGGATCGAGGACTCGGTGGCGCTGATGCACTTCTCGCGTGACCCGGGCGGGCAACCCGTCGAGGCAGTGCTGAAGCACCTGCGCTACTGGACGCAACGCGCCGACGAACTCGGCAGCAGCATGGCCGAACGACCGGTGCTCGACGAGAAACTCGGCCGCGCCAAGAAGGCACTTCGCTCGCTCGGCGAACCGGCGTTCGACCGGGTCGAGCAGGAGTTCTTCTTAGCGGCGACGAACGCCAAGGCGCGGCGCTTTCGCCGACACCTGCTTGAGGTAATGGCTGACCTGGATCCGGCCCGCGCCGGCAAGATGTGCTTGGACCAACTGCAGACTACAGGCAGCGACCCGGAGGTCCGCATGAAGGCGGCCGACCTAGCGGTCGACCTCGAGCCCGACCGCGCAGGGCCGGTCCTGCGCAGCATCCTGCTGAGCGAAGGCTACCGCGGCCAGCGGCACGTCCTGCAAGTCAAGGGGACCCAGAACCAACTCCACCCGGGACTCAAATGGCGGTCCTTCCCGGGCTTCTTCAACCTGGTCGGGACTTACGTTCGTTCACGTGATCCGCAGAAGGTCGATGTGCTGTTGCAGATGCTCGGCCATGCCATGACCGACGGGTCGCATGACATCGCAACGCTGCAGGAGGTCCTCAAGGGCCTCGAAGCCAAGAAGGACAAGCGCGCGATTCCGGTGCTCGAGAAGCTGTTCAGCGACCCGGGCCAGCCCGTCTACGCAAACCCGCGACTGCGCTCACGCACCATTTACGTCGTCGCGGCGATCCTCGGACGCGACGCCTGCAGCTGGCTGAGCAACATGCTGGCCAAAGAGCGGAACTCCTACGTCGCCGGGACCCTACGCGCCGTGCTGAAGTCACACTGCGGCTGATCGACTCGAGTCAGTCCTTTGCCGGAGGTGGCAGCGACTCTGTCCGCAACGACGGCGGCTTCGGTAGATCCTGCACGTCGTAGCCGAGCCGTCGCAACGCGGCGACGACTTCGTTCCAGCCGCGCACATCGTCATGGGCCGTGTGGAAGCGCAGAGCAAGCCCCAGCACGGCTGCATCGAACGGTCGCTTTTGACGCTGTGTAGCGACAATTGGCGCCGCCTCGGTCAGTCGTCCAGCCGCAACCAGGATCTCGGCCTTGTGCATGAGCAAGTCGTCGTTGGACAGGCCGCGCTGCTCGGACGCATCGAACAGCGACAGCGCCGCGTCGAAGTCGCCGCCGCGCCGCATGGTCTCGGCCGCGGTACGGAACACCAGCATCTTGGGTTCGACCATCGCCAACGGCGAGAGCGCCCATGACTCGGCCCAACGCAGGTCTCGCGGGTCCTTGGTGAACCGGTAGTAGTGCATGCGTGCCCTCCCCGCAGTCAACCGCGGGAACGGGTCCTTCCAGCGCTCCTCGGCCCAGGTCTCAGCAATGCGAACCGTGTCCTCGGCAAAGCGACGCGTCTTGCAGTGCTCCATGAGGCGCACGCGCACCTCGCACAAGCTCTGCACGCCGGCCGCATAGCGCGCGTAGAGCCGGTTGGCCTTCTCCAAGCAGGCGAGCGCGCGCCACGGCTGATCGCGCTCGAGATGCGCGTCGGCGAGACCGCACCACCCGCGGAACGACTTCGGGTTGGCGCACACGGTCTGCTGCCAGATGCCGTGCGCAGAGCGCCAGCTCTTCTGATAGAAGGCCGAACGCACGATCAGCAACGCCAGGACGCAACCAAAGGCCGCCTGCAGAACGGTTCGTCGGAATCGCCAGCCGACGACAGCACCGACTGGCAGCGTCGCGAACAGCATGGGAACGTAGAGACGGTGCTCGGCCAGCGGGACGTTGAGCGGGACGAGGATCCACGGCAGCGCGAACAGCGTCGCACCGAGTACTGCGAGCGCCGCAATCGGATAGCGGCGGTGGTAGACCAGCGCGGCGAAGATCGAGCCGACCACGAAGGCCGCGCCCGCGAGCACGAATGGCGAGGACCAGCCGAGCCCGAGGAACTCGGTGTGGTCCAGGCCGACACCTTGCGGCCACAACCAGAGCGACACCGCCTTGGGCAGGAACCAGGCCATGCTCTCGAGCTGCGTGGCGAAGTCTCGCGTGCCGCCACTGAATGGATCGCCGCCGGTATTCATCGCACGGAACGAGGCGGTCGCGACACCGAAGAGTGCTTTGCGCAGGTAGAGGTAGACGACTACGACCGGCAGACCTGCGAGAACCGGAAGAGCGCGCGGCACGATGCCACGGAAGCCCGGCCGCTCGCCGTTTGCGGGCAGCAGGTACTCCACCAACAACACCGCCGGAGGCACCAGGATGCCGGTCTCCTTCGACAGACAAGCCATCGCCGTGCCGAGCGCCAGCCACACCGCCTGGCGCGGTCGACTGCCGGCCGCGCAGAGCCAGCCGCGCAGAGCGACGAGCAAACCAAGCGCAGCGAGGACTTCGGATCGCGACGACACCAGACACAGCGACTCGACCTGCAGCGGATGCAGTCCGAACAGCAACGTTGCGGCGACGGCGCCACGGCGGCACGCGACCGCGTCGAGACCGGCGCGCGCGAACAACTTGGGCAGCGCCGCGAGCAGGAGCGCGCAACTCGCGACGTGCATGACCAGGTTGCCGAGCTTGAAGGCCCACGCAGCGCCACCACCGAGCGAGTGGTCGAACGCCAGAGTTGTCAGCACGAGCGGGCGATACATGCGTCCGTTCGAGACCGAGAAGTGATCGGGGTCGATGAAGAACGCCGGGATGTTCATGAGCTCGCGAATCGCCGGGTTCTGGGCGACCGCGTGCAGGTCATCGAACAGGAGCGGCCCGAACAGGACCTGCACGTGCAGCACGACGACAGCGATGAGGGTCAGAGCGGCGGGGACCGCCATGGGAGCTCCCATGACCACTTCATCGGCGATTCGACCGAACCTCCTTGGGTCTCTGCCGGGAAACTGTCGAAGAAACCGACATGCCCCCTTCACTCCTCCTCGTGAGCCAACAGGTGCGCAGCGTCCGTTCGGGGGTCGGCACCTACGCACGCATCCTGCTCGAGGCTTTGGCCGCACGTGGCGTTCGGTGCGCAATCGCAACGTGGAAGTCGGAGTGCGACCGCGACGCGTTCGGCACCGTGCGGTGGATCGAACTCGGGGAGAAACCACGCTGGGATCCGACGCCGGGCGGCTTCTTCACGCTCGGCAAGCGTGCAGCCCAGGCGCTCCACGCGCGGGACGGCATCGACCTCGTGCACTTCCTCGATGCTCGTGAGGCACACGCAAGCCGCCGCACACCGGGCCGCACCATGGTCGGGACAGTGCACGACGACTATGCCGCGCACGCACCGGCCACGCCGTTCGGCCTGATCGGCCGCGCCGCCGATCCAGTACGGCGTTGGGCGTACTACGCCTGGTTGCAGCGGCTCGAGCAGCGCACTTATCGGAAACTGGACGCGCTCATGGCCAACTCGACGGCTACCGCGCAGACGTTGACGGATCACTACGCGGTGGCGGCGACAGATGTCCAGACGGTCTCCTTGTGTGTCCCGCCGAACGCGAAAGTGGCGGCCGAGGCACTGCACGGGACGCCAGCCCTGCTCTTCGCCGGTGGCAACTGGTACCGCAAGGGCCTCGACGTACTCGTGCGAGCCTTGCCGCAGATTGCCGAGAGGCTCCCAGGCGTGCAGGTGCACGTTGCGGGACGCGATCCCGCCGAGCGGCGCATCCGTGCGCTTGCCGCCCGGACCGGCGTCGCCGATCGCCTGACTCTGCACGGCCAAGTCGATCCGGCCCGCATGCCGGCCATGATGGCAGGCGCTACCGCGTTCGTGATGCCGTCGCGCCGTGAGGCCCTCGGCTTGGTCTACCTCGAAGCCTTCCGCGCCGGGGTGCCCGTGATCTCCGGTCGCGACGGCGGCGTGTCCGACATCGTCATCGACGGTGAAAACGGCCTAGCCGTACCGACCGAGGACGCCGCGGCGCTCGCGCAAGCCATCATCACCCTGGTGACGGACACCGAGCTAAGTAAACGCCTGGTCGCGGGCGGGGCACAGACCCTCGCGGAGCGCACTGCGGTGCGCCTGATCGATGAGACGCTGCGCGTCTACGACGAAGTGACGGTCTCGAGTTCGGAGGCGTCGATGCACTCGGCACCGCCGGCGTCAGCCAGCCACGCGGAACCAGTCGCTTCCTCGAGGACGCCCAAGAAGCGACGCCCGATCGCCTTCGCCGAGAACGTCCGCTCATAGCGCCGACGACCGCTCTGGCCAATCTTGGTCAGCAACTGCGGACCGCCGACCACGCCAGCGAGCGCTCGCGAAAGCGCGGCCGGATCGCCGGCGGGGGTCGTGAGACAGTCGGCGCCCGGTTCGAGTAGCGTTTGCACTGCCGAAGTCTCGGCGGTGATCGCAACACGACCGTGAGCCAGCGCATGCACCACCTTGAAGGGCACCACCCGCTGCGCCTTGTCGCCGGTCCCAAAAACGCCGAAGACGACGTGGTGTGATTCCAAGAGATCGTGCAGCCGGCGCCCATCGACCCAGGACAGAACGGTCGGGACCTTGGCGACACCGAGCGAACGCGCCGCAGCGCGATGAGCCGGGGTTCCGCCGACAAACGTCAACTCGAGCCCATCGACACGCGCGCATGCCGACAGGACTGTCTCGACGCCATGCAGCGGGGCGCCGGTGCCGACGTATAGGGCACGCAGCAGACCGTCCACGTGACCGGGTGGCTCACTCGCGAGCGCCGGAGCGTCGGGATCGCCGATCGGCACGAAGTCGAACTTCGATGTGGGCAGCCCGGTCGAATGCGCCACGAACTCAGCGTGCTCAACCGTGTCGAGAAAGACGCGATCCGCGGACTCACAGGCGCGACGATCAATGCGACTGAACAGTCGGTGGGCAACGCCACCGCGGCGGAACATCTTGCGGTCACCGACCGCGGTGTCGGCCAACGACAAGAAGAGGTCGAGCACGATCGGTCCGTCCCAGATGTCGCGCACCCAACGAACCGCGAAGTGACCCGGGTAGGGCACGACGATCGCGTCAACGGGATGTTCCGCGAGGTAGCGCCGCAATCGTTCGCGCAGGGCCCGCGCGCCGCCGAACATTCGCCACGCCGCCGACGGCCAAGCCCACGGCCGCGAGATCGTGCCCAGGCGTTTGCCCCGCACAGGAAGCAGATCCTGCCGCAGCACGCTGGTCTCGATCCCCCACGCCTCGGCCGCCTGTATCAGCGAGCGTGCGCGCGGGTAGCCTTCGCCGACGTCGAACGAGCCAAAGAAGAGTACGCGACGAGTCATCGACACCTACTCGACCACGTCGTTGCTCGGCGGGTTTTGCCGCGCTTCCGACTGCTCGAAGCGCAACTGGGCGATCTGCTCCGATACCAGGCCGAGCCCGAAGATGACCGAAGCCTGCACGAGCAGGAGCAGACCCATGTTCGTGAACCGATGCTCCGTGAGGAACGTGATCACGTACCACGCCACACCAAGCACAGCGATCAGCGCCGACGCCGGCATGAACACCTTGAGCGGCGAGAACATCGTTGCGACCTTCAGGATGATCAGAAGGAAACGCGAGCCGTCGCGGATCACGTTGATCTTGGAATGACCACCACGGGGACGCACGACGATCGGCTCGTAGTGCACGGAATAGCCAGCTTTGAACATCGCCAGCGTGATCGTCGTCGGATAGCTGAACGTGTTGGGCAGCATGTGCACGAAGCCCTTCAACGCAGCCGCGGGGGCTACGCGGAAACCGCTCGTCAGATCCGGGATCTTGCGCGCGGTCACGTAGCTCGCCAGTCCGTTGTAGATGCGGTTTGCGAGATTGCGGTGCACGCTGCCGCCGCTGCCGCCGCGCGAGCCAACGACCATATCGTGGCTATCGAGCTTCGCGACGAGGCGCTTGATCGCGTCCGGCGGATGCTGCCCATCTCCATCCATCAGCAGGATGAAGTCGCCGTCTGCCTCGCGAATACCGCGCTTGACGGCCGCACCGTTGCCGAGGTTCGTCGCGTGCCGGACGACGCGCGCGCCCATCTCCCGCGCGATCTCGCCGCTGCCGTCCGTCGAGCCATCGTCGACCACCAAGACCTCGAAGTCGTACTGGGCGATAGCATCGAGTTCGTCCGTCAGCTCGCCGAGCAGCCGGCGCAGGTTGTCGGCCTCGTTGAGCACGGGGAGCACGACGGTAACCGTCGGCACACGCGGCCCAGCTTCGGGCGTGGGGGCAGCGGGCACCGTATCGGCAGCCATGAGCTGGCCGACAGATGTGGTCTCGACTGGTGGATAATCAGACACGGTCATGGGCACTCTTCGGCAGGAAGAACCCATGGCGTTGAGAGATTGCAGGCATTGGGCTCCGGGAGATCAAACCTCGTGCCCTGCGGGCACCCGGGTTGCGCCGAGGACGACCACGAGCACGGTCGCCCGAGAGGCGACCAGGGGGCTCGTCTGCGTCCACGGCGTCGTGCTGCCTGAGCCTCGCTCTGCCCCCGCCCTTTGCCGTTAAAGCAAACCAGCCCACAGTCTCCTGCGGGCTGCTTGCCAAGTGGCAATCTCCGAAGAGACTTCAACTAGTTGGTGACGGTCCAGAACTGACCGTCGGCACCCAGCGAGTTGACCGCGATCGAGTGGTTCATCGAGGTCTTGAGGGTGGCGGCCGACAGCATGACGGCCGTCGAGGCCGGCACGGCCGAGGGGCCGCTGTAGCGAGTCGCCTGGTTCTGCGCCTGCAGAACATCACCGGACTGGTTGATGAAGAAAGTGCGCTTGCCGCTGTTGCCGAAGCTTGCCGGCCATGCGTAGCAGGCCCAGAGGACTTCGGACTGGCCCGGATCGACCTGCGGGTACCCGGCCGACTTGGCAAGCTCGGTCAGCCAGGACGCGCCGACGCCCGGAAGATACATGTTGAAGTAGTAGCCCGACCGCAGGATGCGGCCGTTCGCGTCGGTGTTGCCGAACGCCCCGGAGAGGACCGGCGGCGTGACGCGGTTGCTGCCTTCGCCGATCGACGGCGGCATGCCCGTCTTGACGTTGCGGACGCCCGACAGCTCCTGGAAGTAGCCATACTCACCGGCGCCGTTGCCGTTCGCGTCGATGACGCCCGAGGCCTGGACCTGGGCCTGGCTCGAGCTGAGGTTCTTCAGCGTGGCAATGCACGCGCTCTCATTGGCGTTGATACGCGCTGCCATGAGGTTAGGAATAGCGATGGAAGCGATGATGGCGATGATGGCTACGACGATCATCAGCTCGATCAGCGTGAAACCAGATTCGCGCTTGGTCATGTTCAAAGAGCTCCTGTAGTTGGTCATTTGGGTGAATCCCCTCTGTCTCGCCGGCCGACCGCGTCGACTAGGCACCCCGTTGCTCCCCACCTCGAGACTCCCTACAGCAGGGCGGAGCATGCTTCCGCCTATCGAGAACCGGGCCATCGACCTTGAGAGCCGTCTTGCGCGAAGGTCTCGAGCCTGTCGATTCGCTCGGTGGCAGCGCCGTTTCGGGTGCGGCCATAAGTGTCATTTGCCGGGTGCGACAGGCTGCGGCGTCGGCGCAGCAGCGCCCGCGGTCTCAGACATCGGCAGCAAGGCGTGCTCCTCGTACTTGGCCCAGACAGCCTTGTCGCGCTTGATCCAGGCCGCGACCCGCGGCGTGTTGTCTGCATGCGCCTTCTTCAAGGCTTCGCGGGCGCTGTCATGGTTGCCGACCGCCGCCTCGAGGAGCGCGATGCGATAGAGCACGAGCGCTGTCCTCTGCTCGAGGGCTTGGTAGAGCGTGAGCGCGCGTGAATCGCCCCACGCATAGCAAGTGTCGGCGATCGAACGGAGCATCGCCTCGTCCTGTTTTGCGCTGGCCACGGCAGCGGCGAGCGCCTTCGCGCGCAAGGAGACATCGCCCTTGGTCTGCCACACGCGCGCTTGCGACAGGTGCCAGAGCGCGTCGCGTTCTGCCACACTGACCTTGTCGAGCTCCGCGATCGCTCCATCGAACTCACGCTTCTCGAGACGCACCATCGCGAGGTTCACGCGCGTCTTGTGCACGACATCCGGCGTGTTGTTCGGGACTTGCAGGACTTCTTCGTACCAACGCAAGGAGTCGTCGAAGTCGCCTGCGATCCACGAGCCGTAGGCGCGGAGCTCGCGGGTAATCGCCAGGCCAGGCGCGACCTGCTCGACCTTTGCGAGTGCCTCCACTGCCAGCTTCAGCTGCTCACTACGGAACTCGAGCCGCTTGCCGTCCTTCTGCTCGGGGATGACTTGGGCCATGCCGAGGTGCATCCGCGCGACTTCCAGGAGGGTGCCCGCGTCTGGCAGCACCGCACTGGGGTAAACAAAACCGGCCCACAGCAGCCCGCTGAGAGCCGCCGTAGCGGCGGAGTAGAGTACTACCCGGCGGAGGGTCTCCGGCCGTTTGAACATGCTATTTGGACTCCGTGGTCTTGGTGGGACGGGAACACAGGGCCGGTCAGCCGGCGAGCTTCTCCTGCAGCTTGAAGATCGGCAGGAAGACGGCGAGCACGATGCCGCCGACGACGAAACCCATAACGGCGATCATCAGAGGCTCGATCAGAGCGGTGAGCCCCTTCACATCGGCTGCGACCTGCTCGTCGTAGAAACTCGCGATCTTCTCGAGCAGGATCTCCAGTGAGCCTGAGCGCTCACCGATCGAGATCATCTTGGTGACCATCGGCGGGAACACGGGCGAGGCGGCCAATGGATCGGACAACGAATCGCCCTGTTGCACGCTGTCGCGCGCCTCGTCGATGACCTCGCCAATGACGCGGTTGCCGGCCGTGTCGGAGACGATCTCCATGGCCGCCAGAATCGGCACGCCGCTCTTGACCAGCGTGGCAAACGTGCGTGAGAACCGCGCCAGCGCCACCTTCTTGAACAAACTGCCGAAGACCGGCGTCTTGAGCAGCAACGCGTCGCAGACGTAGGTGCCCTTGGGCGTCTTCTTGAAGCAGGCGATCGCAAAGATGATTGCGGCGATGCCGGCACCGATCAGGTACCAGTTGTTCTTACAGAAGAACGCAATATCCATGACAATCTTCGTCAGGGCCGGCAGCTCCACCTCGAGCGACTCGAACACCGGCTCGAACTGCGGGACGATGCCGATCATCAAGAACGAGGCGATGCCAAGCACCAGGAACAGCGAGACAACCGGGTAGGTCATCGCCGACTTGATCTCTTGCTTCAGGTGCTGGGCGCTCTCGACGTACTCCGCGAGCCGCTCCAGAATCGTGTCGATCTGGCCGGAGATTTCGCCAGCACGCAGCATGCTGACGTAGATGTTCGAGAAGCACTTGGGATACTTTGCGCACGCCGCGGACAGGTCACCGCCACTGCGAACGTCCTCGACGATGCCCTTGAGCGCTCGCTTGAAGCCAGGTGTTTCGGCCTGATCCGCAAGGATCTCCAACGCCTCCAGCATGGGAATACCAGCCGACAGCATTGTCGACAGCTGCCGCGTGAAGAGGACGATCTCACCGAGCTTTGCCTTCGGCTTGGCCTTCTCCCAGCCCCGCGTCTTACGCGACTCCCGATAGGCAGCCTTGTCCTTGGCGCTTAGCTTGCCTCGCTTCCGCGCCTTGCCCTTATCGGTTTGAATGCTGACCGGCGTCAGGTTCTTCTTCCGCAACTCTTGGACGACCTGCCCCTGAGAGCCCGCTGTGATGGAGCCAGTGACGGTCTTCCCCTGCGGATTTTTTGCCAAGTAGCGGAATGTGGTCGACATGCTTCCCCTCTGCCCAGGCGGCGAGCCAGACTGGGACTACTGATCGGATGGGAGGCACCCCCACCTGAAGGGGCAGAGCAACCCTCATGCCCTAGTCGTCGGCCATCGTCACGCGCAGCACTTCCTCGATCGAGGTAACGCCGCGAATGGCGTTGCGCATGCCGGCACGGCGCAGGGTGATCATGCCTTCCTCGTTCACTGCATGGTTCTTGACGTCCATAACCGAGTCGCCGAGGACGACCTTGCGCTTGACGGCCTCGGTCATGCGCAGCGTCTCGAGCAAGGCGAAGCGACCCTTGTAGCCGCCCGAGCATCTGCCGCAGCCAACGGCCTGGTAGACCTCCAGGTCGCCTTGGTCATCAAGGTCCTGCTGTAGCAGACCGAGCTTGAGCAAACGCTTGGTCGGCACCTCGGCTGGCTGCTTGCAGTGCTGACAGATGCGTTTGGCGAGGCGCTGAGCGCAGATGACCAGCACGGAGCTAGCAACCATGAACGGATCCAGGCCCATGTCGATCATCCGGGTGATCGTCGAGGGCGCGTCGTTCGTGTGCAGGGTGGACAGCACGAGGTGACCGGTCAGCGCGGCCTTGGTCGCGATCTCGATCGTCTCCTTGTCGCGGATCTCACCGATCAGAATGACGTCGGGGTCCTGGCGCAGGATCGCACGCAACGCACCGGCGAACGTCAGTCCGCGCTGCGGTGCGATCGGCACCTGGTTGATCCCCTCCATCGTGTACTCGACCGGATCCTCGACCGTGACGATGTTGATCTCCGGTCCGGCGATGTGCTTGATCGCCGAATACAGCGTCGTGGACTTACCCGAACCCGTCGGGCCGGTGACGAGGATCTTCCCGTAGGGCTGCGCGCAGGCCCACAGGTAGTCTTCCATGCACTTCTCTTCGAAGCCCAGATCCCTGATGTCGAGCGCGAGGTTGCTCGAGTCCAGGATACGCAGCACGACCTTCTCGCCCCAGATGACCGGCAGCGACGAAACGCGGAAGTCGATCTTCTTGTTCCCGAGCCGCATCTGGAACTTGCCGTCCTGCGGCTTTCGTTTCTCGGCAATGTCGAGCGTCGCCATGATCTTGAGGCGCGAAGTCATGCTGTTTTGCAAGCTCTTCGGCGGCTCAAAGGCAGTCGTGAGGGCGCCGTCTTTGCGGAAACGGACGACACAGCGTTTCTCGTACGGCTCGAAGTGGATGTCGCTTGTCTGCGCGGTGACGGCGTCGTGGATGATCTTGTTGATCATCTTGATGACGGGCGCGGCGTCGTCGGCAGTCGACGACAGGTCCATGTCCTCCGCTTCCAGCTGCGCCTTCGCCTCGTCATGGAGTTCGATGTCAATGTCGATCCCATCCAGGATCTCGGAGACCGCACCTTCGTCGGACTTGTAGAGCTCCTGCAGGAACGGTTCGATCTGCTCAGCCAGCGCGACGACCGGACGCAGATCACAGCCGGTGATGATGCGGATGTCGTCGAGCTTGAGAACGTCGAACGGGTTGGCGACGGCGATCGTCAAGTAGTCGCCGATCTTGTCGAGCGGCGCGACGCGGTACGACACCGCCACGTCTTCGGGGAGGATCTGCGCGACTTCGTCGGCGGCCTTGATGCGTTCGAGGTTGATCGGCGCGACGTTGGCCTCCGCAGCGATGATCCCGAGCAGCTCTTCCTGGCCAACAATCCTGTCTCGCACCACAATCTCTGACAGCCCGACGCCCTCTGACCGAGTTCGCTCGAGCAGTGCAGCCAGATCCTCGCGGGCGACCTTGTTCGCCTTGATGAGGATCGTGCCTAGCTTCTTGTCGAATGAAGAGCCCATAAATCCACTGCTGGAATGACTTCCCTCCGAAGGCCGCTAGACGTGCGCTAGGCGCTGGAACTCGGCCCGATTGGGGCAGACAGACTCGGCGTCCTCGTAGCTCACGACGTTGGCGCGGTAGAGCTCGACCAGCGACTGGACCAGGGTCTTCATCCCCGCCTTACCGCTCGTCTGAATGATCGAGTAGATCTGGTGAGCCTTGTCGTCGCGGATCAGCGCGCGCACCGCAGCGTTACAAATGAGGATCTCGGCAGCGAGCGCCCGGCCTCGACCGGCGGCTTTCGGCAGCAGTTGTTGGCAAACCACGGCGTTTAACGTGAAGGACAGCTGCGTGCGGATCTGCTGTTGCTGGTGCGCCGGGAAGACGTCGATCATGCGGTTGATCGTCTGGACACAGTCTGAGGTGTGCAGTGTCGCGAAGGTCAGGTGACCGGT
>NYZE01000136.1 GCA_002685965.1 Planctomycetota bacterium | reverse complement strand
TGTTGCATCATGTGGCGTTCCACAACCCATTCTGGACGAATGTTGCATGGAGTTCCCCCGGTGATCGTCCGTTCGCGCATGAACATGAAGGCCAGCCACCTCGTCGCTCTTCTCCTCCTGGCTGGCGCTGCGATCGGTGGGTTCTTCGTCCTGGGCGGGGATGGTCCCGGTACGGAGGACACCGACCCGGTCACGAGCCATGACGATAGGGTCGACCCAGAGTTGGGCAAGGCGGCCGATCCGGTCGCAGGTTTGGAGAAAAACGATGGGCGGCGGGTGGGCAACGAGGCGCCGAAGCAGGCCAGGACGGTCTCATCTGTCGGTGGCGCTGGCAGCGTGCGCGCGCGGCTGCTCATCCATGGCAGGCCGCTCACCGGCGCCGAGGTGAGCGTGGTATCGGGTTCCCGAAAGGCCAAGGCAGGTGCCGATGGCGTCGTTCGTCTCGACGGCCTGACGCCTGGCAGTCACCGCCTGAGGGTCGATCACGAAGACGTGGCGCGCGGGTGGCACACCAGGTCGTTCACCCTGTCGGTGACGCGAGAGCTCGACCTGGGCGACGTTCATGTTCCAGCGGCCAGCGGCCTGCGCGGTCGTGTCACACGCAGCGACCACACGCCGATTGCCAGCGCGAGGGTTTACCTGCGCACGGGTTTGCTTGGGGGCGTGCTCGGCGGAAGCCTCGACAAGGCGCTCACGGCGACGACCGACGGCGCAGGTAAGTTCACGATCACGCGCGTGGCGCAGCGCAACTGGACCGTGACTGTCGACCATGCCGACTACTGTCGTGGGGAAGTCACGGTCGATTTGACGAAGCCAGGGATGTACGTCGATCTCGGCGACATCGAGTTGGTGCCTGGTCGGCAGATTGGCGGGCTAGTCGTCAACGAGCGCGGTGTGGCCGTCGCAGACGCGAGCGTTTCCTACGAGCACCGAGCGCGCACTGGCGGCGACGCGGTGCGCTTCTACGCCGAGCGGCGTGCGGTCAAGACGGACGCGCAGGGGCGCTTCGTGTTGCGCGGTTTGCCCGAAAGCGTGCGCTTGAAGGTGGTGGCCATTGGCTACGAAGTCGTCGAAGGGCGCGAGGTGCCCGACAACGCTTTGGACGTGCGTATCGAGTTGTCGGCCAAGCACGGTGTGGCCGGCCGCGTCATCAACCTCGCTACGGCGGGCGACACCCAGACGCGCGTGTGGCTGTTTGGCAACAACCAAAGCGGCAGTGGTCTGAGCATGCCGATGCGCCGATCCGCCGAAGTGGACGAGAGTGGTGCCTTCTTCTTCGCCGATGTCGCGCCGGGCGTCTACCGCGTCATGGCGGACGCGAAGGACTTTGGCGCGTCGAAGCCGCGCCGCCTCCGCGTCGGGCAGAGTGGTGTCTCGGACATCGAGCTGTCCCTCGTTGAGGGATCGACGGTCGAAGTCACGGTCACGGAGGGCGGTAAGCCGGTGGCGGGTGCTCGGGTGCGGTTGCGCACCGAGGTCTCCGACGGCTTTGCGGATGAACTCGCGGCGCCGCGTCGGGTCGCCACGACCGGCGACGACGGCCTTGCGCGTCTCAAGGGTGCCTGGCCGGGTCGCGGCAAGCTCCGCGTCTCCCATGAGAGCTATCTACCAGCGCAGCGCGACAATCTGCGGCTCGCTTTCGGTGTCGTGCGGGTCTCGATTCAGCTCGAGCGAGGCGGTTGGATCAAGGGGCGTTGCACCGATACCAACGGCCAGGGTATCGCCGGGATCAGCGTGTCTGCGCGGACGAAGCCGGTGGCGCAGCCAGCAGGGCAGCGGATTCGCTGGCGAGTGGGCCGCCGAGAAAGCCCGCTGTCGGGTGGCGGCGGGCGTGTGACCAGTGACAAGGACGGCGCCTTCATGTTGGGCCCGTTTCGTCCCGGGGACTGGCTCGTGGAAGCGCGGCGCAAGCCCGATCAGGGCATGCAGTGGGGTGGCGGTAGCATGAGAATCGGGATCAGCGGTGGCGGCTGGGCTGACGCTTCCGCCGAGGTGCGCGTACAGGCCGGCGAGAAGACCGAGGTGGTGTTGCGCCTGCATCGTCCGGGTTCGCTGCAAGGTGCTGTGACCTACCACGGGCGGCCGGTGAGCGGCGCCAAGGTGTTCGCGCGCCGCAAGGCCGGCGCGAACGACGGGTTTGGCGTCCGGACCACCAAGGCCGACCGCGAGGGCCGCTACTCGCACTCCGAACTCGGTGTGGGGACGTGGCTGGTGTCGGCCAAGCCTGCCAACGGGCCGGTTGCGACGACGCCGGTCGAGGTGCGCGTGCGCGAGGGCGCCAAGGCGACCCAGGACATCGAGCTGTCGGGCAGCCGGATCGCAGGCCAGCTGCGCCGCACGGGCGGCGACTCGCGTGGCTTCGGTGGCCTCGTGGTCGAGGTCTCTGAGGCCGGTGGGCCAGTATGGCGCCAGCGTATTGCGCTCGCGCGCGTCAGCGATGGCCGGGGTTCTCCTGCCTCGACGACGATGAGCATGCGACCGCCGGACCAGCCCGAGCCCGTGCGCGTCGGCAAGGACGGTCGCTTCACGATCGACTTCGTGCCGGCCGGCCAGTGGAACGTGCGCGTGCAAGAGGGCGAAAAGCTCGTGCTCTGGACGAAGGAGGTCGAGGTCGGCGAACGCCAGTTGGTCGATGTCGGTGTCATCGAACTCGCGCGCCGCTTCCCTGTGGCGCTGAAGATCCTGGATCCCGACGGCAAGCCCGTGCCCTTGGGCATGATCCGGGTCGACGAGATCGATGCCGAGGGCAAGCCCGGCAAGTCGGTCTACTCCGGCATGACGCGCGGCGGCACCTGCAAGATCAGCGGCCTGCTGCCGGGCCGCTTCAAGATGACCTTCACTCAGCTCCGCATGAACAGCGAAGCCCCGGCTGTTCCGACCGAGGGCGAGCTACGGGTCGCGAACGACGGCACCGTCACCGGCACCACGCTCCGCGTTGTGCGCTGATCTCTCCAAACCTCAAGAGAGTGGGTGACTCACCTTGGGGTGCCCACTTCGTGGTGGCCTCACCAGGTTGGCGAGTCAATCGAGGGCGTGTGGCTGCAGCCGGTGGTAGGCCTCGAGGCTACCGATGTCGTGCCATTCTTCGACGATGGGAAACTGGCCGACGAGGCCGCGGGAGGCGAGGTCGTTGAGCCACGTGACCATGTCGAAGCGTTGGCCGGGTGGTACCTCGCAGAGTAGATCGCAGTCGAAGACGTACACCCCCGCGTTGACGGGCAAGCGCAGGGTCGGCTTCTCTTCGAGGCGCTCGAGCTGTTGGTCCTGGAAGTGGGCCAGCCCGAACGGCACGTCCACTTCCCACAAGTGCGTGGCGACGGTGGCGCGGTTTCCGTGGCGCTCGTGCCAGGCGAACAGCGCGGTCAGGTTGACATTGGTCAGGATGTCGCCGTTGATCACGACCAGGCGCCCGCCGTCCAGCGCCCGCAGCGAGTCTGGCAGGAGGCCGAGCGCGCCGGCGGTTCCGAGCGGGTCCGTCTCCTCGAGGTAGGCCACATCCAGCCCGACGCTCGCGCCATCGCCGACGGCCGAGCGGACCTTGTCTCCGAGGTAGTGCAGAGACAGGAAGCACTGCTTGACCCCCGCGCTGGCAAGTTGTCCGAGCACCCGCAGTAGCAGAGGGCTGCCGCCAACGGGAAGCAGCGGCTTGGGTGTGTCGTCGGTGAGCGGGCGCAGCCGTTCGCCGCGACCGCCGGCCATCACGAGCGCGTGGGTGACCTGCGGCGCCGCCGGCGTCGCAGGCATGCTGGTGGCGGGGCGCGCCAGCGTCGACACGCTGTGGTGCAGGCGCCCGCGCCCTGCAAGCGCCAGGCGCAGGTCGTCTTCGTCGAGGACGGCCGTCAGCTTGCCCGACCCGTCAACGACCGGGATGAACGGACAGTAGTGCTCGCGAACGATGTCGACAGCTTCAGCGAGCGTGGCCGAATCGCGGAGCTCGGGTGTCGATGGAATTTCGCTACTCGCCAACGCTCATCGATAGCTGGACGGCAAGCGGTTGCGCCATTTGTCGTCAATCGCGGCGACCTCGCTCCGGCCCGAACTCGCCTTCTGTGCCAGCTCGCGCAACTCGCTCTGGTCGTTCGAGTACATCACGAGAACGTGGCTCGCCGTTACCATCGACTTGGCGGGGCTGTCGCCCTTTTCCATGCCGGTGACCTTGATGAAGTGGTAGCCGAACGAGGACGGAAAGACCGGCGACAGCTTGCCGACGCCCGTGCCAAATGCCTGACGCGCGAACGACGGCACCATGCCGACTCGGCCGAAGCTCCCGAGGTTGCCACCCTGTGCCGAGCTCGGGCACTGGGAGTGCTTGCGTGCGACGGAACCAAAGTCCGCGCCCGCGGCCGACGCCACCTTGTGGTAGCCGTCGATCTTCTTCTTCAGCTCCGCGAGCTTGTCCTTGTATTGGGCTTGCACCGTCGCGACCTGGATCAGCTCGAGCACCGCGCTGCGCAGATGGTCGATGTCCTTGCCGGTCTGGTAGCTGGCGAAGTAGTTGGCCAAGTCGCGGACTTCCTTCTCGGAGACCGGCATGTCCTCGACGGTGAACACCGTTCCGGCGGGCAGCGTCTTCTTCGCCGCGTCGCTGATCAACGGTGTCTTGGGCGGTGCCTGTGTGGCCGGCGTGTCTCCGGTTACGGTCTTAGCTTCGGGAGTTCCGGTGTCCGCGGGCTTCTTCGTCGCGGTTTTGTAGGTCCGATACGACGGTGTGCGCTGGCGCAGACGGCCGATTACCTGCGCGGGCGATATGAAGGAGTCCCAGGCCCTCTCGATACGCTCGAGTAACTGCACCAGCCGCTTGAGGTCCTTGACCTTGACGACGCGCTTGGCCTGCTTCGTCGAACCCTGTACATGCTCTGGTTTCGAGTCCGCGGTCTTCGGTAGAGCTGCCGCGGGAAGCGTCGCGCTCAAGGCACTCAAAATGGCGAGCAAGCGCACCGGGCGAAGGAAGGAAAGGTCGAGTGCGGGCATTGATCGGAACCTGGATCGAGGCGTTCTGGTTAGTGACGGTGGTTCGAGGCGAACGGGCGAAAAGCATAGAGCAACTTTGCTGCGATCCAAAGGGGCGACCGCGGTGTGGGCGCCGATACAGTCCGAAGCGGAAGCGACGAGTCATGCAGTAGCCACGTGCCCAATCGAACCGGGCTGGGGAGCCCTGCATGGCGAGGCTCGACGCGCTCTTTCGCCTCAGGAACAGCCAGGGAGCATCCGACCTTCACATGTCGTCGGGGCCTTCGCCCGGTCCGCGCGTGCTGGCGGTCTGGGGTCCGCGTGGAAGGGATCAAGCAGGCGTGCCAGGAAGACGACCAAGGGTAGAGTCGGCCCGTTCAGTAGGCTACTAATGGCGCACGGATCTGTGGAGACCTCGACATGAGCCCGTCGAAAGAAGAGCTGGAAGCACGCGAACTCGCGGAGGCATCGCGAGAGAAGACCTGGCACGGCAACAGCTTCCTCAAGGAACTGTTCCTGGGCCGCTTCCGCTTGGACCTCGTGCACCCGTATCCGGTCGAGGAGCCCAATCGCCCTGAGTTCACGGACTTCTTTGCCAAGCTCGAGGGCGTGCTCCGCGACGTCGTCGATCCGGTCGAGATCGATGCGACCGGCGAGTATCCGCCCGAGGTGGTGGACGCGCTGCGCGAGATCGGCGCCTTCGGCATGAAGGTGCCCGTCGAGTACGGCGGCCTTGGGCTCACGCATCCCGAGTACGTCCGCTGTATGAAGCTCCTGGGTAGCTACGACGCGAACGTTACTGCGCTGCTCTCGGCACATCAGGCGATCGGCGTGCCGAACCCGCTCAAGATGTTCGGCAGCAAGGAACTCAAGGAGCAGTACCTGCCGCGTTGCGCCAAGGGCTCGATCTCGGCCTTCGCGCTGACCGAGCCACAGGTCGGTTCCGACCCCGGCAAGCTTGCGACGACCGCGGTCAAGAGCGAGGACGGCACGCACTACGTGCTCAACGGCGTCAAGCTCTGGTGCACGAACGGCACGCTCGCCGATCTGCTCGTCGTCATGGCGCACGATCCCGGCAACGGCAAGATCCACTGCTTCGTCGTCGAGACAGCTTGGGAAGGCGTGAAGGTCGACCACCGGAGTCGCTTCATGGGTCTCAAGGCCCTCTCGAACGCGCAGATCAGCTTCAACAACGTCAAGATCCCGGCTGGGAACCTGATCGGTAAGGAAGGCGAGGGGCTCAAGATCGCGTTGGTCACGCTGAACACCGGTCGCCTGTCGTTGCCGGCGGGCACGGCCGGCGCGGCCAAGGGGCTGACCGAGATGTGCCGCAAGTGGGCCAGCGTGCGCGTGCAGTGGGGGGCGCCGATCGGCAAGCACGAAGCGATCGCGCACAAGGTCGCCGACATCGCCGCGTCTGCGTTCGCGATGGAAGCCGTTTCCGAGTACTGCGGCGATTTGGCCGACAGGGACGGCGCCGACATTCGACTCGAAGCGGCAGCGGCCAAGGAATGGAACACGGTCCGCGCCTGGCGCTGCGTCGACGAGGGCCTGCAAGTGCGCGGCGGGCGTGGCTACGAGACCGAACGCTCGCTGAAGGAGCGCGGCGATTGTCCGATTGGCATCGAGCGCATGATGCGCGACTCCCGCATCAACCTGATCTTCGAGGGATCCTCGGAGATCATGCACCTGTTCATCGCGCGTGAGGCTGTCGACAAGCACCTGCAGGTCGCGGGCGGCCTGATCGACCCGAAGGTGACCTTGGGCAAGAAGCTCGCGCTGCTGCCCAAGGTCGGCATGTTCTACGTGCCCTGGTACGCGAAACAGTGGTTGTCCTGGGGCTGGCCGCCGCGCTACGGCGAGTTCGGCAAGCTCGCCAAGCACATGCGCTTCGTGCACCGCTCGGGACGCAAGCTCGCGCGCAACATCTTCCACGGCATGGTCCGCTTCGGCCCGAGGCTCGAGAAGAAGCAGGCCTTCCTGTTCCGCTGCGTCGACGTCGCGCTCGAATTGTTCGTCATGACCTGCGCCGTCGCGCGCGCCCACCGGATGCAGCAGATGGGCGACGCCAACGCCAAGAGTGCGCAGCGTCTCGCCGACTTGACGGCTAGCAATTGCCGCGACCGCGTGCGGCAACTGTTTGGCGCGCTTTGGAGCAACGATGACGACCTCAAGTACGGCGTCGGCCGTGAGGTCCTCGACGGCACCCACGAGTGGCTCGAGAAGGGCATCATGGGCCTCGGCGTCACGCCGGAAGACCTTGCGCCACCCTCGATGGACGAGATGCTCAAGGAGATGCGCGGCGAGTCGAAGGCGTCGACCCCGGACCGGGACTCCGTTACCGCGTGCTAGCGTTCTGGGGAAAGGACGGCCGTCGACGGCCGTCTAGAAGCGGCTCAAGCGTGGCGCGCCGGTTCCGATGCTGACACGGACTCCTTGGACGCGGTCGTGTCGCTGGTGCGTACGGCCTCGATGACCCGTGCTGCCTGCGCCAGGCGTTGGTCGTAGCGCCCGCTCAGAATTTGCAGGCGACCTTCGACTTCGTCGAGGCTACGCGCCTGCGCCCAGGTGATCGGGCCGCCGAGATGGGGCGGGAAGCCGATCCCCATGACCATCGCCAGGTCGCACTGACCCTCGCTGTCGACGATACCCTCGTCGAGGCAGCGATAGGCCTCGGCGACGAGCGGCAGCAACAACCGGTCACGGATGTCAGCGGCGTCGGGCGTCGCCGCGGATGAGCGCGTGAAGCCCTTGTCTCGCAGCAACGCCAGCGCGGTGCCGTTGACGCCCTGTTTCTTGCCCTTCTCGTAGCGATAGATGCCGCTCCTGGACTTCTCTCCGAGCAGACCAGCGTCGCGCATCGCGTCGAAGTAGCCGGATGGCTCCATGCGCTCCGGGAACGCATCTCCCATGACGCGGCAGACGCTGGCTGCGACATCCCAGCCGACGACGTCGAGCAAGTGCAGCGGTCCCATGGGCATGCCGAAGTCGGTGGCCACTTCATCGATGCGTTCGACGGTGACGCCTTCTTCGAGCAGCAGCACCGCCTGACCGAGGTAGGGCGACAGGCAGCGGTTGACGAGAAACCCGGCGCATTCGCGGACGAGCACCGGGAACTTGCCGAGGTCCGCGGCCAAGCGCGCCGCGCGTGCGAGCGCAGTGTCACTGCTGTGCTCGTAACGAATCACCTCGACGAGCGGCATCTTCTCCGGCGGGTTGAAGAAGTGCAGCCCGACCAAACGATCCGGATGCGGCAGCCCCTCAGCCATTTCGGACAGCGGCAGAGATGAGGTGTTGGTGCACAAGAGCGTGCCGTGGCTGACCCTGCTGGCGGCATCGCCGAAGATCTTGCGCTTGAGGTCCATGTTCTCGGCAACTGCTTCGAGCACGACATCAGCGCCGGTGAAACCTGCCAACTTTGTCGAGGCCGTGAGTCGGTCCATCGTCGCCTGATACTCGTGCGGCTTGATCTGGCGTCGCTTCAACGACTTGCGCATGGCTTTGCCCAGACGGCCGACGGCGCGGCTGAGCGCTTCGGCCGACAGATCCACGAGGCGGGTGTGGATGCCGCGTTTGGCCATCACGCCAGCGATGCCGGCACCCATGACGCCAGCGCCGACGACGACCGCCCGCTGCACGGCCGGCGCACTCGGATCGAGGTCGCGCGACAACTTGCGCGCCTTCTCGCTCTCCAGGAACAAGCGGATCAGATTCTTGCAGGTCGCACTCGCCGTGAGTTTGCCGAGACCGATCGCTTCCGCTTCGAAGTCGCCGGCGGGGCCAGCGGCCAGGCCGCGTAGCGTCACGTCGAGAATCTGCGGTGGCGCGGCAAAGAAACGACCCTGCCCGGCGCTCAGGGTCTTCTCGACCTTGCGCCGCACGATGCCGCGACCGATGCCGGTGAACGACAGGAAGCGCACGATGGGCGGTAGCTTGCGTCGCGGCTTGCCGCGGGAGACTTGCTCGATGGCCTTGTCGAGCAGCCACTCCTTGGGCACGAGTCGGTCGATCAGCTTGCGTTTCAGCGCGCGGCTGCCATCGAGCTGCGAGCCCTTGAGCATCATGTCGAGCGCGTTCGGCAGGCCGACCAGTCGTGGCAGTCGTTGCGTGCCGCCCCAACCCGGCAGGATGCCGAGCCGCACCTCGGGCAAGCCGAGCTTGGTCTCCTTGGCCTTCGTTGCGATGCGCCAGTCGAGCGACAGTGCAAGCTCGAGTCCGCCGCCGAGACATGGACCGTGGATTGCGGCAACCGTCGGGCAGGCCAGGCGCGCCAATCGACCGAACAGAGCATGGCCGCGCCGCGACATCTCCGCCGCGCTCTTCTCGTTGTCGACGGCCAGCAGCATGTTCACGTCTGCGCCGGCGATGAAGCCGCGCTCGGTGCCGATCACGACCAGGCCCTTGGGGCCACGGCTCTCGATCGCGGAGATGGCCTTCTCGAGTTCCTCTACGCTGGCTGCGTTGAAGACGAAGTAGTTGCCGGAGGGATCGGCGAGTCGCAGCAGGAGGACGCCGCCTTGGTCTTCGAGCGTCACCCAGTCGCCAAAGCTCTCGCCGCTCATGCCGCCACCTCCCAGACCTGTGCGGCACCTTGGCCGCCGCCGACACACGCGGTCGTGACGGACAGACCGCCGGATTCGCGCAACTGGTCGATCGCGGTCAACACGAGGCGGGCGCCCGTCGCGCCGATCGGGTGGCCGAGTGCGATCGCGCCGCCGCGACGGTTGAGCTTGGCCGGATCGGGCGCACCGAACGCGCCGTCCAGGCCGAGTTGATTGCGGCCGAAGTCGTTGGAGTCCAGCGCCTTCTGGCAGGCGATGGCCTGCGCCGCGAACGCTTCGTTGATCTCCCAGAGATCGACGTCCTTGCTGGTGCAACCCGCGGCGCGCAGCGCCGCCGGCGCTGCAAGCGCCGGACCCAGACCCATGATCGATGGATCGAGACCTACAACAGCAGACGACACCAGCTTGCCGCGAATCGCCAGGCCGCGTCGTTTCGCTTCCGCCTCCGACATCATCAGCAGTGCGACCGCGCCGTCGGTGACGGGGCAAGCGTTTCCGACGGTGACGGTGCCCTCGTGGCGGTCGAAGAACGGGCGCAGCTTGCCGAGTTGCTCGAGCGACTGGTCCTTGCGTGGACCGTTGTCGGCGCTCACTGCAGTGCCGTCTGGTGCGAGGAAGACATCGAGCACCTCGTCGGCGAAGGCACCCGCTTCCCAGGCCCGGCTGGCGCGGCGGTGTGACTCGAGTGCGAAGCGGTCCTGCTCGTCGCGCGAGATGCCCCACTCGTTGGCGAGCTTCTCGGCCGTGAGTCCCATGATCATGCCGCACGTCGGATCAGTCAGGCCTTCGACCAGAGCGATGCGAGGTTTCAGCATCGACAGGCGGAACGACAGAAGTGTCTTGACTCGTTGCATGAACGAGCGACTCTTGAACATGCGCTCGAACAACGCCGTCATGCGGTCGCCGAACATCAGCGGATACGACGACATGCACTCTGTCCCGCCGACGACGTAGACGGAGCCTTCTCCGGTCACGATGCGGCGTGCCGCGTCTTCGATTGCCTGGAAGCCGGAAGCGCAGTTGCGTTGCACCGTGAACGCCGGTGTCTCCGCCGGGATGCCAGCGCGCAATGCGACGACCCGTGCGATGTTGGCCTCTTTGGCGAGGGGGCCGACGCAGCCGAGCACGACCTCGTCGACGTCAGCAGAGTGTAGCTCGGCGCGCGCCAGGACCTCGCGCACCACCTGCACGCCGAGGTCGGCGGCCGAGGACTTCTTGAACGCGGTCCCCGATTTGATCCACGGTGTGCGTGCGCCGGCGACGATCACCGGCCGTTGCTCGGGTGCGTCGGGAAAGCGAAGCGAGGTGGTCATGAGGACTTCCTCGCGTCGACGAACCGCTTCTCCTTCATCTCACGTTCCATGCCCAGTTTGTCGAGCAACTGTTCGATCTCCAGGAAGCGAACCAGGTTCGGCGAGATCTCACAGTGTGACTTGATCCGCTCGCGAATGCGTGCTTCGACTCCTGCCTGGTCGGCGCCTGCCTTGAGCGCGATGTTGACGACCAATTCGTCGACCTCGTGTGGGTCGTTGTCCTTCTTGCGCAGCTCGACTTGCCACTCCTCGATTTCGAGATCGTCTGCGAGCACGCGGCCGAGTTCCTCGAGGTTGATCAGCGTGCCCTTGACCTTCTTGAGGTTGATCGTGTGCACACTCGAGACCCGTGATAACCGGCTGCTGATGCGTGGCAGCGTACGTCCGCAGTAGGGGCACGGCTCGTGGTTGATGCCACCCTCGACGAGGTCGCCGGTGCGGTAGCGGAACACGGTGGTGCCCCGACCGGTTAGTGGCGTGTAGACCAGCTCGCCGTCGGCCTCGTGCGGCAACACTTCGCCGGTGTCCGGGTTGATGACCTCGAAGATGCCCATGTCCGGGAATACGTGATAGCCGGACGACGAGCCGTCGGGCGTCGGGCACTCGCCCCAGGCCATGCGCGCTTCAGTAAAGCCATACGTGCCCAGCACCGAGACGTTGGGTGAACCGAGCTTCTCCATGAGCATGTGCGCCTTCTGTTTGAGGCCCGGTGGCACACTGTCGGCTCCGAACACGACCTCGCGCACGCCTTCGATGCGCAGGTCGCGCTTGAGCGCCTCGCGCATCAGGTGATAGAGATAGCCGGGTACGCCGAGTATGATGTGCGGCTTGATGCGTTCGAGCGCACGAAGGTTGCCTTCGGTGCCGGCGACCTTGCCGCCGCCGGTGTGCATGACCAGTGTGCCTGCGGCGATGCCGCCCATCGCCACTTGCCAGAACGCCAGGTGCGGGGCGTACGGGAACAGATTGAGGCCGCGGTCGTCCTCGCGAAACGCCAGCGTGTCGGTGAGCCGCAGCCCCGACTCGGTCAGGTTGTCGAGGTCGTGCCCGCTGTAGAAGAATGGCACTGGCACGGCGCTACGGCCGGTCGTGAAGGTGACGAAGATGGGGTAGTACTCGCGGCGCAGGTCCTTGCGCACGCGTTCCTTGCCAAACAGCGTGCGTTGGGCGAGTAGCTGCACCTTCTGCAGTGCCGGCCAGTGCGCGCGGATCAACTCGGGCGAAGGGTGCAGCACGAAGCGGCGCGGTCGATCCGGATCTTCCGGTGTCGCCAGCAGGTCGTTCTTCGACGTGAATGGCACGTCGGCGAGGTCTTCGACGCGCCGAATGTGACCCGGGCGGATCGAGTGCTTGTCGAACAGCGCCTTGTACCAGGGGCTGAACGGATACAACTGGCGCTCGACAAACCGCTGTAGTAGGCGGTTCTGTAACGCCTTCTGCTCTTTAGCATCCAGGAACTGGACGTCTTTCCAACTTGCCATCCGTGTGAGTCCTAATCCCTCGATACTCTCGACCCCACCGGCCCTAGTAACACATGGAACTCGCGAGGTTGCGACGTGTTTCTGCCGGCAGTGGTAACGCGACGGCGGGTCGGCTTCCGATAGACGTCGATGGCCGCTGTCATTTACCCCTAGTGCACTCTATCGGCACGAAGCGGGTATCGATTTACCGGTGCCGCATGTCGGCTCTAGGAGGAACGTGAACGCCAAGGATAGCCAGTCACGCGCGTCGCCGCTGCGCTCGCGCCCGCGCACGCTGCTGGTTCTCGGCGGCGGCGGGATGAAGGGCATGGTGCACGTCGGTGTGCTGCGGGCATTGCACAAGCTCGGCATCGTCGTTGACGAAATTATCGGCACTAGCATCGGTGCCTGTGTTGGGTCTTTCTACGCATCCGGCATTTCCGTCCCGGAACTCGAGACCTTGGTCAGTGAACTGACCAAGAAGGATTTCTTCCAGATCAAGGTGCTGAAGTTCCTCGTCAAGGGCTACCGGCACCAGTCGCTCTACAAGGGCGAGACCTTCATGCGGTTCCTCGAGGACCGCCTGCCAGCGAAGAGCTTCGCTGACCTCGAGTTGCCCTTCTTCTGCAACGCCTTGTCGCTCGACTCGGGACGGGTGCGCTACTTCGGTCTGCCGGGCTGCGACTCGATCCCGCTGACGCAAGCTGTCTACGCGTCCGCTTCGCTGCCCGGGATCTTTGAGCCCTTGGAGTGGGAGGGCGACCACCTGATCGATGGTGGGATCGTCGACTCGCTGCCGCTCAGGCTGGCACGAGCGCGCAAGGCGGACCTGATCATCGCGGTGGACCTGTCGATGCGGGAGTTCGGCGAGAACCAGTTCCGCAAGAGCCTGCCGTGGATCCTGTTCCGCTCGTTCGAGTTGGCGCAGGAAGCCGCTACCGAGCACAACCTGCACGCCCACGCGGGCGTCGACATGATCCACATCAAGGCGCCGGTGGGGCACCTTGGCGTCTTCGATTTCAGCGACCTGTCTGCGCTCGTCGACCTCGGCGAACGCCAGACCCTCGAGGTGCTGGCCAGCCACCCGCGCACGTCGGGTCTGTGTGATCCGAACATCGTCGAAGAACTCCGTGTGCTCGGCCGCACGCGCAAGCCCTACGCCGGCATCGTTGTCGACCAGGAGACCTGCATCCACTGCGGAGTCTGCCGCGTCACCTGCGCCACCGATGCCTTCACGGCTGCCGAAAGCGGCACGGTCGTGCTCAAGGCCAAGAACTACGAGTGCACGCTCGACGGCGCTTGTGTCCGCAACTGCCCCGTGGACGCCATCGATCTCACGCTGCCGTAGCGGCTGCCGTAGCGGCTAGCCGCAGATGAGCCGCAGATCTTCCTGCCCGTCGGCGAGATCTTGCGGCGTCTTGATCGGGAAGAAGCGCGAGGACTTACCGGCGCGGTTCACCTTTGCGTACTGGCTCGAGAGGAAGCGGGTGAGCTCGCCGACGAGGGTCTCGAACTGCACGGCGTCGCGTCCTTCGACCGTCTTGCGTACGTAACACGGGGTCAGCTCGTAGTCCTTGGTCAGCGCGTCTGCGTTGACCGTGAACGTGTTCGTGTTGAAGACCGGGATCTGCTCCTGGTCGAAGTCGGCGGGGAAACGGAACCCCTCGATGACCCAGACCTTGCCGTCGACCAGCGCGGGCGCGCCGCCGGCGTCGCCGGGCCACTTCGGGGCCACTTCCGCTGTGAGTTCGCACTTGGACAGGACGTGCAGGCCGATGAGCAGCGGGTCCAAGCGGGCGGCGAGGTTGTCGACGTTGGACAGCAGGAGGTGCTTGCCGCCGCTGTTGCGAAAGCGTGCCAGGCACCCGGACGAACGGAGGTAGGTCGGGCAGTCACCGTGGCCCGGGCCATAGCACGAAGGCGCACCGTCGTCGTGGAGGAAGATCTCGCCCTCTGGCGTCAGGCGTAAGCTGATCCCCTGTGTGAACAGCGACAGGTCGTCGTCGGGCACGAGGAAGTTGCGGTTCTCGTCGAGGTGTTGCCGGGTCGACTCGTCAGTCGCGAAGCTGTTCATCAAGAACACCTGAATGCGACCGCCCGCATCGCGTGCCTCGTTCATGACGTTCTGCAGCTTCAGCGAGAGGAAGGAGCGCCCGGGCAGGGCCTCGACGATGCCCTTGACGACGCCGCCAAAGCGCGTGGCCATGCCGCCGTTGAGGATGACTACGCCGACTTCGCCGTTGGCGATGGCCTTCTTGCCGACCTCGAGTGCGGCCTTGCCTTCATCGGAGCTTGGACGGGGCAGCTCGGCCCATGCGTGCGATTCCGGCGCTTGGACCCGTCCGGTCACGGTGTTGGACTCCAGCGTCAACGTGCCGTCGGCCACTTGCTGGCGCAGCGTATTGAACCGTGCTCGGTCGAAACCGTAGCGATCCAAGACCTGCAGGGTCTCCGGCGAGAGGTCGTCGAGTTCCGTCATCGGTCTGACACTATTGCGGCCACGAGCTACGCCGCAACCGTTCTCACGGTCGCCGCAAGAGGTAGAGAAACTGTGGCCGTGTTCCCGGCTTGACAACAGTGATCAGAACGTCCGGCTCGGTTATGAGCTGCTTGGCGAGCACGTAGTTCTTGTCGAACTGCGCCTGTAGCGGATTGCTGGCCAGGTCCTCGTCGGCGACGATCGCTGCGAAGCGTCTCCCGACTGCGGCGTCGAGGAACTCCTTCGAGAGGGACATGGATGCCGTGTTTGCCCTTTCGCCAGGTCTCGAAGTTCGTACCAGCTCGACGATGTCCTTCATCGCGGCCATGTGCGCGCACGGCTTCTTGCCGGCGAGGGCCAGCATGTGACCGCGCGTCGGCAGGAAGACGCGCCCTTCCACTTGGCGCAGTGCGGCGACGGCGCGGTTGCCCGCGACTCGATCCGCCTCGGTCGGGATCTTGGAAGCGATGCGTTCGTGGTAGCTCAGCAGGTAGAGCTGCAAGCCGATCGCGATCACCGTACCGGCGCGTGCGAGGCGTCGCCAACCGGGGCCAGGTGTATCGGCGACCATTCCGGCCGCGATGGCGAGCACCGCAAACGCCGGCATCAGTGCGTTGAGCACGCCGCCTGCCTTGAGCCGTGACACGTAGCTCATGCAGATACCGCACACGAGCAGGGCGGCGATGAAGGCGTTCCCCTTCGGTCGCACACCTGGGCTCAGTGGCAGGCAGATCACGGCGAGCACGCAGAGCACTGGTGTGCTGCCGAGGAGGTCCTTGGTCCAGTAGGTCGTCCACACCGGCGGCACGGGCGGGTGTCGACTGGGTACGTCGAACAGGTAGAAGTGGTACCAGTTGTCGGTTGCCAGGGTTGCCGCGAGGTAGATCGCGCCGGACAGGCCGACGAAGACACCGGCGAGCACGAGACCGTGCCGCGGCTTCTGCCACAGCGCCCACAGGGTCAGGGGGGCAGCGAAGAAGACTGCGCCTTGCTTGGTCAGGAAGGCTGCCGACAGCACCCCGCCGGCGAGCGCCATGGTCCAGGCCGAGGTCGCGCGTCGCACGAGCATCGTGGCCGAGAGGGCCAGAAACAGGAACAGAGAGTCGACCCGCCCGATGTCCATCCAGTCGCCGGAGGCTTCGAACGTGGCTGCGAACAGCCCTGCCGCCAACAGGCCGCCCTGCCAGCGACCGGTTTCGTGTCGAACTGTCAGCGCAATCAAGGCGAGGACGCCGATCGAGCTTGCGAGCGACACGGCGCGCGGCGCGACGAAGCCGTCGCCGACGATCGACGCCACTGCCGAGGAAGCGATGTAGTAGCCGGGCGGATAGAGAAACGGTGTCCAGTCCAGGGTCGGTGCGATCCAGAACGGCTCAGCACTGCGCCAGCGCGCGATGTGGTCGACGACGGCGCCTTCGAGCGGTTCCAGGGCGAAGGGGTGACCGATCCGGCTCAGCGCGACGAAAAGGTAGGCGCCGATCATCGCGCACGCGCCAACGAGGACGAGCAGGCGCAGCAGGACGAGAGGGTCGCGGGACAGACGCACGGGAACCGAGGAGCATAGGGAGACAGTGCGGTCTGACGACGGTGCTGCCATAAACTGCGAGCACATGTCGTCGCTGACGGAGTTGAAGGGCATCGGTCCAGTGGTCGCGGCACGGCTTCAGGAGGCGGGATACGCGAACGTCGCCGATCTCGCCCTCGCGTTTCCGGCGCGCTATCGCAGCGTGCACGGCCTCGTCGAGCCGTCCGCGGCGCTCGCGGGGTCGGAGGTGTCGCTGCGCGGGCGTTGCGTGAGCGCGAGTGTGCGCTGGATGCGCGGGCGCAGGGGAGGCGTGACCGTCGCGCGATTCGACGCCGGGGGGGCGCGCATCGAAGCGTCCTTCTTCGGGCGCTCGTGGTTGGCGCGGCAGCTGCCGGCCGGCAAGGAAGCGGTCCTGTCGGGCACGCTTCGGCAAGACGGGGCGGCGTGGAAGCTCGATGCCCCGCGCATCGGCTTCGACGTGGATGCCTTCGAGGTCGGCGCGCGCTTAGAATCGGTGTACCCAAAGATCGATGGCGTCGGGGCCGTGCTGTTCAAGAACGCGGTCTCCCAGGCGCTCGAGCTGGCGTTGCCGCAGATCCACGAGACGCTCGACGCTGCCGTCCTCGAGACGCACGGGCTCATGGCCATGCCCGCGGCGGTTGCGCACCTGCACGTTCCGGTCGGGGATGGCGAGCAGCTCGAGCGGGCGCGGCGGCGCCTGGCGCTGTTCGAGGCCGAAGCGCTGCTGCAAGGCGTGCGTGACCGGCGCGAGCGCCGCGCCGGGCTGAAAGCCTGGCCGGTTGTTTGCGACGCCGAGGTCGAAGCGCGCATTCGCGCACGCTTGCCGTTCGAGCCTTCACCTGAGCAAGAGGCGTGCATCGGCGACCTTGCCGTGGATCTCGCGCGCGCGCAGCCGATGGCGCGGTTGCTGCAGGGGGATGTCGGCACCGGCAAGACGCTCGTGGCGTTCTGGGCGGCGCTGGCCGCGACGGCGGCCGGGCTGAAGGCGGTCGTGCTGGCGCCAACGGAGATGCTGGCGGAGCAACACGCGGATCAGTTCCGTGATTGGATGCGCGGTGCGCGGTTGCCGGTCGTCTTGGTGACGCAGTCGGCCGAGAAGACCGCGCTCGCCGGTGCTCGAAAGCTGCTGGCGGCTGCGGATCCGTGCCTCGTCGTCGGCACGCACGCCCTGCTGAGCAACGACCTTGACGTGAGCCGCTTGGGGCTCTTGGTGATCGACGAGCAGCACCGCTTCGGTGTCGAGCAGCGCGGCAAGCTCGCGCGGGAACGCGACGGCTGTGTGCCACACGTCCTCGTCATGAGCGCGACGCCGATCCCGCGCACGCTGGCGACCGCGCTGTGGGGCGACCTCGACCTCTCCGAGATCCGCCAGCCGCCGATCGAGCGCGCACCAGTCACGACGCGCATCCTCGACAAGGAAGTCTGGCCGAGAGTCCGCGATGGCATCGTCGCCGAAGTAGAGCGCGGCGGCCGCGTGTTCGTTGTCTGCCCGCGCATTGGAGAGGTCGACGCCGGTGACGACGGCGCGGCGGCGACCTTCGATGAGTTGCGCGCGCTCGTGCCGACCGCGATGGCGCACGGCCGGCAACAAGCCGACGAGCGGAGGCGAGCACAGCACGCCTTTTGCTGTGGCGAAGCGGGCTGCCTGGTGGCGACGACCCTGGTGGAGGTGGGCGTCGATGTCCCCGGGGCCACCTGGATGGTGGTCCGCGATGCCGAGCGGCTTGGCCTCGCGACGCTGCACCAGTTACGCGGCCGGGTCGGCCGCGGCGGCCAAGCCGCCACCTGCATCCTCCTCGCCGGGCCCGACACCGACCGCCTCCAGGTCCTGGTCGACACCAACGACGGCTTTGCGATCGCCGAGGCCGACCTGCGCGAACGCGGCCCCGGTGAACTCACCGGTCGCCTGCAGCACGGCCACCGCGCCGTCCGCTGCCTCAACCCCCTCCGGGATGTGGACCTGCTACGCCTCGCCGCCAAGGAGTCCGGGTAGGGGTCAGGCCCCTACCCGGACTCCTTGGCTCGCGAGGGGGGGAGGTTTGGCCTAACCTCTCGCCCGTGGGCGACTACGTGGCGCTGTTTACCGGGCAGGGGTCTCAGTTCGTGGGCATGGGTAGCGAGCTGTACGAGGCATCGCCGGCGGCCCGTGAGGTCATGGATGAGGCCGAGGCTGCGCTCCCCGGGTTGAAGGCTCTGTGTTTCGAGGGGCCGGCGGAGGAGTTGACGCTGACGGTCAACCAGCAGCCGACAGTGCTCGCGGTGGATGTTGCGGTGTTCCGGGCCAGTGGCGCCGCGGCGCCGCAGGCGGGCGCTGGGCACTCGCTTGGCGAGTATGCCGCGTTGGTCGTCGCCGGCAGTCTCGACTTCGCGACGGCCGTGCTGCTCGTGCGGGCGCGGGCGCAGTCGATGCAGGAAGCGGTGCCGGCGGGTACCGGCGGCATGGTGGTCTTGCTCAAGGGCGACCTCGAGGAAGCGAAGGCCGCGGCGGCAGAGGCAACCGCCGGGATCTGCGACCTGGCCAACGTAAACTGTCCGGGCCAATACGTGCTCTCGGGTGAGACCTCTGCCATGCAGGAAATCCTCGACCGCTTCGGTCGGCGTGCGCGGCTGCTCCCAGTCAGCGTACCCTTCCACTCCACGATGCTCACCGATGCGGGCGCCGAGTTCGCGAAGGTGCTCGACGACACGCCGTTCGAGGACCCTGCCTTTCCGATCGTGTGCAACGTCGACGCCATCGCCGTGACCACCGGAGCAGCTGCGCGCGATGCGCTCAAGCGACAGTTCGCCGGGTCTGTGCTCTGGCAACAGTCGATCGAGCATCTGCTCGAGCAGGGTTACCGGCGCTTCCGCGAGTTCGGCCCGAAGTCGACGCTCGAGCGCATGGTGAAGGCGATCGCGAAGGAACGCGGAGACGAAGTCGAGACCACCTGATGCCCGCTCTCGGCACCAGGCCGCTGCCGATCTTGCGCCCACTGTCCTGGATCTACGGGCTCGGAGTGCGCGCGCGCAACCTGTCATTTGACATCGGGCTGCGCGCGGCGCGGCGCCTGCCCGTACCCGTTGTATCGGTCGGCAACCTGAGCGTCGGGGGCACCGGCAAGACGCCGTTCGTCGTGATGCTCGTCGAGCTCTACCGCGCTCGCGGACTCCGTGTCGGGGTGCTCGCTCGTGGCTACATGCGCGAGGCAGGTGAGGAACTCAACGACGAGGGCAGGATGCTCGCGCGCCGCTTTCCCGGCCTGCCGCAGAAGCAGGGCCCGGACCGCTACGCGGCCGGCATGGAGCTTTGCGCCGAGCATGCTCTCGACGTCATCGTGCTCGACGACGGCTTCCAGCATCGCCGCCTGCACCGTGATCTCGACATCTGTCTCATCTACGCGCCGGAGCCTTTCGGTGGACTGCTACCCGCTGGATGGCTGCGCGAGCCGGTCCGATCGCTGCGCCGCGCCGACCTGTGCGTTCTCACGAACGCACAGGAGTGCACCGAGGCCGAGTTGGCGCGGCTGCGTCAACGCGTCACGAAGCTCTGTGGCGGCCGCGAGCCGCTTGTCGGCGAGACCGTCGCGACCGAGGTCGTTGCGCTGCCAGGTCCGACCATTTCTTCGGTGAACTCGCTGCACGGCCAACGAGTTCACCTGCTCGCGGCCATCGCAGCGCCGTTGCGCTTCCTTCGCACCGCGAAGAGGCTCGGGGCCGACGTCGTACACAGCAACTTCCTGCGTGACCACTCGACGATCCCGCCGAAGGTCTGGGAGCAAGCAGCGGACGACAGCGACGAAGGCGACGCGATCCTCGTGATCACGGAGAAGGACGAGGCGCGCTGCGGCTTCTCGGATACCACTGGGCCGAAACGCAACGTTCTGCGGATCGCGCACCGTTTCGTAGACGAACCCGATCCCGGCATGTTGTTGCCCGAGGGCGTCTGATGGCCAAGCAGCGCAACCGCTTGGTCGATGGCGTCGCCTACGTAGCTGCGCGCTCGTTACTGTTCGCATTCGCCTGGCTGCCGGAAATGATTGCCTATCCGCTCCTCGACGGGCTCGGACGCACCTTCCTTTTCCTCGTCAAGTCGCGTCGCGAGATCTCGCTGCGCAACCTGCGCCAGGCCTATGGCGACAGCAAGTCCGAGCCCGAGTTGCGGCGCATCGCCTATCGCGCCTGTGGCAGCGCCTTCATGGTTCTTGCCGATATGGCGAAGATCGGGCGCTACGTGCATAGCGGCAAGTTCATGGCCCGCTTCGACCGCTCACACTGGAACGAACGTGCCCGAGACTTCGAACGCATCGCCAACGGCTGCCCGCCGATCCTGTGCACACCGCACCTCGGTTCGTGGGAGGCCGCCGGCATCGGCGTCGCGATCGAGTTTCGCAGCATCCATGTCATCGCGCGCCCGCTCGGCAATCCGCTGATCGATGACTACGTGCGCCGGACGCGCTCACTCACCGGGTGCCACCTCTGGCCGCGCCGTGGTGGGGTTGTGCACCTCGTCGAGGGCTTGCGCTCTGGCCAAGCGGTCGGGACTCTGCCAGACCAGAACCAGCGCCTGCGTGCCTTGTTCGTGCCGGTGTTCGGCAAGCTGGCATCCTGCGATCGCACGCAGGCTCGGCTGTCCCAGATGACTGGCGCGCCGATCGTCGTTGGCGCCGCGATCCGTCTCGGTCGCCGCTTCCGCTTCCGGGTTGCGGTCGCCGACATGTTCGGCGTGCCCGAGGCCAGCCCCTCCGCGGACAAGAAAACGGCCGTCGATCCGGTCTACGAAGCAACCTGCCGCTTGCACCGGGCGGTCGAGCAGCTGATTCTCGGAGCCCCAGAACAGTACTTCTGGGTGCATGACAGGTATCGGTCGCGGCCGCCCAATGAGGTGTCCGCGACTCCCGGTGAGAAGAAGAGCGCATGAGCCGCCCCGAGATCCGATCCGTTCTGACGCGCAGAAACCTGGTCCAGCGTGCCGACTTTGCCGTCGTGCACCCGCCGGTCGCAGGGTTTGGCGACTGGTTTGATTCGCTGCCTGACATCCTGGGCAGCCAGCAACTCAAGGAGCTCGTGCGCACATGGCGCCGCTGCAAGGCCGAAGGCTGCATGGTTGGTCTCGCCTTTGGCGCGCACGTGCTCAAGGTCGGGCTGGCGCCCCTCGTGATCGATCTGATGCGCCGCGGCTTCATCAGCCACCTGGCGACCAACAGCGCCGCTGCTGTGCACGATTACGAGTTCGCCTTCCTGGGTGCGAGCAGCGAGGACGTCGATGAGAACCTCGCCGACGGGAGCTTCGGCTTCTGGCGTGAGACCTTCGATGGGCTCAACGGTGCTGCCAAAACCGCGGCCTCGAGTGGCGAGGGTTATGGTAAGGCGATCGGCCGCTCGATCGTCGAGCAGAACTTGCCGCACGCCGAGGTCTCAGTGTTCGCCGAGGCCTTCCGTCTCGGCCTGCCCGCAACGATCCACGTTGCCTTCGGTTGCGACATCGTGCACATGGACCCGGACCTCGATGGTGCGGCGCTCGGCACCGCAACCCTGCGCGACTTCGAGTTGATGTGCGAGAGTGTGCAGCGCCTCGACAAGGGGCTGTGGGTAAACCTGGGTTCGGCCGTGCTGATGCCGGAAGTGTTCTTGAAGGCCGTGTCGCTGGCCCGCAACCTCGGCACCCTCAGTGAGGACTTCACCACTGCCAACCTCGACATGATTCAGCACTATCGCGCAGTCACCAACGTAGTGCGTCGGCCATCCAACGTCGGGTTGCAGATCACCTGCCAGCACGAGATCTTGCTGCCGTTGCTACACCAGGCGCTCTGCGTTGATGCTGCCGGGGTGGACGGTCAGTGAGCTTGTCCGACGGCCCGACCGACACGCAGTCGCTGCGCGAGCTGTTCGAGAACGCGCGCCCGCCGCGCGCGCTCGTGTTCGGCGATCTCATTCTCGACCGCTACGTCGAAGGAAGTGCCAGCCGTGTGTCGCCAGAGGCGCCGGTGCTCGTGTTCGAGTCCAGCTTCTCGAGCTACCGCCTCGGTGGTGCGGGCAACGTCGCGGCCAACATCGTCAGTGTCGGTGGAACCGCGACCTGCCTCGGCGTGATCGGTGACGACGAGGACGCTGCTCGCCTCGAGCAGAAACTCGCCGCTGCTGGCATCGACACGGCCGGTCTGGTACGCGACGCATTGCGGTCGACCACGGTCAAGACTCGGTTCGTCAGTCGCACGCAGCAGGTGTTACGCGTCGACGAAGAGACCATTCGCGATCTGGATGGCAAGGCCGAGCAGGAGGTGCTGGCCTTCCTCGACGAACAAGTGGCGGAGTTCGACGTCGTCGTGGTCTCCGACTACGGCAAGGGCGCCCTGTCACTGGCCGTCCTGCGCGCAGTGATCGATCAGGCGCATCAGCACGGTGTGCCCGTGCTCGTCGATCCGAAGGGCAGAGACTATGCGCGCTACGCCGGCGCGACTCTGGTTACACCGAACATGATCGAGGCGGAGCAAGCGACGGGCATGACGATCGGGCCCGACCCGGACCTGGATCGCTTGGCGGAGGTCGCCACTGCGCTGGCCAAAGTCGCCGAACTCGAGACTGTCGTGATTACGCTTGGCAAGGACGGCATCTACTACCGCACGCGCGATGCGCAGCATGCGATCCTGCCGACAGAGGCGCGCGCGGTGTTCGACGTGACCGGGGCCGGCGACACGGTGGTGGGGCTGTTGGCCTACGGCATCGGCGCGGGCCTTGCGCTGCAGGCCGCCATTCGACTGGCGAACCTCGCCGCGGGCATCGTCGTGGGCCGCTTCGGGACCGCGACCGTCACGGGTGCTGAGTTGCGGGGACTTCTCGGCGAGACGGGCACGGGTAAGCAACTCGACGCAGCGAGCCTGGCGCTTGCCCTGGTCGGGCTGCGCCGCGACAGCAAACGCATCGTATTTACGAACGGCTGCTTCGATCTGCTGCATCCGGGTCACCTGGCCTATTTGAAGGCGGCGCGTGCCTATGGAGACCTCTTGATCGTTGGCGTCAACGACGATGCCTCGATCCAGCGGCTCAAGGGTGAGTCGCGGCCGGTGTGTCCGCTGGCCGACAGGCTCGCGCTGCTCGCCGGTCTCGAGGTCGTGGACTACGTCGTGCCGTTCGGCGACGACACGCCGCTCGAGTTGATCGAGTTGATCTCCCCCGACGTGTTGGTCAAGGGCGAGGACTGGCGCGACAAGGGCGTCATCGGGCGCGAGTGGGTGGAAGCCCACGGCGGTCAGGTCGTGTTGGTGCCGCTCGAGACGGGCTATTCCTCGACCGCGTTGATTGACCACATCCGCGGCCTGAGTTCATGAGGCGCGCGCGCTGGGCCGACGCCATGCCTCGAGGCGGCGATGGCACGGAACATTCGGACGGTTTTTGCTCCAGTCGAGGCCGATTTGTGTCGATCCTCTGGACACTTGCGACCTAGCGTTGCAAAACACCGCAGAGGAGGAGGTGGCAGTTGGCTCTGGTAGCGAAGCGACTCAAGGCGAAAGACAAGGTCATTACCAACCTGCGGACCCTGGCCGGGACCATCGAGGGTCTCCGCTCGCAAGGAAAGGCCGTAGTTCTGACCAACGGCTGTTTCGACCTGCTGCATCTGGGACACGTGCGGTGTCTCGAGGATGCCAAGTCGCGCGGTGACTTCTTGATCGTCGCGCTCAATGACGACAGGGCCGTCACCAAGCTCAAAGGCAAGGGCTTCCCGGTGAACACGGTCGCGGACCGCATGGAGACAGTGGCCGGCTTGGCGAGCGTCGACTACGTGACGTGTTTCGAGGAAGAGACGGCGGACAGCCTTCTCAAGAAGCTGCAGCCGACCATCTACGCCAAGGGCACCGACTACACGGAGCGCACTGTTCCCGAGCGGGCGACCGCAAAGGGACTCGGCGCAAAGATCATCATTTGCGGCGACAAGAAGCAGCGGTCGACGACCAAGACCGTGCAGCGGATCCGCAAGCGCAAGTTCGACTAACCGGAGAAGTTCACGGCGATCCAGAGACGGCGCATCGCTGCGGGGCTCGGCCTCGTAGTCGGATTCATAGCCGCTTTCCTCGGTATTGGCGGCGGTGTGCTGATCGTGCCGATCCTGTGCATCGGCTTTGGTCTGGATCACCGTAAAGCGAGCGGCACGAGCCTCGGAGTCGTGATGTTCGTGGCTGCGGCCGGTGTCGCGGTCGACCTGATCAGCGGTGACCCGGCGGCGCGACCTGCGATTCTCGCCGCGCTGTTGGTGGCGCCGCCGGCGATCTTGGCGGCCCGCACCGTCGCACCCATGATCAACCGCCTGCCCACGGCGGTGCTGCGTCGCATCTTCGCCGTCGTCGTGCTGGTCGTAGTCGTCAGGCTGTTCGGCCTGCCGCCGTTCGGCGCCGCGCAGTCCGACGGGTTGTTGGCATACGGCGACATGGCGTGGCCAATGTTCGTCGTGCTACCGCTGATTGGCCTGTGCATGGGCGGACTCGGCACTCTGGTCGGCATCGGTGGCGGCCTGATCCTGATTCCGGCGCTCGGCTTCTTGTTCCATGACCTCACCTGGCTGCAGTGCCGGGCGACCTCGTTGCTCGTCGTGGCGCCAACGGCGTTCTTGGGCCTCCAGCGCCATTTGGACCAGGGTACGGCCGAGCTGCGCTGCGTGCGCATGCTGGCGCCAGCCTGCGTGGTCGGTGCGGTGGTGGGCTCATGGGTCGCACATCGTGCGGACTCGTCGCTGTTCCAGCACGCGTTCGCGGGGTTCTTGCTCTTCGTCGGTCTGCGGCTGCTCTTGATTCGCCGTTCGACGTGACGGCTTGGCTATAAGAGGGGCATGCGTTTCGTACTCGCCTTCCTCGCGCTCGCCTTCCCCGCGCTCGCTCAGGACAACGCTCTGACGATCGCGACCTACAACGTCGAGAACCTGTTCGACAACGCCGACGACCCGTTTCACGCCGACGAAGGAACGTCGCCCAAGAGCCGTGCCGAGATGCGCATCTTGGCGAAGACCATTGACACCCTCGGTGCCGATGTGCTGGCCATGCAAGAGGTGGAGAATCTCGGCGTACTGCGCCTGCTCAACACGATGCTGAGCAAGCCATACGCGTTCATCGGTTTTCTGTCGACGAACGACAGGCGCGGGATTCACACGGCTGTGATGTCGCGCGTGCGCATCAAGCGGTCGATGGGGCACCGGCACTGGCCGCTCGAAGGTAAACAGAAGCGCTTCGCGCGTGGCTTGCCGGTCTTCGAGCTCGAGCCGTCCGAAGGCCGCACCTTGCTCGTGGCGCCGGTCCACTTCAAGTCGAAGCGGACGCTGGGCAAGGACAAGCAGGGCGTGCGCTGGCGTACCGCCGAGGCGAACGGCGTGCTGGAGGTGCTCGATGATCTGCGCGCGCGCGGCTTTTGTGCGCCGTTCGTCCTGCTCGGGGACCTGAACGACGAGCGGGATTCCGCGTCTTTGGCGTCGCTGTTCGATCGCTTGAAGGATGCCACTGCCGTCGCTTCCGAAGAGAACCGCTACAGCTACATCTGGTCCGGTCGCAAACAGCAGATCGACTTCGTGCTCTACGACGGGGAGCTTGCCGTCAAGTCGGCGAGGTTCGTGCACGATCCGGACGCGGCCTCCGACCACGCTCCGGCCATGTGCACGGTTTCGTGGCCCGCGCCCGTGCGCCGCGTTGCGGCCGAGATCGCTGGCGGCGCGGCGACGAGCGCCGAGCTGCGCCGGCCGCAGGTCGATGCCACCGACGTGCACGGCATGCGCAGCTTCCTGCTCCAGGAGGTCGAAGCCAAGGGCAAGGTGCACTCCGTCGAACGCACGAAGAGCGGCGGGCACGTGTTGATCAAGTTCGGCAAGGACCCGCGCCAGTCGCTGACCGTCTTCATTCCGCGCGGTGCCGTGGCACGTTTTGCTGGCATCGATGCGTGGAAGGGCAAGGGGCTGACGGTCGTGGGGCCTGTTTTTGCCTACCGGGGACGCCTGGAGATCAAGCTGACCCGCAAGGAGCAGCTAAGGTAGGGAGCCATGAGGCTCTCCCTGCTCTGCACTATCTCGCTCCTCGCCTGTGTCTTGCCTGCGCAGCGGACCACCGATGCCAAGACCCTGTTGTTGCTGGTCGAAGGCGACGCCCAGCGCGTTTCGGTGACGGCTGCCTGGCGTCGTGACGCGCGTTTCACGGCTGCCCGCGATCACGGTGGCCCCGTGGCGTGGATCAAGCTCCTCGATACCGACGGCCAGGTCTTCGAGCGCGTGCGCCTGGATCTGGCGACCTTCCACCTCGACGCGAAGAACACGAATCCGGTCGTCTTCGGTGATCAGGTGCGCGAGCCCGGCATCGTTCGGTTGGTCAAGATTCCGGACTCGCTGCGCACGGCGTCGCTCGCCATCGTGCGCGTCATCGATGGCGTCGAGCGGCGCGTCGCGACCGTGTCGCGGCAACAGCTAGACCGCGCCGTGACGACGACGGCGGCGGCGCAACCGACCGGGGCGCCGGTGGTCAAGACCCACCTCAGCAACGGTCCGACGGCCAACCGCTACGACATCGTCATTCTCGCCGATGGTTACATCGCCGTCGATCAGGCGCGCTTTTACAGTGACGTCACCGGCTGGATGAGCAACCTGTTCGGGAAGGAGCCGTTCAAGAGCTACAAGAAGTTCTTCAACGTGCACTCGGTGTTCAACGCATCGAACCAGCGTGGCGCCGACAACCCGCGGTTGTCGCCACCCAAGTTCGTCGACACGGTTTACGACGCCGCCTACTGGACCGGCGGGACCGAACGTTGCCTCTACATCAAGAACACTTCGCAGGCCCACCGCGACGCGGCGTTTGCACCCGACGTCGAGGGTCGCATTGTCGTCTTCGTCAACGATCCCAAGTACGGCGGTTGCGCCGGCACCTTCTCCGTGTCCTACAACGGCTCGTCCGCCAACGAAGTGCAGAGCCACGAGTTCGGACACTCGTTCGGCGGTCTTGCCGACGAGTACGACTACGGTCGCTCGGGGACCTACACCGGGCCGGAGCCGAGCAACGCGAACGCCACCGCCGATAGCACATGCGCCAAGTGGTCGCTGTGGAAGGGCTACAACGGCGTCGGCTGTTTCGAGGGTTGCCGCTACTACAAGAAGGGTCTCTGGCGGCCGAAGACGAACTGCCTCATGCGGGCGCTCGGCATTCAGCTCTGCGAGATCTGTGTCGAGGAGTTGACCAAGGACTGCTACACCAACGTCAATCCGATCGAGTCGCCGCAGCCGGCGGCCTCTCCTGTCCGTGTCGAGAGGGGCAAGCCCCAGGTCTTCTCCTTCTCCAACCTGGTGCCGGGTAGCGTGCGCGTTCGTTGGCTCGTCGACAACCAGGTCAAGCAGACCGGCGGCACCTCGTTCACGCTGCAGACGACCGCCATGGCGCTCGGTCGGCACGCGGTCCTCGTCGAGGTGTCTGACCTCTCCGCCCTGGTGCGCAAGGACAAGCAGAAGCTCGTTCACACGCACACCTGGACGGTCGACATCATCGATCCGGCCCCTGACCTCGTCATCACGGCCATCTCGACCCCGTCGGGCATGGCATGGCAGGCGGGTGCGCAACAGTCGGTCACGATCACGACGCGCAACGCGAGCAGCATCGCCGCCCCGGCGTCGGTGACGACGATCCACCTCGGGCTGAGCTCTACGGTTTCGCGTAAGTCCTACTTGCTGTGGTTCTACGACGTGCCCGCGCTGGGCGGCGGTCAGAGTGACACCCAGACGGTCAAGATCCAGATGCCATGGTGTTGGATGGATGGCGGCACTTGGTATCTCGGTGCGTTCGCCGACGGCTACGCCGGTGTAGTCGAGGCAAACGAGAACAACAACGGCCGCGCCGTCACGCCGCCCCGTCCGCGCGCGCGTTACACCGGCGCTGGGCGCCATATCGAGTTCATGATCCCGCGGGCCGGCGCGACCGACGGCGCGTACCACCATGGTCGTGCGACCTGGGAGGCACGCAACGGGGTCGCCGAACTCCTCTGCATCACGGCGCCGCGCTACCCGCTGCACTGGGTGGTCACGATCATGAGCGCGAGCGACAAGGCGTTTGCCTACGACATCTGGTCACAACTCAGCATCTCTGCGCCGCTGTTCTGGCCGGTGCTCGGCAAGACCTCGGGCGGTGGGAGACTGGACCCTGTTCTCTTCGTGCCCGGTTTCGTGAGCAGCGCGACGCTGACCTCCTACACGTGGACGTTGTGGATGACACCGTCGTCGCAGTTCATCGGGTTCGGCGACAACACCCTGCAAAACGAGCTTCGAAAGTAGATCCCTGGCTGGCACGCACGGGAACCCGTGCTGCATCGCGGTCGCCGTCACCGATGGGTTGCGTGGCCGGTTGCAGGGCCAGCCCGCTACAGTTCGAAGCGCCCGTAGGCGTCCACGCGCCGGTCTTTGCTGATCGGAATCGCGCGGCGCACGATCCGCACTTCCTTCAGGTCGAGCTCATCCGCGAACACTCCGGCTTCGCCGTTGCCTTCTGCGAGCACGGTCCCGGTCGGGTCGACGATCAGAGAGTTGCCGGGGAAGGACACGTCGGTCTCGTTGATCAGCGACGGCTCGTTGCCGCAGCGGTTGCTGGCGACGACGAACCACTGGTTCTCGATGGCGCGCGCCTTCACGAGCGTGCGCCAGTGCTGATCGCGCGGTGCCGGCCACTGCGCAGGGACGAGCAGGAGTTCGGCGCCTGCCAGGAAGAGGTGGCGGATGAGCTCAGGAAAGCGCAGGTCGTAGCAGATCGCGGCGGCGACCCTGCCGATTGAAGTGTCCGCGACCAGCCAGGACTCGCCGTGCGCGAAGAAGCGGTCCTCGCCGTGCGGCGAGAACAGGTGCATCTTGCGGTACTCGCCGGCGAGGTCGCCGCGGTCGACGAGCTTCGCCCGGTTGTAGATGCTGCCGTCGGCGGCGAACTCGTAGTTCGAGCCGATGAGCACGAGGCCAAGGTCGCCGGCGAGGGTGGTGACCGCTGCTTCCGCGCGGTCGACGGCCTCGCGTGTGCCCTCCGCTTCCTCGCCCATGAACGAGGTCGCCCACATCTCGGGCATCACGACGAGCTGGGCCTCCGCTTCGGAGGCTTCCTGGATCAGGCCCGTCGCCGTGGCGAGGTTCGCTTCGACCTCGCCGCGGCGTACGTCCCACTGCAGTGCAGCGGCGTTGATTGTCCGGTCCTGAGTCATTTGGCGGGGCAGTCTAGCCCGAAATCACGGGCGACCACACGTGCGTGCCCCGTTCAGGGCTCCGATCAGGCGCGGAACAGGGCGGCCGGCTTGTCTGCCGGCGCCTGGTCGTTGACGCTCTCGTCGGGATGGTCCGTCGCGTCGATCAGGTTCTTGCTCGGCTTGAACAGGATCGTCATCTTGTCGGCGACGTCGATGCTCTTGCCCGACACGGGGTGCTTGTAGGCGCGGCCCTTGCGGACCTTGCGCTCGAAGGTGCCGAAGCCCTTCACCGCGACCCGGCCCTTCGTGGCCAGCAGGTCGGTGATGCTGTCGAGCACGGCGTCGAGGATCCGCGCTGCCTGGCGACGCGAGCCGCCGACCTTCTGCGAGACTGCTTCCGTGAGCATGCCCTTGTTGGCCTGGTTCATGGCCAGACCGTTGTTGCCATCGTTCATGTCACCAAAGCGCACCGAGTCGGCGCGGCGATCATGTGCATTGTCCATGTTGTTCGTCATAGTTGTCACTCGTTTGGCCTGTGGGTTGAAACTCGGGTGTCGTAGCCGGGTCGAGACCCGGGGTGGAATGAGGTGGATAGGCTTCCCCTGGCACTCCAGGTCGCCGCACCACGCATCGTGACCGCCGTATTGCTCGGCTCGTTGCGATCGCTTACTGAGGTGAACTCAGGCATCGCAGACGAGATCGATGGACCGGATGGCTGCACTTCACCTCGCTGGCTCCGATGGCGGTGGGTGTTCCGCATCGGCTGCTTTTTTTGCAGGCAGGAGGTAAAGAGAGCAGGCATTCGCGTTCCGTTCGATGACATGCCGACAAGGCCGGCGGCCAAGGAACATGGTCGGACGAAGTCGCCACCACTTTTACCGTTTCGATGTAAGTGGCGTGAATTGCGGCGATTCCTCAAGGCACGGGGCCAGTTCGTCGATCCAGCGAGTGTCGGGACCAGTGCGTGAGGAACTACATGGGACCAAAGGTCAAAAACCGTCGAAGGCGGCTCGTCGTCAACAAGCCTGTGCAGCGGCGGATCGTCGTGGGGATCACGCTGATCCCTGTGCTGATCCTCATTGCGGCGACGCTGGCCGTGGCAGTCCTGACCGGGCGAGTCCTCGACGAGGCCAGCACTGCCGAAGAGAACCTACCGACGCTCGGATACCTCTTCATGGCGTTGTTCGTCTTCATCATCGCTGCCGGTGGTGTGGTCGTGCTGCAGGCGGTGCGCTACAGCCACAAGATCGCCGGCCCGATGTATCGCCTCGTCAAGTCGATCGAGAGCGTGCGCGAAGGCGATCTCAGCTTCCGCGTCACACTGCGCGACGGCGACGAGCTGACCGACATCGCCGACGAGTTCAACCTGCTCATGGATTGGATCGTCGCTCACCCGCCGGCAGGCGTCGAGCTGAAGTTGACGCGTGACACGGAAGAGTCGGAAGGCTCACAGACGCCGCCCGATGACGACGTGATGAGCGAGTCGTCGGACGCGGAAGCGGCTTTGGTCAGCGTCGGCGCGGCCGACTGAGGCAAGAGTGCACGGCCTACGCGGGAGCCTCGGCTACGTGTTCTGGTTCGTCGTTGTGTTCGCCGGCGGCCTGCACGTGATGGCGAAGGGGCGTGAGGCCGGTCCGAAGATCCAGCGTCGGGCGCGGATGCTGTCGGTACTCGAAAAGACCGTCGTGGCGGCGCGAAAGTCGAGCCAATCGCACGGGACGGATGTCGCTGCGTTGCAGCGCGCGCTGTTGGCGCATGGTATTCGCACGAAGGAGATCGGGCGCGATCCGTACCCTGTGCTGTCGATTCGCGTCACGCCGAACCACGATGGGCGTCTCGAGCTCCGCCGGGACTCACGCGGTAGGTGGTTTGCGACGGCGAGCGCGGGCGGCAATCTCGAGCTCAGTGCGTTGCTGCCGTTGCAGGAGCGTTGACCGTGGTCAAGGCACGTCCAGGAGGCGCTCGACGACGGCACGCTCGTCAGCTGCTTCTGCGCAGCGCGTGGCCCTTCCTCATGGTGCTCATGTCGGCCCTGTTCCTGGCGCAGGTGTTGTCGGCGGTTGTCGGACCGTTGCGCATGGCGCATTCGGTCGCGCTCGATCTGCAGCAAGCGCGCGGGGTCTACATCGCGGAGGATGCCTTCCACTGCGCATTGCAGGCCGGCCTCATGACCACGAAGAGCGTCGAGGTCGCCGAGGGCGAGCTGTCGCCGTTTCCGGAGCGTCGTGCGCGCGTCGTGGCTCGTCGTCAAGCTGGCGCAACGCAGCTCTATTGCTCGTTGCGACGCCGTGGCCAGGACATCGTCTTCACCGGTCGACACGTGCGCGGGGTGCTGCCACCAGCTCTGTCATGGGCGGTCGGTCAGGTGGAAACCCGTGAGGTCGACGACGATGTCATCGTGCGCGGACGCTCTGACCGCCTCGCTCTGGATCCGCGGCATGGCGACGCGTTTCCGTTGGCGATTCCCGGATCGTGGGAGGTGCAGGCTGACCTGCACGTTCGTGCGAGTGACCTCGCGGCGCCCGATGGCAGCGAGCGTGGCATGAACCTCGCCAACTTTCGCCTGGCCAACGAGCTGGCGCTGGCCACGCTCGCAGAGCCGACCGAGCTCGATGACTTCGAGCTCGGCGCGGGTGCCAACCGTGTGGCGTCGTTTCGCGCCAGGCGCGACATCGTCGTGCGTGTGTTCGGTCACCTCTGGCTCGGTGGGCCGAAGGGAATCGCGCGGATCGGGACGGGTGGTCACTGTCTCGTGTTGCTCGTCACGGGCAACGTCTACATCCGTGGCGGCCTCGATCTACTCGGCCCGCGTGATCGCGTCGTGATCGTTGCCGGCCGTCCGGGCTGGGGCGGGTTCCGCGATGCGAACGTCAACGGGCGCCGCGACGCCGGGGAGGTCATTCTCGGTCACGCGAAGGGCGATGCCCTCGGTCCGCGCGAAGGCGCTGGCAACATCTACCTCGGGCTCGGCCTCAGCGGTAAGGCTGCCTACGTGCGGGCCTCGCTGGTTGCGCGGCACGATGTGCTGATCGGTCCGTCCGGAGCGTCGGTCATCGGCAGTGTGCTCGCCGGTGGGCGATTGGTCCGCAGCGGAGTCGCGCCGGGCACACTCGAGTTGACGGCCGAGCCGCGCTTCTTGGATGCCGCCTTGCCGCACCGGGGTCTGCCGCTGTTGCCAGGTACCGAGCAGCAGGACCGCGTGATGGACATCCAGCGGGTCTGGGCGCGGGCGTCGGAGGACTAGGTGGGCAGGTTAAGGCGCGTGGTGGCGGCGTTGGCGCTGAGGTTGTGCTGCGTTGCATCGTGGGGGGGGCTGGCTATGCTCCGCCGCCCTGTAGCCGACCGTGTGGGGACGTAGCTCAGCTGGGAGAGCGTCGCGTTCGCAATGCGAAGGTCGAGGGTTCAAGTCCCTTCGTCTCCACCACACCTGGATCGGGGTCGGCGCCGAGCTTGGCGCTACGGCCACATCCCGGTCCTGGTGAGATTCGCGGCGCCTGACGGGGCGCTGATCACATCCATGCAACGGGGCTGCTGGCTATAAGTAGTCCTTATGACGCAATCGCCGCCGATCCAGCTGCACCGCCTCGAGGGTTTCTACTGGGTCGTCAAGGCCGGTGGCTACTCGAAGGCGGCGCGCGCCTTCCCCTACCCGATCACCCAGCCCGCGGTGCACCAGCAGGTCAAGAAGCTCGAGCGCGAGCTCGGCATGACGCTGCTCGAGCGCGTCGCCAAGGACCGCATGTTGCCAACGCCGGCCGGGCGGCACTTGTTCGACTTCGTGGCGCCGTTCTTCGAAGAGTTGCCGCAGGTCGTTCGGATTCTGCGCGCAGCGGAATACGGCGGCGTGTTCCGTATCCATGCGCAGGGGATCATGCTGCGTCACCTGCTGCCATCGTGGCTCAAGCGGCTCAAGCGGAAGCAGCCGGAGATCCAGGTGCATCTCAGTGAGATGATGCGCTTCGACGTCGCTCCGCTGCTGTCCGGCGAGACCGACATGATCGTCGGTTATCTGCCACAGGTGCCCGATGAGATTGCCAGCGTCGAGGTGGGGCTGATTCATCCCTTCCTCGTGCTGCCGCGGGAACATCGCCTCGCGCGGCGCCAGCGCGTGCGCCTCGCCGACCTCGCCGGTGACAGCTTTCTGTCTTACCCGCCGGAGCACCTCGTCTACGGCCTGCAGATGGAAGTGCTGGCCGAGCACGGCGTAGAACCGCAGCGCATCGTCTCGTCGAGTTCGGCGGACACGATCCTCGGTTTCGTCGAGGCCGGGCTCGGTTACTCGCTCGTGCCGTCGCTCGACCCGCGTGGCCCGCGCATCAAGGGGGTCGTGGCCAGGCCGCTCAAGCTGCCCCGCCTCGAGTACCCCGTGCTGGCAGCGTGGCGCAAGGACACGCCCGAGAACGTGTTGCTCGATGCTGTCCTCGCCACTGCGCCGGCGCTCTAGTTGCCTTCACAATCGATAAGCACAGCGAATGAGTCAGCTGAGCGTAAATACGCCACGTAACGTGATCCTGGGGGCGATACTCCTTGGCGACAGAGGCTCCGGTCCGACGGCCGGTGCGATCGAAAAGGACGTATCGTGGAGATAACGATGACCAGGCCAAAGCCGGGATCGATCCGAGGGCTCTACATCGCGCAGTTCTTCGGGGCATTCAACGACAACGCCCTGAAGCTGATGGTCGCGCTGTTGCTTGGCAACGCGTATGCGCGCGAAGTCTCCGGCGCCGACGCCGAGTTGGCGCGCCAGTCGGCGACGACGCTCGCGTTCGTTGTCTTCACGCTACCGCTGATGCTGTTCTCGCTGCCGGCCGGGCTGTTCTCGGACCGCTTCAGCAAGCGAAGTGTGATCGTCTCGATGAAGTTCGTCGAAGTGCTGCTCATGGCAGCGGCGACGGTGGTCTTCTACCTGGACCCGCAGGGAGGAACGCTGAGCCTCGTGCTGCTCGGGGCGATGGGACTGCAGAGCGCGATCTTCAGCCCGGCGAAGTACGGGATCCTGCCCGAGCTCCTGCCGGGGGAGCGGCTCTCCGATGGCAACGGCAAGCTCGAGTTCTGGACCTTCCTCGCCATCGTCGGTGGCACGGCCGCAGGCGGCTTCCTGATCGGTACGACCGGCGCCTCGGTCTGGGTCGCGGGCGCGACGTTGACCGTTCTCGCCGTCGTCGGTCTGTTCGCTGCCAGGTACCTGCCGCAGGTCCCGGCCGCGCGCAGCGACGCCGGCCTGGTAGACACGATCGGCGGCGCCGCCAAGGCGATGCGCAGTGACGGACAGTTGTTGTTCGCCGTGGTCGGGCAGACTGCGTTCTGGTTCCTCGCCAGCGTGCTGTCGCAGGACATCCTGGTCTACTCGAAGACGGTTCTCGCGCTCGCGGATGCATGGGTCGGGATGCCACTCGCGATGCTCGTGATCGGCATGGGCGCGGGCAGCGTGTTCGCGGCCCGCTTGTCGCACGAGCGTGTCGAGCCGGGCTTGATCCCGCATGGCAGCCTCTTGCTCGCAGTCGTCACGATCACCTTCGGCGTGGTCTCGCCAGGCCTCGCCGGCAGCCTCGTTCTGCTTGCGCTGCTCGGCGTCGCCAGCGGGCTCATGCTCGTGCCGCTCGACACTCTGCTCCAGGCTCGATCGCCCGTGGCTCGCCGTGGCGGCGTGATCGCCCTGACGAATGTCCTGGTGTTCGGTGGGGTCTTGGTGGGTTCGCTCGTGACGGAGTTCGGGGCGCAGGTTGGTTTGACGACGAGTGGCATCCTCGTCGCGGCGGGCCTGGCCACGCTCATCGTGACCTTGGTCGGGATCTGGTGCCGGCCGCTCGTGTTCCTGCGCATGATCGCCATCCTCCTGACCAACACGATCTACCGGCAACGAGTCATCGGTGCAGCGCACGTCCCAGCGAAGGGCGGCGTGCTGCTGGTACCCAATCACGTCTCTTTCCTCGACGGCGTGTTCCTGTCCGCGAGCATCGACCGGCCGATTCGCTTCGTGGTCGACGCCGAGTACTACCGCAATCCCCTGATCAGGTTGTTGTTGCGCCCACTCGGTGCAATCCCGATCGATAGTAGTGAAGGGCCAAAGGCGACGCTGCGCTCGCTCTCGAGGGCGGGCGAGTACCTCGACCGCGGCGAGGTCGTCTGCATCTTCGCCGAGGGGCAGATCACTCGCACCGGGACGATGCTGCCGTTCAAGCGCGGCCTCGAGCGCATCGTCAAGGGCCGCGCCGCACCGATCGTTCCGGTCTGCCTCCATGGGGTCTGGGGCAGCATCTTCAGCTACGAAGGTGGTCGCTTCCTCAACAAGGTCCCCAAGCGGCTGCCATATCCGATCACTGTCGTGCTCGGTGAGGCCTTGCCTGCGGGGACGTCGTTCCAGGTCGTTCGCACCCGCGTGCAGGAGCTCGCTGAGCAAGGTTTCCGGGCCGAGGCCGCGACGCGGCAACCGCTGCACCGCGAGTTCATCCGCCGGGCGCGCTGGCGGCCGCTGCGGACTGCGTTCTCGGACGCGTCAGGCCGCAAGGTCTCGCGCATCCGGTCGGTGGCCGGAGCTGTTGCGCTGGCCAGAGTGCTCGACGCGGATTGGCAGGGCCAGCAGCACGTCGGCATTCTGCTGCCGCCGTCGGTCCCTGCCGCGCTCGCCAACCTTGCCGCCTCGATGTCGGGTCGCACGAGCGTCAACCTCAACTACACGGCGGGGACGGCCGGCCTTGCTTCGGCCGTGAGCCAGGCCGGTCTCGAGACCGTGCTCACGAGTCGGACGTTTCTCGACAAGGTCGAGTTGGAGCTGCCGGACGGTCTGCGCGTGGTGTGGATCGAAGATGTTGCTGCGCGTGTTTCACGCTTGGGGCGCGTCACGGCCTTGCTGGGTGCGCTGTTGGCTCCGGCACGTTTGCTCGAGCGAGCGTGTGGTGCGAGGCAGCGCGTCCGATCCGACGACGTTTGTGCGATCATCTTCTCGAGCGGCAGCACCGGCGACCCGAAGGGCGTCATGCTCACGCATGGCAACATCGGCGCGAACGTCGACGGCGTTGCTCAGGTCATTCGCTTCCAGTCGAGCGACCGGCTGCTCGGCATCCTGCCGCTGTTCCACTCGTTCGGTTACATGTCGTTGTGGGCTGCGGCCAACAGCGGTACTGCGATGTCGTTCCAGCCCAATCCGCTCGACGCCGCCGCGATCGGTGCCACCATCTGGCGCGACCGGTGCACGATCATGATGGCCACCCCGACCTTCCTTGGCCTCTATGCCAAGCGCTGCGATCCGGCCCAGTTCGGCTCCCTTCGCCTTGTCGTTGCCGGTGCGGAGAGTCTGTCCGAACGAGTCGCCGCGACCTTCGAGGACACCTTCGGCCTGCGTCCCCTCGAGGGCTATGGCGCCACCGAGTGCGCGCCCGTGATCGCCGTCAGCGCGCAGGATTTCCGCGCGCCGGGGTTCTATCAGGCCGGGTCGCGTCGCGGGTCCGTGGGCCAGGCTCTGCCTGGTGTGTCCGTGCGGATCGTCGACGTGGACACCTTCGAGCCGAAGCCGGTCGGCGAGTCGGGGATGCTGATCGTGCGCGGTCCCAATGTCATGAAGGGTTACCTCGGTAGGCCGGACCTGACCGCCGAGGTCCTGCGTGACGGTTGGTACGTGACCGGCGACATCGCACGCATCGACGCGGATGGCTTCATCACCATCACGGATCGACTGTCGCGCTTCTCGAAGATCGGTGGCGAAATGGTGCCGCACGGCCGGATCGAGCAGGCGCTGCAGGACGCCGCTGGCAGTGATGTTCAGGTCTTCGCGGTCACTGCCGTGCCCGACGAGAAGCGGGGCGAACGACTCGCTGTCCTGCACACGATCGATGCGGCGCTGATCGATGCGACGCTGGAGGTGGTCAGCAAGTCCGGTCTGCCCAACCTGTTCGTGCCCAAGCGCGACAGCTTTGTCGCCGTCGAATCCCTGCCGCTGCTCGGCACGGGAAAACTCGACCTGCGCGAAGTGAAGAGAGTCGCCGCCGCGGCTCTGTAGGGGGCAGCGCGAGAGGCCAAGGCGCTCCCCAACCGTGTGCTCGTCACCAAGGGGGTCGAGAAGCGGTGGGAGTTCGAGTTGCGTTCCGTGGATCCGATCGACCACGGCGTACGCTTCTTGTGCCGGAGTTCCGCAAGGAGTGACGCGCTACCGTCGCGGCTCGAGACCCCAGAGGTGCCTGACGAAGAAGTCGTTGCGGCGGCGCTGGCCGTAGGCTCCGCCGCCGGCACCGTGGCCGCGACCGGGGAACACGACCAGGTCGAAGTCCTTGTCGGCAGCGATCAGGGCGTTGACCACCTGCATGGTCGAAGCTGGGTCGACGTTGCGATCCAGCTCGCCGACGGTCAGTAGTAGCTTGCCCTGGAGCTTCTTCGCATCGGTGACGTTCGAGCTCGCCGCATAGGACTCGTCGATGGGCCAGCCCATCCACGCTTCGTTCCACCAGATCTTGTCCATGCGGTTGTCGTGGCAGCCGCAGTCGGCGACGGCGGCGTCATAGAAGTCGCCGTGGTCGAGCAGCGCGCGCATTGCGTTCTGACCGCCGGCCGAACCGCCGTAGATGCCGACGCGTGAGATGTCGAGCTGTGGATACTTCGCTGCCGCCGCTTTGATCCACGCGATGCGGTCCGGGAACCCCGCATCTTTTAGGTTCTTCCACGCCACGTCGTGAAAGGCCTTCGAGCGCCAGTTGGTGCCCATGCCGTCGATCTTGACGATGACGAAGCCGATCTCCGCCACGCCTTGCGGTTGGTGTGTTGTGCGGAACGCCTTGGGCACGTGCTGTCCGTGCGGGCCGGCGTAGATGGCTTCGATGACGGGATAGCGCTTCTTCGGATCGAAGTTGGAAGGGCGGAAGATCACGCCCCAGATGTCCGTCTTGCCATCGCGACCCTTGGCGACGAAGCGCTCGGGCACCGGGGTGCCGAGCTCTAGCCACTTGGTGATGTCCGTCCGCTCGAGGGTTGCGAGCAGCTTGCCGGTCTTGCCGTGGCGCAGTTCCATGACAGGTGCGTGGTCGATGCGGGACCAGGTCGCAACCAGGCTACTGCGGTCCGGTGAGAAGTTCGCGGTGTGAGTGCCGTCACTCTGCGTGAGCGCGACGAGCCCGGATCCATCGAATCCGACGCGGCAATAGTGGATGTGGTAGGGATCCTGATCCGGGTGAATGCCCATCGCGCGAAACCAGATCACGCGGCGCTGCGCGTCGACATGGTCGACCGCGCGGACGACCCAAGCGCCGGTGGTGATCGGGTTCTTGACGGCTCCGGTTCGCGAATCGACCAGGTAGAGGTGGTTCCACCCGCTCCGCTCGGACATCCAGATGCACTCGTGCGTTTCGTCGAGCCAGTGCAGGAAGGTCTTGTTCGAGTAGTTGATGAAGGTCTTGCTGCGTTCGTCGATGACGACGCGCGCCTTGCCCGTAGCGGCTTCGATTTCGATCAGCTTGAGCGCCTGATGGCCACGCTGGTTGTAGAGGAAGGTGAGTCGCTTGCTGTTGGCGTCCCAGCGAAAGCGTTGCAGCGAGAACGGATTCGCGAACAGCGCGTGGTCGATCGGGATCTGCTTGGCCGCGCGCGTGTCGAACAGAACGGGCCAGGCGATGTCGATCCGGTCGCCGGGCTTGGCGTAGCGGCGTTCGTGCAGCTTTGGCTGCACGGCGCGAGGCGGCGATGACTCGATCATGTGGATCAGGCGACCCTCACCACGCTTTCTGTGCCGAGCCATCACGTAGCGACCGTCGGGCGAGGAAACGAACGGTCCGCCATATGGAAACGCCTGAGTGCCGTCGTTCGTCAGGCGGGTCTTCTTGCCGTTGGCCCGGGCCAGGAACAGATCGTGTCCCTGGACCGAAACAGGGGAAGGCGGGGGACGCCTGGACTCTCGCCGTCTGGGCGCCGGGGTGCCCGTCACGTGCGCGATGCCTGCGGTGTCGGCGCCGGCGAACCGTGCCAGCGTGCGGTTGCCAGACCCGACGACGAGCCAGCGATGTCCGGCGAAGGTCTGCTGTCGCCGGACCGTCTTTGCCGGGATGGTGCCGTACGGGCGGCGGCTACTCGGGTCTGCCTGCCAGAACAACTCGACAGCATCGTCGGTGTCGTTGACGAACCAGATCGAGGTCTCGTCCGTGCCCGATCGCCGACGGCCGCGCTGCCTCTGCTTCAACGGCGCGAGCTTCAGCGGGTGGTCCGTGGCGAGGTCTTGTACCACGACGCCGTCGTCGGTGCGGTAGCCGAGCAGCGTCGTGCGGCCGTGCTGGACCAGGACATGGTCGGCATCGATCTCGTGTACGACCAGCCGCGAACGTTGCTGCGCGGTCAAGGGGCGATCGATGCGGCGGGCGACCGCAGTCGCGACCTCGTCGCGGCTGATTTTCTTCGTGGCGCCCGCCCGCCTTCCGGTTCGCGCATGGACCGTGATGGTCTCGCGACTACCGTTGGCTGCCCGCCGCGAGTAGGTCAGCTGCGCGCCGTCGTTGATCCAACGCACCCTGATGCGATCGTTGCGCACCGTCCCGCGCGCCGCGCGGCCGAGTCCTTTGGCCCGTTCGTAGTCGGCCTTGGTGCCCTGGGCCGATACCGGTATCGCCACCGCGAGGACGAGTGCTCCCGAGAGCAGGAGTCGACGCATCTGCAAGGGATGCATGTGCAAGGTGTCGTGCATGGGGTCCGCCTGAAGGGCTGCTTGGGTCCGGACGTTTCGCAACGTGAGGCCAGGGTGGTTGGCGAAGCGCTTCGCCTCACGACGAACGGCAGCGGTATGGCTCTTGTGCCAGAGGCTGAGCGGTTCGACCTCGGTCTCCCGAGCTGTTGTGCTCGGGCACCGAGAATCTCCCGCGTCGCCGATGGGGGAAGTCATGCGGGCATCCTACGAACCTCGCCCCGCCGTTCGCTTCCTTCCGCTCGCCATTCGTGCCCAAAGCCGCGCCGTCCATCGCATGGATGGCAGAGGGGTACTGCAGGGAGGGAGAGCGATGTTCTTGAGGCTGGTGATGGTGGTGGGCATGGGCGTGGGGGCAGCTGTGGCCCAGGGGACTTTCGGGCGTGCCCGGACGGTGCACACGGATCGTGAGTCGCACATGGGGTTCGCTGTCTCGGAGGTGAACCTCGATGGGCGGCGTGAGCTGTTGATCAGTAACACGACCGCCGCGGGGACGGGGGGGGCGGCTTTGACTGCGCTGTTGCTCGGCAAGGACTGGCGCAGTGTCGCAACCGAGCGCCTGATCGTGCCGCCGCGCCACGACCTCGAACCGTGGTGGCCCGTGACGCGGATGGGGGCCGTGTCGGCCGACTTCAACGGTGATCGGTTGCCGGACATTGCCTCCCTCAACAACCGCGGGGAGGTCGATGTGTTCTTGCACCAGGGTTCGCGCTGTGGCGGGTCTTTCTACCGGCTCGTCGGTCGCAAGGTGCAACTGCGCATTGCCAGGAAGCGGCCGGGCACGGTGATGTGGGTATGCCCGGGGACCATGTTGGCCGACGACTTCACGGGCGATGGCAAACCTGACATCGCGCTGTGTGCCGAGCTGCGAACCGCGTCCGGGACGTTCTCTACCGGGATGACGTTGCTCGTTGGGGACGGCGGTGGGGGCTTCAGCGAGAGCAAGATCGCCGTTGGCAGCTACGTTTCGATGTGTTCCGTCGACGTCAATCATGACGGCGATCCAGACCTGATCGGCGTGACCGGAAACGGTCGCCTGTGTGTCGCGCTGCATCGCGCGTTGGGGTGGTTTCGCACCGAGTCGGTCCTGCTCTCGTCGCCGGCACGGCCGCGTTTCGTGGCCATGGGCGAGCTGACCGGGGATGACAGGATCGACTTCGTCGTCGTCGGCGATGGGACCGACTGCCTGCCCGTTGTGTTTACTGCCGATGCTCGGGGTATGCCGATGCGGTCGCACCGTGTGCTGTCGCGGCTTCCGCTGCCCGCCTACTTGCCGCAGGGCCTGGTCTGTGCCGACCTGGATGCCAACCCTGGGGCCGATGTGGCGCTCCTGCTTACGACAGGCAGCGGTCCGACGCTGGTCGCGTTCGCCTCGGGCAACCGCGGTGGGACGTTCCACGAACCCGAGATCTACGTGCTGCCGGTTCGACCGCTGCCACACGTGCTCGACCAGCATTGCGATGTCCTGCAGGCGAAGGACCTCGATGGCGATCGCAACCCTGAACTCATCGTCGGGACCATTCACGATTCGACGTCAGGCACCTTCAATCATCTCGTCTTGCCGAATCTTCTTCCCTTGCGAGCCGGTGTGCGGGTCGTTGGCGATGGCTCGGCTCGGCGCGACGGCGCAGTGCCGAAGATCTCCGTGGCGGGCGAGACGTTGGTCCCGAACCGTGATTTTGCACTGCGTCTTGCCGGAGTGCCGGGAGATGGGGCTCTCGGTGTGCTGCTCATGTGCAACCGGAGCGAGCCGCGCGAACATCGTGGTTTCAAGCTGAGCACGTTTCCGCTCTATACCTTCGCCGTGCAAACGCTGGGAAGAGGTCCCCTGGGCGGTTGGGGAGTGGCTCGGTTGCCAGTGCCCGATGCGCCGGTGCTCGCGGAGTTCCGCTACTACTTTCAGTGGGTCGTGATAGATCCACAGGCCGCCAACCCCTTCGGCTTGACGTCGTCACCCTCGATCGAGGTGAGATTCGCGGTGCAGTGACGTAGCAAGTGATTGATACTCCCGCGATGCGGCTCCTGCTCCGCTTCGCTGCCGTGGTCGATGGGCTCAACCGGCGCCTCGCACGCTTGGTTGCCTGGCTGGCGTTGGTGATGGTGTTGATCGGCGCCTACAACGCCGTAGCACGTTCGGCGGATTCGCAGCTCGCTGCCCATGGGATCGAGTTGCGCTTGTCGTCCAACGCCTATCTCGAGCTGCAGTGGTATCTGTTCAGCATGCTCTTCCTGCTTGCCGCGCCCTACGCGCTGCGGGCCGGAGCGCACGTTCGGGTCGATATCCTGTACGGGGCACACGGCCGGCGCGGCAGAGCCTGGACCGACCTGCTCGGCAACGTCGTGCTGTTGATTCCGTTCTGTCTGTTCGCGGTGTGGATCTCATGGGAGTTCGTCGCGGACTCGCTGGCGAAGCGCGAGATGTCGAACGATCCTGGCGGGCTGCCGCGCTGGATCCTCAAGCCGATCGTTCCGGTCGGTTTCTTCCTGCTGGCATTGCAGGGCGTGTCGGAGGCGATCAAACGCGTGGCGGTCCTCGCCGGCCTGTCCGACGACGAGGTCGGCCTCGACGAGCCACAGGCGAGCTAGTGTCCTTTACCAGGAGTTCCCGCGCCGTTTCGCCAGCCCCCTGCACCGCTGGCCGCTTCGCTCTGCGATGCGCTCCCTTTTCAGATCGTCCAACCTGCCAGCCTCCGCGTGCCTTGTCAGCGGCCCGGTTGGCTCGCCGAGCCTGCAGGCGAACTGCTGGGACAGGAAGCTAGTGGAGGTCTCACCACTCGGTCCGTTGATGTTCGTGGTCGTGTTGGCCCTGATCTTTCTGGGCTTCCCCGTCGCGTTCTGCCTCGGCGGCGCTGCGCTGATCTTCGGCGTGCTCGGCGTCGAAGCCGGCGAGTTCGCTTGGGACTATCTCAAGCTGTTCCCCGAGCGCGTGTTGGGTGTCATGGGGAACCAGGTGCTCCTCGCCGTGCCGTTCTTCATCTTCATGAGCACGATGCTGGAGCGCTCGCGGCTGGCACAGGATCTGTTGCGCACGATCGGGCTGTTGTTCGGTTCCGTTCGCGGTGGGCTCGCGTTCGCGGTCGTGTTCGTCGGCGCGCTGCTCGCGGCGTCGACGGGAGTGGTCGGTGCATCGGTCGTGTCGATGGGGCTGATCTCGTTACCGGTCATGATGCGTTACGGCTACGCGCCGTCGATCGCGACGGGCGTGATCTGCGCCTCCGGGACGCTCGGGCAGATCATTCCCCCGAGCATCGTGCTCGTCGTTCTCGGCGATCAAATGGGGGTCAGCGTTGGCGACCTGTTCAGGGGGTCGATCGGACCGGGCCTGTTGTTGACCGGCCTCTATGCCGCCTACATCGCCCTCGTTGCGCGCTTCCGCCCAGAGGCAGTGCCGGCCATTCCGGTCGACGAGCGGGCGGCCGTCCACAACCTCTGGCGCGAAGTTCTGCGCGTCATGGTGCCGCCTCTGGTGCTGATCCTGGTCGTGCTCGGCAGCATCTTCGTCGGCATCGCGACGCCGACCGAAGCCGGTGCGCTCGGCGCCGTTGGCGCGATGGCGCTCGCCTGGGTGTCGAAGCGTCTCACTCGCACGGCGTTGCGCGAGACAGTGCGTGCGACCACGTCGCTCACGGCGATGGTCGTGTTCCTGCTGATCGGCTC